>NZ_JBFBNR010000028.1:0-111932 GCF_040687675.1 Kitasatospora sp. NPDC056731
CGGATGCCCGGCCAACGGGCACGTCCGGTTCGGCGGGCGGGGACGGGAAGACCGACACCTGCAAGGGTGCACGGCGTCTCGTCCCCGACCCAACCCCTCGGTATCCGCCCCACCGCAGGCTCCGGCTGGGCCCGCGCCGGTCACCCCGAGCGGCACCCTGCGACCTACCACCGCACCCACGGCGTGCGGTACTTTCACGGCTGCTACTCGATCGGCGACGACACCCTGTGGGGCGTCAACCGCCGCAAGAAGGGTGCCGCGAACACGCTGGCCGCGCTCAGATCGATCCGGGCGGCCCGCCCGGACGGCGCCCCGATCTACGTCATCCTGGACAACCTGTCCGCCCACAAGGGCGAGACCATCCGACGCTGGGCGAAGAAGAACCGGGTCGAGCTGTGCTTCACCCCGACCTACGCGTCCTGGGCCAACCCGATCGAGGCCCACTTCGGGCCGCTGAGACAGTTCACGATCGCGAACTCGAACCACCGCAACCACACCGTCCAGACCCGGGCCCTGCACGCGTACCTGCGCTGGCGCAATGCCAACGCCCGTCACCCCGACGTGCTGGCCACCCAACGTCGCGAGCGCGCACGCATCCACAGCGAGAGGAGCCTGCGCTGGGGTGGACGACCCGCTCCCGCCGCATGATCACGCAACCTGGCGATCGGGTCCGGTCGCAGCATCACTCCCGCCGCAGATCCACCTGGGCTACGTGACCAGGCCTCCGACTGGCCACGGACCTTCACCCTGGGCGTCGCACGTCGACCGTCTCTCGCTCCGGGTCAGGACCCTGAGGGGCCGATCTTCTCGTTGGCGAGGCGGATGAGGTCCCTCGCGAAGGCGCGGTGGATCGAGAGGACGATCACCGCCGACTGATGTCCCGTATGGCGTTGGAACTCGAAGCGGCGGAAGGCCATGAGAATCCCCGCCGAGTTGGTCTCCTTGACCGTCGCGATGTCGCGCCACGCGGCCGCGTCCCGGACGCGGCCGAAGAGGTCGGTCACGGTCACGCCGTCCTCGCGGAGATAGCACTGACACATGCCGAGCCGACCGGCCAACCGGCGCCAGGAGAAGGCGATGCCGTAGACCGCCAGCGGGATCCCCACCACGATCGCGGCCTTCACTGCGGCGTTGTCCGGCCGCATTACCACCAGCCCGATGAGCAGCACCACGCAGAACACCAGGACGAACCGTCGCCCGAGCTGCCAGAACATCCCGGGGATGCCTACGACGGAAGAACTACGGTGGAGCGCACCGAAATCGGGCCCCCGAACCTGCCTTGCCATACCGAATCCCCAACCCGGTCGCAGAGCCGACCGGCGTGATCGCCGAGTCTCGGCGCCCACTATTCAGGGAGCACCGGACGGTTGGCAAGACTGTGCATGGCGACGTCCCGCGAACCGTGCCCGGCCGCTGGTCGAGGAACGGGGCTTCACCTCACCGCCGCGCCACCGCAACGGCGACAAGGTCGGCGCCCTGGAGCCGGGCGACCCCGGAGCCGAGAAGATCGTGGGCCTGACCCCAGCCGGCCTCATCGCCGCCGCCGAAGCCCTCGGCGACGACCACACCGGCGCCCCACGCCATGCTCGTCAACGAGATCATCATCAACGCCGTCACCGACACCACCACCCACAACGCCCCACCGTCCGACAAGAAGCGCCAGGCACCGCCCCGCCGCACCCTACCCAGCGGCCCACTCCCCGGCAGCCTCGACGCCTGGGCCACCGAAGTCGCCCACACCATCACCGGCAAAACCCGGTGAACGTTCCCGGTCACAGCACTAGCCGAACAGCGTGGTGACGGTGTGGTGGAGCCGGGCGATCTCGGCTTCCCAGTCGGGGACCGCGCGGGCGGGGACCAGGATGACGTGTTCGACGCCGACGTCCGCGAACTCGGCCAGGCGCTCGCGCAACGCCCGGTCGCCGCCGACGGCATAGACGTCGCGGCTGGTGCAGCCCTGCTTGTGGGCCGAGACCTCGGCGTCCAGCTCGCGCCGGAGCTCGGGGGTGTCGATGGCGGGCGGCACGTAGACGAGCTGCACCGCGCGGGTGATGTGCTCGGTGCGGCCGAGGTGCTGCCGCTCCTCGTCCAGGACCTTCAGGCGCCGGCGGTACTCGGCGGGGGTGATGAACGCGGGGACCCAGCCGTCCGCGAGGGCGGCGACGCGCCGTACGGTCCGCTCCCGGCCTCCGCCCAGCCAGACGGGCGGCACCCCGGTCGGGCCGCTGCCGCTGGCTTCCCCGGCGGACTCCCCCACGAGGCGGCGCAGGCGGCGCAGGATGTCCTCCAGGGCGGCGGCCGCCTCGGCGGGGTCCCGGATGAGGGCCTCGCGGGGGCCGCCGATGCCGAGCTGGGCGACGAACCTGCCGTTCGACCGCCGGTACAGGTCGGTCAGTTCGCGGACCACGGCGGAGGGTTCCAGGCCGGCGGCGACCAGGACGTGCGGACCGAAGACCAGCGCGGATGTCCGGTGGGCCACTTCCCGTGCCAGCTCAAGCGGCGGGGGCATGTCGTCCCCGTTGTTGTTGTAGAACCAGAACGAATCGAATCCGTACTGCTCCACCGCGTCGAGCAATTTCCACAAGTGGTCCCGCGTCACGTCATGACGCAACGAGGTACCGAAACAGAAGCCGAATTGCAGACCCATGAGACCTCCCTGTCGAGATATTGCCTACGGGGCACGGCCGCCCGCCAAGCGGGCGGTCGATGAATTGGCGGGAGCCATCTGAATACCGACTTCAGGTCCGCGATCCACAGGATTTTCCACTCCTGTCGAACCCTGTCGAAATAAGGGGTCTCCGCTCGCCGTACGCAGCCGACGACGCGGATCAGATACACCTTCGCCTGGAACGTACCACAGGGGTCAAGCCTTCGAGAAGTGTACCAATCCAGGCCGGAGATCCGTTTACCAAGCCATATAACATCCTTTAACCAACCTTCGCAAGGTCCACAGGTTTCACTCAAACCAACGGTGCGATTCGCCCCAAAGTGCACTCTTGTGCGGGCTCCGAGGTGGCAGGAGCACCGGCGGAAGCACTGGATCCGGTGCCGGGAGAGGCAGGCGCGGACCTATGTCCAGAAAGTCACCTTCCCTGCACCTGCGAGAATGAGACATTCCGTTTGCTCGTTCTTGAAAAACTCCCAGGGTACATACAGACTCGTTTCGTGAACGGACCCCAGCAGGCCGGAGGTCCGACCCGGGGCACCGATCCCCGAGGGCGCCGACCGCACCTTCATGTACGCGCCCCCGGTTCCCCTCTCAATTCGCCGTCACCGGCATCCGCCCGCTCACGGGCGAACTCTTCGAGTTTTCAGAGCCCCGTGCCCGGATGGCCACACAGTGACATTCCTCCTCTCGACACCCCGCACTCGGACCACCGGCCGAGTGCCGCCAGCACGTACGGAAGGGGCAACCGAAGTGAACAGGAGCGACCTGGTTTCGGATTCGGGTCCGGCATCGGATGCCGAATTCGCATTCCCGCTCTCGGCCCCGGAGTTCGGCATCTGGCTCACCTGTCGGGACCAGCCGGAGTCCTTCAACATCCACCGCGTCTGGGAACTGCGCGGGCAGCTCGACGAGCAGGCCCTGAAGGGCGCCGTCGAGGAGACCGTCGCCCGGCACCCCGTGTTCGCCCGCCGGCTCGTCGACGAGGACGGCGTGCCCTCCTGGGTTCCCGGCGCGCCGCAGCCGCGATGGACCGCGGTGGACACGGCCACGGTGGACACGGCCGCGACGGCCGACGCCGCGCCCTGGGCTCCCGTCGGACACCACCGGTTCGACCTGAGACGCGACTGCCCCGTCCGCGTCGACCTGTTCCGGCACCGACCGGACCACCACGTGCTCTCCCTCCTGGTGCACCACATCGCGTGCGACGGGGCGTCGCTGGAGAACCTGCTGGCGGACATCGGTGCCGCGTACAACGCCCGCACCGCCGACGGGCCCCCCTTCACACCGGAACCGGCCCCGGCACCGCCCGCGGCAGCGGCCCCGCCCACGACACCTGGCCCGCCCGCGCCGGCGGAACCCTCCCGCTTCTGGCCCCTCGAACTGGCGGACGCCCAGTGGCCGGAGGCCCTGCCGCGCACCCCGGGCCCCCGGACGGCCGAAGCCGACGTCCTGGTGCTCCCGCTGCCCCCGGACGAGGCCGACGCGGTGCGCGCGGCGGCCCGCCGCCTGCGCGTCACCCCGTACCTCATGGGACTCGCCGCCCTCTACGCGGCGTTCGCCACGCAGGGCAACGCCCCCGACGTCATGGTCGCCACGCCCTTCGCCTCCCGGACACCGGCCACCGTGTCGCTGGTCGGCTGCTTCGCGCGGATGGTCCCGCTGCGGCAGCGGTGGCCCTCGGGAGCCTCCGGCGCCGAGCTCTGCGACGGTGTGCGGCGGACCGTCGCCGAGGCGCTGTCCCACGCGCACGAGCCGATCCACGAGAGCGCGGACCTCTTCGACGCCGCGACGCCCGGACTCACCGTCAGCTTCCAGCTGCGGGACCCCCTCCCGGGGCCGGCACTCGACGGGCTCACCGTCCGCGCGATGGAAGCGGTGCGTAAGCCGGTGACGGCACCCGTCGCAGGCGCACCGGAGGCGCCCGGAGCGACTGAAGCGACCGAAACCCCCGGAACCCCTGAAGCCCCCGAAGCCGCGCCCCCGGCCGGGCCCCCCGGCGCGACGATCGGCCTCACTCGTTTCGACCTCGAATTCGACCTCTGCTTACGGGCGGACGACGCCTCGGTGACGGTGACGCGCCGGATGCGCGGCGGCACGACCCACGCGGCCGCCGCCGAACTGCTCGCCGTCTACCGCCGGGTCCTGCTCGCCCTCGCCCGCGACCCCGGGGCACCACTGCCCCGCTCGACGAGCGCGGCGACGCCGTCCCTGATCGTCGCGCCGACCGATCCGTCAGAGCACGCACAGCCCCTCATGGAGCGGTTCGACGCCTGGGTGCGCACACAACCTCAGCGGCCCGCGGTGCGGTGCGGCAACGACCTTCTCACCTTCGCCGGCCTGGACCGCGAGGTCGCCCGGCTCGCCGCCGCCCTGCGCCGCCACGGCGCGGGCCCGGGCACCGCGGTGGGCGTCCTGCGCGAGCGGGGCGTCGCCCTGGTCGCGTCCGTGCTGGCGGCGTGGCGGGTGCGGGCCCATGTCGTCGCCCTCGACCCCTCCCAGCCCGACTCCCGTCTCGCCTACGTCGTGGCGGACACCGGCACCCGTGTCGTGCTGTGCGACCCCGCGTCGCGCCACCGGCTCGACGCCTCGCTCACGATCGTCGACGAGGCCCCGGACATCAAGGACGCGCACACCGAGGCCCCGGACACCGAGGATCCGCACGACGAGGCCCCGGACACCGAGAACGCGCACACCGAAGACGCCCGCCCCCACGATCTGGCGTACGTCCTGCACACCTCGGGCACCACCGGCCGCCCCAAGGGCGTCATGGTCGAGCACCGGGGCCTCGCCGTCCTCGTCGACGCGCAGCCGGCCGGAGCCGGGGCCGCCCGGGTCGGCGTCACCGCCGCCGTCTCCTTCGACGTCTTCTTCCAGCAGCTCCTCTACCTCTTCCGGGGCAGCTGCCTGGTGGTGGCCGACCAGGCCACGTACCGCGATCCGCAGGCGCTGGTGGAGTGGGTCGAGCGCAACGACGTGCGCCTGCTCAGCACCTCGCCGTCGATGTTCGCCGCCATGCGCCCCTTCGGCGTCGAGGGGATGTTCCAACGCACGGGCCTGGAGCTGGACTTCGGGGGCGAGGCGGTCGACGCCACGACCTGGCGCAGGCTGCGCGAGCTGGGTGTCAGGGGGTCCAACGGCTACGGTCCGACCGAGGTCACGATCCAGACCACGTGGTGCGGTTTCGACGAGTACGGGAGCCCCAGCATCGGCCGGCCCCTCGACGGCACCTCGGCCTACGTGCTGGGCGCCGACCTCCGCCCCGTGCCGGTCGGTTCCCGCGGCGAGCTGTATCTCGCGGGGCCGCTGGTCACCCGCGGCTACCTCAACGCGCCCGCTCTCACGGCCGAGCGCTACCTCCCGGACCCCTTCGCCCCGGCACCTGGCGCCCGGATGTACCGCACGGGGGACCGCGTCACCCTCGGCGCCGACGGACACCTGATCTACCACGGCCGGACCGACCACCAGCTGAAGGTGCGCGGCCAGCGGGTCGACCCGTACGAGGTGGAGGAGGTGCTGCGCGGCGCGCCGGGCGTCCAGGACGCCTACGTGGCACGGCGGGGCCCGACCGGGACGGCGGGGCTCCTCGCCTGGGTCACCCCCCGCCGCCCCGGGCCGGTTCCGGTGCCGGGGGAGCTGCGCGGCCTCGCGGCCCGGCGGCTGGCGCCCGCCGCGGTGCCCGCGCACATCGAGGTCGTCGACGCGTTCCCGCTCACGCTCAGTGGAAAGGTCGACGAGCGTGCCCTGCCCGTGCCCGCGCCCGTGCGGCCGCCGGAGGGCGACGCGGACCCCGTCGTCCGGCTCTGGGCGCTGACGCTCGGCCGCCCGCCCGCCTCGAACGGGGACAACTTCTTCTCCTGCGGCGGGAGTTCACTGGACGCGGCCCGGCTCGTCGCCGAGGTCAACCAGGAGTGCGGGGTGCGCGTCGACCTCGCCTCGTTCTTCGGCGACCCCACACCGGAAGGGTTGCGGCACCTGATCGCGCGGGCCGCGCCCGCCGGCGGCGAGGGCCCGTCCACGGCTGCGCCCGCCGGTCTGTCGGCCGCCCAGCGGCGGCTGTGGCTGCTGCACCGGGCGGAGCCGGACAGCCACGAGTTCACCGTGTACTGGGCGCTGCGGCTGAGCGGTCCGCTGGATCCCGCGCGCCTGCAGTCGGCCTGGCGCGACGTGCTGACCGCCCACCCCGAGACGCGGCTGCGGGTCATCGACGACGACGTGGCCCCCGGGCGCGGACAGTGGCCCCTCACCGCGTTCACCGTGAGCGTGCGGGACGTACCCGGGCACGCCCTGGCGGAGCACCTGCGGCGCGTGGCCCACCGGCCCTTCGACCTGTTCGAGGAGCCCTTGGTCGAGCTGCGGGTGCTCAGGACCGGCCCCGAGGACCACGTGCTGGTCTTCGTCGGCCATCACCTCGTGCTCGACCGCCGCTCCACGGAGCTGATCACCGAGCAGCTGCTGAGCCGGCTGGCCGGCGGCCCGGCGCTCCCGCCCGCCCCGGCGGGCGCCGTCCCCGGGCCGTCGCCCGCCGAGGCCGAACGGCTGCGCCGGTTCTGGGCCGAGGAGCTCGCCGGCGTCTGCGCCCACTCGCCGGTCGCCCTCGGCGGGCCCCGGCCGGGCCCGCACCGGCGCACCGCGGCGACGGTCGGCGTCCCGCTGGACGCGGCGCAGTGGCGGCGCGTGACGGAGGCGGCGCGGACGCACCGCACCACGGCCCTCGTCCTCGTCCTGTCGGCGTTCGCGGTGACGGCCGACCGGTACGGCGCGGCGGGCGACGTCCTGGTCGGTACCACCATGGACGTCCGACCGCCCGGCTTCAGCGAGGCCGTCGGCCTCTTCGTCAACCCCGTCCCGGTACGGCTGCGCCCCCGCCCCGGCGGCACCGCCGGCGAGGCGGTCGCCCAGGCGCACGCGGCCCTCCTGCGGGCGCACGCGCACCGCGCGCACCCCTTCGACGAACTCGTCCGGGAGCTCGGTCTGCGGGCCGGTCCGGGGCAGGCCCCCCTGTTCCAGGTGCTGGTGGACCATGAGCAGCCGGCCACGGCGACGGCCGCGCCGCCCGGCGTCCGCGCCCGCTCGGTGGAGATCCCGGCGGCCATCGCGAAGTACGACGTCGAGATCCTGCTCCGGGAGACCCCTGACGGCGCCCGGCTGGACGTGCTCCACCGCACCGACCGGTGGACGACGGACCAGGCCTGGCAGCTGGCCGAGCGGATCCGCGGGGCGCTGCTCGCGCTGGCCGCCGAGCCCTCCGCGCCGGCCGCGCTCCCCGTGGCGCTGGACCCGGGGCGCCTGCCCCTGGAGTGGGGGCGGGGCCCGGAGCCGTTCGCGCCGGTGGTCCCGGTGAGCGAGCTCGTCGCCCGGATCGCCCGGGAGGCACCGGAGCGGACCGCCGTGGTCGCCGGGGGCGAGCAGCTCACGTACGGGCGGCTGCGGGCCGACGCCCTGGACCTCGCCGCCCGGCTGACGGCCCGGCTGACCGCCCGGGGCGCGGGCCGGGGCGCCCGGGTGGCGGTGCTGACCGAGCGGTCCGCGGGCCTGATGACCGCGCTGCTCGGCGTGCACTTCGCCGGTGCCGCGTACGTCCCGCTCGATCCCCGGCACCCCGACTCCCGCATGGCGGCGTGCCTGGCCGACTGCGGGGCCTCCGCCGTCGTCACCGACGCGGCCATGGCCGGGCGGGCGGCGTCGTTCGGGCTGCCGCTGGTCCCGCTGCTCCCGCTGTCCTCGGCGGCAGATCTGCGGACCGACCGGAGCGCCGAGCCGGGGAGCGACCGGAGTGCCGCGCCGACGCCCGAGCCGACGGCCGCCCGGAGCGCCGAGCCCGCCGTCCCCCTCCCGCCCGGGCCGCACGATCCCGCGTACGTCATCTACACCTCTGGCACGACCGGGCGGCCGAAGGGCGTGGTGATCGAGCACGGCACGCTGGCCGCCTCCACGGCCGCCCGCCGCACCGTCTATCCGGGGCGGCCGGTCTTCCTGCTGCTATCGCCCGCGGCGTTCGACTCGGCCGCGGTCGGCATCTGGGGGACGCTGTCGGCCGGTGGCCGCCTGGTCGTCGCGAGCGACGACGAGGTCCGCGACCCCGAGGCCCTGGTCGCGCTGATCGCCCGGCACGAGGTCACCCGGCTGCTGTGCGTGCCCTCGCTCCACGCCCTGCTGCTCACCGCCGCCGACCGGGCCGGCCCCGACGCGGTGCGCAGCCTGCGCGAGGTCGTCACGGCCGGGGAGCCGCTCCCGGACGAGCTGCTGCGGCGCCACTTCGCCGTCCTGCCCCGGGTGGCGCTGGTCAACGAGTACGGGCCCACCGAGGCCACCGTCTGGGCGAGCTACCGCCGCTACCACGGGCCGGAGGCCGTCGACATCGGCGGCCCGGTGCCGGGCTACCGCCTCTACGTCCTGGACCACGCCCTGCGCCCCGTCCCCCCGGGGGTCGACGGCGAACTGTACGTCGGCGGCGCGGGCGTGGGCCGGGGGTACGTCGGCCGGCCCGCCGAGACGGCCGGCGCCTTCCTGCCCGACCCGTTCGGCGGCGAGCCGGGGGCCCGGATGTACCGCACGGGCGACCGGGTGCGGTGGCAGGGGCCGGAGGCGCTCGCCTTCGTCGGCCGGCTGGACCACCAGATCAAGGTCCGGGGCCACCGGGTGCAGCCCGCCGAGGTGGAGGCGGCGCTGCGCGGCGCCGAGGGCGTCCGGGAGGCGGCCGTGGTCGCCGACGGCGGCGCGCGCCTCGTCGGCTTCGTCACCGGCGGCGGGCGGCCGGAGGCCATCCGGCGCGAAGTCGCGGAGCTGCTGCCGGAGTTCATGGTCCCCGCCGTGGTCCACGGGCTGGAGCGGCTGCCCGTCACCCCCAACGGCAAGGTCGACCGGCGGGCCCTGGAGCAGGAGGCGGCCCGGCGCCGGGCCTCGGCGCTCGCCCGGCCCGCCGGGGACGTGTCGCCCGGGCACGCGGCGGTCACCGCGGCGTGGCGGGAGGTCCTGGGCGTCGCCGACGTTCCCGGCGACGTCAACTTCTTCGACCTCGGGGGGCATTCGCTGCTGGTGCCGGCGCTCCAGGAGGCCTTGCACCGGCACACCGGCGTCCGGCTGCCGATCCTCGACCTCTTCCGCCACAGCACCGTCGCCGACCTCGCGGCCCGACTGGCGCGCAGCACGACGGCCGCGCCGCCCGCCCCCGGGACGGAACCACCGCCCTCAGCCGGATCGTCCCGTCGCCGACGCGGCGACGCGGCCCGTACGCTCCGCGACCGCCGCGCCCAGGAGGCCGACCGATGAACCGCGACCGTTCCCTCGACATCGCCGTCACCGGCATGACGGGGCGCTTCCCCGGAGCGGCCGATCTGGCACAGCTGTGGCAGGCCCTGCGCGACGGGCGGGTGCTGACCCGGCGCCTGAGCCGGGAGGAGCTGTCGGCCTGTGGCGTCCCCGCGTCCCTCGCCGACGATCCGGCCTACGTCCCCGTCCACGGGCCGCTCGACGATGCCGACCGCTTCGACCACGAGTTCTTCGGCGTCAGCCCCCGCGAGGCCGGGCTGACGGACCCGCAGCACCGGCTGCTGCTGGAGTGCGCCTGGGCCGCCCTGGAGGACGCCGGCCACAGCGTCACGGCTGGCGACGGGCTGCGGACGGCGGTGTACGCGGCCGCCAGCGGCAGCGGTCATCTGCGGGCGCTCCTGGCCTCCGGCTCGCTGGCGCCCCCGGAGTTCGAGGAGGCACTCCTCGTCAACGAACGCGACTTCCTCGCGACGCGCATCGCCTACAAACTGGGGCTGACCGGGCCCGCGCTCACCGTCCTCACGGCCTGCTCCTCCTCGCTCGTCGCGGCCCACCTGGCCGTCCAGGCGCTGAACAACGGGGAGTGCGACCAGGCCCTGGTGCTCGCCGCGTCGGCCAACGCCCCCCAGGCGGGGCACCTGCCCATGGCCGGCGGAGTGATGTCGCTCAGCGGGCACTGCCGCCCCTTCGACGCCTCGGCGGACGGCACCCTCGGCGGCTCGGGCGCGCTGGGCGTCGTCCTGCGCCGCCACGAGGACGTGGCGGACGGCCCGCTCCCCCTGCACGGAGTGCTGCTGGGCTCCGCCGTCAACAACGACGGCACCACCAAGGCGGGCTTCCTCGCGCCGTCGGCGGCGGGCCAGGAGCAGGCGATCCGCGCCGCGCTCGCCGCCGCCGACGTCGACGCCGCATCCGTCGGCTACCTGGAGAGCCACGGCACCGGCACCCGCGTCGGCGACCCCATCGAGTGGTCCGCCGCCTCGGCGGTGTACCGGTCGCTGGGTGCCGCTCCCGGCAGCATCCCGGTCGGCGCGCTCAAGGCGACCATCGGCCACCTCGACGCCGCCGCCGGACTCGCCGGGCTGGTGAAGGCGCTGCTGGTGCTCCGGCACGGGTACGTGCCCGCGCTTCCCGGGCTGAGCCGGGCCAATCCGCTACTGGAACGGGAGGACTCGCCGCTGTCCCTGCCCACCGAGGCCGGGCCGTGGCGGGGCCCGCAGCCGCGCCGGGCCGCGGTGAGCTCGTTCGGCGTGGGCGGGACCAACGTGCACATGCTGGTGGAGCAGCCGCCGGAGCCGGCCGCCGCGCCGCCCGCCCCGCCGCCCGGGCGGGAACGGCTGGTGGTGCTCTCCGCGAAGGACCCGCGGGCCCTCGCCCGCATGCGGGAGCGGCTCGCCGCGCACCTGGAGAACGTCGAAGCCGCGCCCTCGCTGGCGGACGTCGGCCGGACCCTCGCCCGGCGGTCGGAACTCCCCTACCGCTCCTCGGCGGTGGGCGCGAACGTGGCCGAGGTCGTGGCGGCGCTGCGGGCCCCGGCCGAGCCGGCACCGGAACCCGCCACGCACCCCGCCCCGGCGCTGCTGCTCTTCCCGGGGCAGGGAACGCAGTTCCCCGGCATGGCGGCGCCCTTCGCCGCCGCCCTGCCCCCGTTCGCCGACGCGCTGGACGCCTGCCTGGCCGCCTTCTCCCCCGGGCTCGCCCGCGAGGTCGACGAGGCGCTGCACGACGCCTCCTTCCCCGCCGAACGGCTCGCCCGGACGGCGCTCGCCCAGCCCGCGCTCTTCGCCGTCGAGTACGCCGCCGGGACGGCGCTGCTCGCCCTGGGCCTGGTGCCCTGCGCGCTGCTCGGGCACAGCCTGGGGGAGATCACGGCGGCGACCCTGGCCGGCGCCCTCGCCCTCGACACCGCGGCCCGTCTCGTGGCACGCCGGGCCCAGCTGATGCAGGACTGCGCCCCGGGCGCGATGGTCTCCCTGGCCTGCGGCGAGGCCGAGGCCCGGGCCCTGCTGGCCGAGACCGGCGCCGAGCTGGGCGTCGCGGCGGTCAACGCCGCCACGAGCACCGTACTCGCCGGGCCCCCCGAGGCGGTGACGGCCTTCCGGGAGCGGATCGGCGGCCGGTACGCGGCCAAGGTGCTGCGGTCGTCCCGTGCCTTCCACTCCCCACTGATCGAACCGGCGGCCGACGCGCTGCGGGGCACACCGACGGCCGCCGAGGTGCGCCCCGCCGCCCTGCCGTGGATCGAGAACACGGAGGGGCAGCTGCTGCCCGAGGGCTCGCTCACCGACCCCGGCCACTTCGCCCGGGCCGCCCGCCGGCCGGTGCGCTTCGCGGACGCGCTGGCGACGGCCCGGGCGAAGTTCCCCGACGCCGTCGCGGTCGAGGTGGGGCCCGGCCGGGTGCTGAGCGGCTTCGCGGAAGCCGCCGGGCTGCCCGCGATCCCGCTGCTGGGCTCCTCGCCGCCCGCCCCCGCCGCATCGGCGCACGCCCCGGCCGCTTCCACCGCCCGCCCGGTGCTGGCGGCGATCGGCCGGCTGTGGTGCTCCGGCCTCCCCCTGGACCTCGTCCCGCTCCAGGCGCCGGGGCGCTCCATCCCGCTGCCGACCTATCCGTTCCACGGCCCGCGCCACCCGGTGCCGGCCGCCCCGACGCCCGGACCACCGCCCGGACCACCCGCCCGGGCGGCCGTCGCCGGCGCGGTCGAGCCCGTCGCGGACACCCCCGTCGCGGACACCCCCGTCGCGATCCTCCGCGCCCTGTGGGCCGAACAGCTGGGGGTGACCGACGTGCCCGACACGGCCGACTTCTTCCAGCTGGGCGGTGACTCGCTCACCGTGGCCCGGCTCGCGCGCGGGATGAGCCGCCGGTTCGGCGTCGACGTCCCCGTCGGCGAGCTGTTGCGGGCCCGGTCCATCGGGCTCCAGTACGCGCTGGTCGAGCGGTTGATCGCCCAGCAGATCCTCGACGAGGCCGGGGAGGAGCTCGGATGACCGCCTCGCCCCTCGACCGGCTCACCCCCGGGCAGCGCGCCGAACTGGCCGCCCGGCTCCAGGGGCGCAGCCCCGCGGCCGCGCCACCGGCGGCTTCCGTACCGTCACTCGCGCCTTCGGAACCGGCGTTCCCGCCCCGCCCGGAGGCCGTGGCCGGCAGCCACCCCCTCTCCGTCACCCAGTACCGGATGTGGCTCGCCGAGCAGGCGTCCCCCGCCGCGTCGGCGGCCTACACCGTGCCCCTGGCCCTCCAGCTCGCGGGCCCGCTGGACATCGACCGGCTCCGCGCGTGCCTGGACGCCCTCGCCGCCCGCCATCTGGCCCTGCGAACCCGTTTCGGCCAGGAGAACGGGGTGCCCCGGCAGCGCTTCGACCTGCCCGCCCGCATCCCGCTGGAGGTGCGGGAACTGCCCTCGGGAGCGCCGGAGCGGGACCGGGCACTCGACGCCGAGGCGGCGCGCCCGTTCCGCCTGGACCGGCCCCCGTACGTCCGCGCCGTCCTGCTGGCCCAGGGGCCGCAGCAGCACACCCTCCTCCTGACCTTCCACCACGCCGTCTGCGACGGATGGTCGTTGGGGGTTCTGATCGACGACCTGCTGGACGCGTACGCCGCCGGGGACGGCCCCGGTTCCACCCTCCCCGCGCCGGGCGCCCAGCACCTCGACTACGTCCGCTGGGAGCAGTCGCCGGACGGGCGGGCCGCGCTGGCCGCCCACGCCGCTCACTGGGCCCGCTCCAGCGGGCGCGCCGACGACGGGGCCGACGACGGGGCCGAACTCCCCTTCGCCGTCGACCCGGCCAGCACGGAGCAGGCCGCCACGGAACAGGCCACCGCGGAGCAGGCCACCGCGGAGCACGCCACCGCGCAGCAGGCCGCCCGGATGCCGCACGCCGAGCTGGCGCTGTCCCCGGACCTCACCCGGCAGGTCCACGCGTTCGCCCGGCGGCACGCCTGCACGGCGCACGCGGTGTGGCTCGCCGCGTTCGCGGCCACCTGGAGCGCCGTCACCGGCACCCGGACGGCCTCCGTGAGCGTTCCCACCGCCAACCGGGCGGCGGAGCGCTACGACCTCACCGTGGGCGCCTTCGTCTCCGCGATGCCCCTCGCCCTGCCCCTGCCGCCCGCGCTGGGCTTCGCCGCGCTGGCCCGGCGGACCGGCGAGCAGCTCCTGACCGGCTCGCAGCACCCGACCCTCCCCCTGACCTCCGACGACACCGCCGTGCCCGTACCCGCCGCCGCCTTCGTCCTGACCCACGAGGACAATCGGCCGCGCCCGGCCGGCCCCCTCACGGTCACCCCCCTGCCCGTACGCGTCCAGGGGGACCAGGGCGCGCTGACCGTGCAGCTCACGGAACACGCCGACACCGCCGTCGTCCGGCTGACCGGCTCCCCACAGCACTACACCGACGCGGCCCTCGCCCGGCTCGGGCGGGCCTACCGACGCTGCCTCGCCTCCGTCCTCGCCGCCCCCGACGCGCCGCTGGCCGCCCTGGACGCACGCGACCCGGCCGAGCGCGCGACCATCGCGGCCGCCTCGACGGCGCCGCCCGCGGCCGGGGCCCGCCTGCCCTACGAGGCCTTCGCGGACTGGGCGCGGCGCACCCCCGAGGCGTTCGCCGTCCGGGACGCCGCCGACGGTCACCTCACCTACCGGGCGCTGCACGAGCGCACCGAGCGCGCGGCGGCCCACCTCGCCCTGGCCGGGGTCGGCCCCGGCTCCGCGGTGGCCCTGGACGTGCCGGCGGGCGCCGACTATCCGACGCTGGCCCTGGCGGTCTGGCGGCTCGGCGGCTGGATCATCGCGCTGCGCCCCGACGACCCCGCGGAACGCCGCCGCGCCCTGCTGCGCAGCGCCCGGGCGGACTTCCTCGTCCGCACCGCCGACGGCCCCGGGCACGACGCCGACGGGGACCATGCCGACGGCGGCGCGCCGAAAAAGGCACTCCGGACGATCCGGCTCCCCCGAGGGGGCGCGCGGGAGCTCCCGGCCACCGGCGCGGCGGTGCCGCCCGTGGCCCGCACGGGCCCGCAGGACCTGGCCTACGCGGTGTTCACCTCCGGCACGACCGGTACGCCCAAGTGCGTCCCGGTGCCGCTGGGGGCGCTGGCCAACGAGCTCGCCTGGCGCCGCGAGGCGATCGGCCTCGCCGCCCCCGACCGGGTGCTCCAGACCATTCCCCTGGTCTTCGACCCGTCGCTGTGGCAGTGCTTCGGACCGCTGGTCGCCGGGGCCGGCGTGGTCTTCCCCGGCGTCGACCTCGGGGCGCATCCGGCCGCCCTCGTGGAGGCAGCCCTGGAGCACTCCGCGACCGTGGTCGACGTCGTCCCGTCCCTGCTCGCCGCCCTGGACGACGAGGATCTGCGCCGGCTGCCGGCCCGGGTCGTCTTCTGCGGCGGGGAGGCGCTGCCCTCGGCGCAGGCCGACCGCTACCTGCGCGTCGGCCGCGGTGAACTGCGCAACCAGTACGGGCCGTCCGAGACCTGCATCGACGCCACCTCGTACCGGTGCACGGCGGGGGCCGAGGGCGGCACCGCCCCCGTGGGCCACCCCATCTCCGGCGTGCACCTGCACATCCTCGACGGCGCGCTGCGTCCGGTACCGATCGGGGTCACCGGCGAGCTGTACATCGGCGGCACCGGGGTGGCACGAGGCTACCGGGACCGTCCGGCCGAAACGGCGGCCCGGTTCCTGCCCGACCCGACCGGTCCCCCGGGCTCGCGGATGTACCGCACCGGGGACCGGGTGCGGTGGAACGCCGACGGGAGCGTGCAGTTCGTCGGCCGCACCGACAACCAGGTCAAGGTGCGCGGCCACCGGGTGGAGCTGGAGGAGGTCGACCGGCACGTCGTGGACGCGCCGGGGGTGCGGGAGGCGGCCACCGTCGTCGTCGGGGAACGCGTCAGCCGCCTGGTGGGCTTCGTCACCGGCGAGCCCGCCCCGGACCCGGCTGCGGTGCGCGCCCATCTGGCCCGTACCCTCCCGCCGTACATGGTGCCCGGCGAGATCCGGGTGCTCCCGCGGCTGCCGGTGACCGCCAACGGCAAGGCGGACCGCCGCGCGCTGCTGGCCATGGTGCGCTCCGCGCGCACGGCGGCCGGCCCCGCCGCCGCCCACGACCGGGTGGCCGCCGCCGTGGTGGAGGCGTTCGCGGCGGCACTCGACCGGCCGTCGGCCACCCTGGACGACCATCTCTACGACCTCGGCGGGGCGTCGCTGGGGGCGGCCCGGATCGCCTCCGCGCTGAGCCGGCGCCTCGGGGTGGAGGTCCCCGTGCGCACCGTCCTGACGCATCCGCTGGCCGTCGAACTCGCCACCGAGGTCAGGACGTTGCTCGCCGCCGCGCCCCCTCCCGTCGAGGCCGGAGCCGACGGTTCCCGCACGCCCGAACAGCTCCTGGTGGCCCAGCAGGAGCGCGCCCTCGGACACCCCGCTCCCCCGATTCCGCTGCTGCTGGGGCTCGATGCCCCCGTGGATCCGCAGGACGTGGAGCGGGCGGTCCGCGCACTGGTCGCCCGGCACGAGGCCCTACAGCCGACAGCCCCGGAGGCGACACCGGAGGCCGCCGGAACGGGACAGCACGACGAGTGGCAGCCCTGCCCCATGGCCCCGCTGCCGGACCGGCCCGCCCAGGTCCACTGGGACACCGCACTGGTCGAGCGGCCGCTGCCCGCAGGATCACCGGGGCTGGAGGTCGTCCTGCTGGCCGGGGAGGACGGCACCGTCCGGCACCTGCTGCTGAGGCTGGCCCGCCACCGGGGCGACGGCGCCTCCGTGGGCATCCTCGCCGACGAGCTCCTCGCCCTGCTCGCCGGCCGCGACCTGCCCCGACCGGCCCCGCGCTACAGCGACTACGCCCGCGCCAGGGCCGTCCGACGCACGGCCCGGCGCGCCGAGCTGGAACGGTACTGGCGCACCAGCCTGGGCGCTGTCCCCCCGGACCCGTTCGCCGAGCGCCGCACCGGCCCGAGGACCTTCCGCAACCACGGGGTGCGGAAGGTCCTCCCCGCCGACGCGTACGCACGCCTCCAGCGGGCGGGCCGGACGGCGGGGACGACCACCACGGCCGCCTTCCTCGACCTGCTCGGCCGGATCGTCTCCCGGATGTCGGGCGGCACGTCCACGGTGATCGGCATGCCGGTCTCCCACCGCTCGGCGGCCACCGAGGAATCGCTCGTCGGCCGCGCCGTCGACCTGCTGCCGGTGGTGCTCGGTGCCACCGGGGCCGGCCACGCCCACCGGGCACTGCTGTCCGCCCTGGACCACGCCGACCTGCCGCTGCTGCACATCGCCGAGCTCGCCGATCCGGTCGACCCCGCGGTCCGGCCGCCGGTCTGCGCGGCCGGGCTGGTCGTCCACGGGCCGGAGGAGAACCCGGCCGTGGTGCCGGACGACCTGCACCACGACACCGTGCCCGAGCACTGGGCGGACCTCGACCTCGTCCTCCACGTGCAACCGGCCCGCTCGGGAGGGTGTTCGGTGCTCCTGACCGGAGCCGTCGGCCTCTTCCCGCAGGCCGAGCTGCGCGGGCACCTCGCCCGGGCCCTGGCGGAGCTCGAACCCGACCGGAGCTGAGCTACGCCCCAGCCGTACCTCCCGCGCGGTGCGCCCGTCGCGCCCGTGCCCCGACCGCCCGCTCTCCGACACATCCGACACAAGGGGAAAAGTCATGGACGAAGAGCAGAAGTACCTGTTCGACCTGCGCGGCTACCTGGTCCTGGAGGACGTCCTCTCCGCGCGGGAACTCGCCTCCGTCAACGCCGCCCTCGACGGCCACGGCCTGTGGGAGGGCGAGAACAAGCTCGGATACCCGCTGCTCAAGCGGTACAACCCGTTCATCGCCAACGCCGGCC
Source organism: Kitasatospora sp. NPDC056731 (assembly GCF_040687675.1). Classification (NCBI taxonomy): domain Bacteria; kingdom Bacillati; phylum Actinomycetota; class Actinomycetes; order Kitasatosporales; family Streptomycetaceae; genus Kitasatospora; species Kitasatospora sp. NPDC056731. Next base: position 17,780 of record NZ_JBFBNR010000028.1, read on the forward strand.
CGCTCCACACCACCCCGCGCCCGGTGCGCGACCTGATCAGCCACGAGAAGGTGCTGCCGCACCTGGAGGAGGTGCTCGGCCCCGACCTGCGCTACGACGAGGGCCAGGTGCTCTACGCCCGCAAGGGCGCCGGAGCGCTGATCCTGCACAACGGCAACACCCCGTGGGAGTACCCGCCGCTGACCTACCAGGTCCGCGACGGGCGGATCTACGGCGGACACCTGATCGTCGCGTTCTGCCTCACCGACGCCCTCGCCGACCAGGGCGGCTTCGCCGTGGTCCCCGGCAGCCACAAGTCGGCCTTCGAGATCCCGGAGGACTTCCAGACCTGGCAGAAGGTCGGCGACTGGGTCTCCCGTGTCCCGGTCAGGGCCGGCTCGGTGGTCCTCTTCGCGGACACCGCCACCCACGGCAGCTGGCCCTGGGCCGCCGACTTCGAACGCCGGGTCGTCTTCTGCCGCTACACCGCGGGCATGGTGCAGCACACCGCTCCCGCGCCCGTGCCCGAGGACCTCCCGGGCGAGGAGTGGACCCCGGTCGAGCGCCGGCTGCTCCGCCCGCCGTTCGCCTGGCACTTCCACGACAGGGGCAGGGGCTACACGGAGCAGCAGCGCACCTCCGTGCGCACCGCCGAGGGCTGGACGATGAACGACCACTCCCAGCAGATCATCACGCTCGCGGAAGACGCGGAAGAGTCCGCCGAGGGGCGGGGTTAGCCATGGCGAGCATCACCGTGAGTTCGGTCGGCTACGAGGAGTTCGACCAGGAGCTCGGCAGCGACCCCCTGGGGCTGATGACACGGCTGCGCGACGAGGGGACGGTCAGCGCCGTCCCGCTGGACGACGGCACGCGGCTGATCGTCGCGGCGGAACCCGCCGTCGCCGCCGCGGCCCTCGCCCACGGCACCCGCAACCACCGCGGGCTGCTGCGCGAACTGGTGGGCAGCGGACTGTTCGTGGTCGCCTCCGGGGAGCAGTGGCGCCACCGCCGCGCCCTGCTGCGCCCGATGTTCTCGGCCCGGGCCGTGGCCGAGTTGCACACCCTGGTGCTGGAGAGCACGGAGGACTTCGTCCGCCGTCGGCTGCTGCCCGGGGCGGGCCGCGAGTTCGACCTCGGACACACCCTCCAGCAGCTGAGCATCGAGATCATCCTCCGGCTCGTGGACCCGGAGCTGACCGGCGCCGAACTGGCGTCCCTGGCCTCGACGGTGGACACGGCCGTCCACTACCTGGACCGGCGGCTGTTCGCCCCGGAGACCGTCACCGACGCGGACGGCGAGGCGTTCGCCCGGGACAGGGCGGTGCTGGAGGAGTTCATCGCGCACCGGGCGGCCCAGGCGCCTGCGGCGGCCACGGCCCACGGGGTCCTGCCGTCGCTCGTCGCCGCCCTGCACCAGCGGGGGGACGCGCTCGGCGACCGCCCCGAGGACGTGCTGCGCGAGGAACTGATGTCGATCTTCGTGGCCGGCGTGGAGACCATGGGCACCCTGCTCACCTGGATCTTCCACAACCTGGCCGGCTCTCCCCCGGCCCTGGCCCGCACCCTCGACGAGGTCCGCTCCACCGACCTCCGCTCCCTGCGCGCCGCGCCGTCGATCCCCCAGGGATCCTTGCCGTACACGCTGGCGGTGGTCGAGGAATCGCTGCGGCTGCACCCGCCCGCGTGGGCGCTCTTTCGCCGCATCGACACCCCCGTCGAAGCGGCCGGCGTTCGGCTGGAGCCCGGCGACCTCGTCCTGGCCAGCACCTACGCCATCCACCGCGCCCCGGCCCTGTGGGAGGCGCCCGAGGAGTTCCGCCCGGATCGCTTCCTGGGCCGGCGCCCGCCCGTCCAGCAGTACTTCCCCTTCGGGGCCGGGCCCCATCAGTGCCTGGGGCGGCAGTTCTCGCTGCTGGAGGCACAGCTCGCCACGGCGACGATCCTCGCGCACGGCCGGTTCACCCTGCTGGGCGACCGGGCCGCGACCGGGCTGCGACCGGCCATCGCCCTGACCCCGGACCCCAGCCCGCGCGCCGTGTTCACCCCGCACCCCAGCCCCGGCACCGGCCCGTACCCCGGCCCCGGCACCGGAACCGGCACCACAACCACCGGCCTCGGCAACGCCCGCAAGCACCCCTCGGGGGCACGATGACGACCGCGCCGCACGCCCGGATCGAGCAGTGCTTCACCGCCGTCGCCGAGGCGTTCCCCGAGCGCGTGGCGCTGGCCGACCGGTACGGCGAGATCCGCTACGGGGAACTCCTGACGCGGGCGCGCGCCGCGGCGGCGTCGCTCCGGGCGAAGGGCGTCGACTCCGGTACCGCCGTGCTGATCGTCGGGCACGGCGACCGCCGGACCGTCCTCGCCATGCTGGCCGTCCTGATGGCGGGCGGCTGCTACGTGCCGGTGGACCCCCGGTACCCGGCGGACCGCGTCCGGCTCATGGCCGGCACGGCCCGGGCGGCCCTGGCCCTGCACGCCGACCACCCACCGGTGGCTGACCTGGGCATCCCCGCGCACGACATCCCCTCCCTCCTCACGGAGCGGACCACCACGGCGGTGCCGTCCGCACCGGCCGGCCCCGACGACCTGGCCTGCATCATGTTCACCTCCGGCACCACGGGAGCCCCCAAGGCCGTGGGCGTCACCCACCGGGGGATCACCGGGCTGGCGCTCGGGGCGGAGTCCCTGCGGCTGGGCCCCGGCGACGGCGTGCTCCTGCACTCCACCCTCGCCTTCGACGCGTCCACGTTCGAGATCTGGTCCCCGCTGCTGGCCGGGGCCCGGATCACGGCGGCCGACCACCACCCCCTCGCACTCCACGACCTGGCCGCCCTGCTGGCCCGGCCGCAGATCACCACGGCCTGGCTGACGGCCCCGCTCTTCCGCCTCATGGCCACCCACCACAGTCCGGCGCTGGGCACCCTGCGCACCCTCGTCACCGGCGGTGACACCGTCCCGGCCGGCACCGCGCGCTCCTTCACCGCCGCCCACCCCGCCACCCGGCTGGTCAACGGCTACGGCCCGACCGAGAACACCACCTTCAGCACCCTGGGGGACGCCGCCGCGTGGGACCGCGAGCGCTCCGCCGCGTTCCCCATCGGCGCCGCCATCGCGGGAACGACGTGCCACGTCCTCGACGAACGGCTGCGGCCCGTCGCCCCGGGCGCGGAGGGCGAGCTCTACCTCGGTGGCCCCCGGCTCGCCCGCGGCTACCTGCACGACCCCGCCGCGACCGCCGCGCGGTTCGTGCCCGACCCCTTCTCCGCCCGGCCCGGTGCCCGCATGTACCGCACCGGTGACCGCGTACGCCACCTCCCCGACGGCGCCCTGGACTTCCTCGGGCGCGCCGACGACGAGGTGAAGGTCAGGGGCTTCCGCACCGATCCGGCGGAGGCGGCGGCGGTCCTCGCCGCCGACCCCGCCGTCGACGACGCCGTGGTCATCGCCGGCACCGGGCCCGACGGCGCCGTCCTGACCGCCTTCCTCACGCCCGCGTCCGTCGACACCGACGCGGTGCGCCGGGGCGCGTGGCAGCGGGCGCCGCGCCATCTGGTGGCCGAGCGGATCATCGCGGTCGACGCCCTTCCGCTGGGGCCCACCGGAAAGGTGGACCGCGCCGCCCTCGCCCGCCTCGCGGACGACGCGGACGACGCGGACGCCCGGACGCACGACGCGCACGACACCGCCGCCCCGGGCCACCCCGCACTCGCCGCGGCCTGGGAGTCCCAGACGGGGCACCGCCCGCTGCCCGACTCCGACTTCTTCGCCGACGGCGGCACCTCCCTGGGGCTGATGCGCCTGGTCGAGCAGGTGCGCACCCAGCTCGGACCGACCCTTGACTTCGCCCAGCTCTACGCCGCTCCCACGTACGCCGATCTGTGCCGGCTGACCGCCCCGAGCGCCACCCCGGCACCCCCCGGCGACCGAGCCCAGGAGGCCGTCGCATGACGCAGGTGATGCAGGATCAGGACAATGATCTGGCCAGAATGGACGGCCTGTGGATCCGGGTGATCGAACCCCAGTCACCCGCCCGGCACGCCCGGGACTTCGCCCAGGTCCACACCTGGCTGCGCCAGTACATCAGCCGGCCCCACGACGAGATCGGCCGCACCGGGCCGGTCTGCCCCTTCATCCCGCCCGCCCTCAGCGGCAAGGACGCCCAGTTCAGCTTCCGCTACGACATCACCGGGGAGGACGAGCGGCAGCTGCGCGAGGCCCTGGAGGCGGAGATGTCCACGTTCGCCCTCGGCACCGAGCGCAGCCGCACCCACACCGGGGCCTCCCTCGACTGCCGCATCGTGGTGCTGCCGGCCACCGGGCCGGAGGGCTGGCGGGTCCTCGACGAGACGTACGAGGGCCTGAAGAACAGCGCGGTCGCCCACGGGCTGATGGTCGGTCAGTTCCACCCGCACTGCGACGAACGGGCCGTGCGCAACCCGCTCTTCCCCGTCTCCGTGGCCCCCGTCGGCCTGTTCGCGATCCGCCGGATGGCACCCCACGATGTGCTCTTCTTGTACAAGCACCGCGCCTGGTTCAAGATTTACGATCAGAACTTCCGCGCCCACTACGAACGGGGCCGCGTACGCGACCCGCTCCTGCGCGAGTTGTACGTGACCGCTGTGGAACGTCACGGCCTGCCCGAGCTCGCCCCGAAGGCAAAGGAGAACGACGCGCCGTGACCGAGGACCAGTACCACGTCGTCGTCAACCACGAGGAGCAGTACTCGATCTGGCCCACCTACCACGACGTCCCCCAGGGGTGGCGGACGGTGGGGGAGCCGGCGTCCCGCGAGGACTGCCTGCGCAGGATCGAGGAGGAGTGGGACGACATGACCCCGAAGTCCGCCCGGCGCGAGGCGGCCCCCGCCGCACCGGTCCCCGCGGGCCCGGCCGGCTCCCCGGGGTCCCCGTGACCGACACGCTTCCCACAGTCGCCGTCGTCTACGGCAGGGGGTCGGCGGGGCCGGCCGAGATCCTCGGCGCCGCCCGCGGCCTGTGCGACGTGGTCTTCGTCTGCGACCCGGCGGTACCGGGCGTGGCGCCGCTGCTCGCGGGGATGCGCCGACGGGCCCGGGTCTGCGAGATCAGCGGACACGACACCCCCGCCGCCGAACTGCTGCGCGGGCACGGCCCGGTGGGCATCGTCACCTTCAGCGAGTACTGCCTCGCCGGCACCGCGCGGCTCGCCGAGGCCCTCGGCCTGCCCTACCACCGGCCCGGCACCGTCCGGCTGCTCACCGACAAGGCCGACCAGCGCGCGGCGTTCGCGGCGGCGGGGGTCGACCACACCCCGAGCGTCGTGGTGCGCTCCGCCGCCGAGGTCGACGCCGCCGTGGCCCGCCTGGGCTACCCCGTGGTGCTCAAACCCCGTACCGGGGCGGGCAGCCAGGACACCGTACGGCTGGCGGACCACGAGCAGCAGCGGCGCGCCCTGGCCGACCTCGGCCTCACCCCCGGGCCCGGCCCCGGTGACGAGCGGGCGGGCCCGCACGGCGCCCCGCGTGACTTCGTCGTGGAGAAGTACCTGCCCGGCGACCCGACGGTGGCCGGACCGGACTGGGGGGACTACGTCTCCGTCGAGGCCGTCGTGCAGCACGCGGAGGTCACGACCCTCTGCGTCACCGGCAAGTTCGCCCTGGCGGACCCGCTCCGGGAGACCGGGCTGTTCCTGCCCGCCACCCTCGCGCCCGCCGTGGAGAAGGACGCCGCCGAGCTCGCCGCGGCCGCGGTCCGGGCCCTCGGCGTGACGACCGGGGTGACCCACACGGAGGTGAAGCTCACCCCGGACGGCCCCCGCGTCATCGAGGTCAACGGACGCGTCGGCGGGCGCGCCGTGGGCCTGCTGGACCGGGCGCTGGGCATCGATCTGCTCGCCCTCGCCTTCGAGTTGGCCCTGGAACGCACCGTCGAGCCCGTCACGGCCCCCCGGCCGGCGGCGGTGACCTTCGAGTACTTCATCGTGCCGCCGCGCACGGTCGGCACCGTCCGGGCGATCGACGGCGCCGACGCCGTACGGGCCCTCCCCGGCGTCGGCGAGGTCGACGTGGCGACGGCCCCGGGGCAGCCCGTCGACTGGCGCCACCCCGCACAGCGCCTGGCGTTCGTCCGGGGCACCGTCGCCACCCATGACGAGCTGCTCCGGCTCATCACGTCCGTCCATGACAGATTCCACCTGGAGTTCGCACCCCAGTGAAGAGAACGTTCCCCACCACAGACCGGCCGCGCACGCCCCGCCGAGAGCGTCGAAGAGCGCGTGCCCCGCAGTGTCCCGCAGTCCTTCATCGTGGAAAAGTGGAACAGCAGAGAGGTAGTCGATGCTCGACAAGGTGCGACAGCCACTGAAACACCGGCCCTTCCGGCGGGTGTGGCTGGGCGAGACCGTCTCCCTGGTGGGGGACTACAGCTTCGAGGTCGCCTTCATCTGGCTGATCCTGAACGAGACCGGATCGACGACCACGCTGGCCACGATCCTGCTCGTCCAGGCCGTCCCCCGGGGCGTACTGATGCTGGTGGGCGGCGCGGTGACCGACCGGCTCTCCCCCCGCGCCGTCATGTTCTGCTCCCACACGCTCCGGGGGCTCGCCGTCGCCACGCTGGGGCTGATCGCCCTGACCGACCACGTGAGCACGTGGCACCTCTACGCCCTCGGCGCGCTCACCGGCGTCGCCGAAGCGTTCTTCTGGCCGGCGGCCGGCAGCATCATCCCCTCCCTCCTGCCGCCCGAGCACCTCGCCCGGGGCAACGCGCTCGTCGGCTTCGGAGAACAGGGGGCCCGGCTGCTGGGGCCGATCCTGGGCGGCGCCCTCGTGGCCGCGGTGGGGACGTCGACCACCATCCTGCTCAACGCCTTCACCTTCTTCTTCGCCGCCCTGACGGTCTTCGGCGCACCCCGCAGACAACCGTCCGACCAGGCGGGCGACCAGTTGGGCGACCAGGCCTCCGACCAGGCGGGCGAGGCCGACGAGGGCGCCAAGTCGTTCACGGCGATCCGGCGGGAGATCGTCGAAGGGCTCCGCTACGCCGGACGCAGCCGGGAGATCCGTACCGTCCTCCTGCTGATCGGCGCGGCGGCCCTCAGCTACAGCGGCCTCTTCAGCGTGGGGCTGCCCGCGCTGGCCAAGACCTTCCCCCAGGGCTCGCTCGCGCTGGGTGTCCTGCTGTCCGCCTGGGGGCTGGGGCAGCTGATCGGCACCATCGGCGCGGTCTTCACCGGGCTGCCGCGCCGCTGGGGACTGCTCATCATCGGGATGACGCTCTGCGAGGGGACCGCCTTCGTGCTGCTGGGCTTCCTTCCCAGCGTGTGGAGCGCGGCGGTGGTGCTCACCCTGCTGGGGATCGGCGTCGCGTACTCCAGCGACGTCGCGCTGCCGACGTTCATCCAGACCAGGACCCCGACGGACGTGCTGGGCCGGGTCAGCAGCGTGATGGAACTGCCCCGGGCCACGCTGGAACCGCTCTCCATCGCGGCCATGGGCCTGCTGGTCGGCTGGGACATACAGTGGGCGTTCGTGCTGGCCGCGATCCCCATGCTGGCCGTCGGCCTCCACCTGGCCCTCGACCGCGAGGCCCGCGCGCTGAGCACCACGGCCCCGGAGGAGCATCCGGCGGCCAAGGATCCGGACCCCCTCGTCTTATAGGCCCCGCCCGCCGGTGGTGGCCGGTGATCTCGAATGACCGCGCTTTCCGACCGAAACCTCGGATTTCTCGGACAATGCGGCAGGACATCGTTATCGAATCTCCTCCGGAACGGGTTCGGCCTGGGCCACCACCGGGCCGGTGGCGGCCCAGGCCAACGGATGCAGCGGCTCGCCGGTTCACAATTCCGAGCGGAAAATTCGGGAAAGGAATTTCCCCTGGTCAAAGGGGTGCGGCGATACCAGAATTGTGAAGTGTGCATGGCATTTGTTCCTCGCTTACTTGATTCGCGCAAATCCCTTCCGTTCCCGGATCGAATCTGACAGCATCGTCCGCTATCCGGCGACCGAATGTCGGTGATCACTGCGCCGGCATGCCCGCGAGGTGTCCGTCCATGGCCGAGATGTGCCTGGACCGGAGCAATGGGTGGGGCCGGAACGCGACCGGGGGGAGAACGTGATGCTCGGCTTCGTCGTGCGCCGACCGCGCGGGCGACGGCCGCTGGCGGCTGCCGCCCCGCTGCTGTCGGCCCTCCCCACCGGACGCCGCCGTCGGGACGTGGCCACCCGGCTGCGCCACGTGGAGGAGATGTGACCCCCCGGACCGGCACCACCGTGCCCGCCCCTTCGCCCGCGCCCGGGACCGCCCACCGCCCCCCGCGCTGGGTCCGCACCAGGCTGCGGGCGAACCCGCTGGCCGCGCTGCTCATGGCGGCCCTGGCGTTCGTCGCCGTCTTCCTGGCGGCGGCCTTCCCCCGCATCGCGGACCGGGGCGCGGACACCGCGCTCCAGGACTTCGTCGGTCAGAAGGGCCTCAACCAGACCAGCCTGCAGACCACGTCCAAGACGCGGGACGGCGACAAGGCCGCCGCACTCGACCGGGTGCAGCAGCAGCTCACCGAGATGGTCGGTCGGCAGCTGACGCTGACCCAGTCGGGCCAGGCCTACGGCGCCCGCGCCCTGGGCGACCGCGGCATGGGCAATCCGGAGTACGTCCGGTTCGCGGAGCAGAGGACCGACCCGGTCCTCGGCCTGCTCTACCTGCACGACCTGGCCGCCCGGGCCACCCTCACCGACGGCACCTGGCCGACCCCCGGCGCCGTCGGCGGTCCGCTGCCGATCGTGGTCAGCAAGAAGGCCGCCGAGAGCATCCACATCAAGCTCGGTGACGTCATCGACAACGGCGTCGACGGTTCGGGCGCCAAGCGGACCACCGTGGTGGTCGGCCTCTACCAGGTCAACGACCCCCAGGACCCGTTCTGGGAGGACCTCGGCTGCCCGGCCCGCGCCTGTCTGAGGGCCGACCCCGAGCACGAGCACTGGATGACCAGCGGATTCGTCGACGGCGACAGCCTGCCCGCGATGGCCCGCTGGGGTTCGAACGCCGAGAACTTCTGGCGGCTGCCCGTCGACACCGCCTCGCTGCACGCCGACCAACTCGACCGCACCCGCGGCGTCCTCAGCTCCCTCCTGACCGGGCACCACGCCACCGCCCTGGCCGACGCGACCCGGCGCCCCGACCTGCACACCACCTCGGGCCTTCCCGGCATCCTCAGCCGGGCGGACGACCGCTACCAGGCCTCGCTGCCGCTCAGCGTGATCGGCCCGGCCGGCGTGGCGGGCGTCGCCACCGTGGTGCTGTTCCTGGCCGCCGCCCTCACCACCGACCGGCGCACCGCCGAGATCGGGCTGCTCCGGGCCCGCGGCGGCTCCCGTGCCGGGGTGCTGCGACGGCTGATCGGCGAGGGCGCGGTCACCGTCCTGCCGGCCGCCGTGCTCGCAACGGCCCTCGCCCTGGTGCTGCTGCCCACCCCCCGGTGGGACCGCTCGGTGCTGGCGGCCCTGGCCGCGACCCTGATCGCGCTGCTGGCCTTCCCGGCCCGTGCGGCCCTGCGGCGGGCACGCCGGCGGGCGGCCGGCGGCCGACGCCGACTGGTCGGCGAACTCGCCGTCCTGGCGATCACCGCCGTGGCCGTGGCGGAGGTCCGGCGCCGGGGCGTCGGCACCGGCGCCGGACTGGATCCGCTGCTGGTCGCCGCCCCGCTCCTGCTCGCCGTCACCGGCGGGCTGCTGCTGGCCAGGGTCGAGCCGGTGCTGGTCGGCCGGCTCGCCGCCCTCGCCGGCCGGGGCCGCGGCCTGATCGGCTTCCTCGGCCTGGCCCGCGCCGCCCGCGACAGCTCGGGCCGCCGCCGGCCCTCCGCGCTGCCGCTGCTCGCCCTGGTGATCGCCGTCACCACGACCGGCTTCGGCGCCACCGTGCTCGACACCGTCGATCACGCGCGGACCCGCGCCGCGCGCATCGCCACGGGCGGGGACATCGGCGTCTCCCTCCCGGGCTACGCCACCCTGTCCGAGTCGTTCACCAAGGCCGCCGACGCCCTGCCGGGCGTGCGGGCCTCGACCGCGGCCTGGGTCGAGCCCAACGCCCGCATCGTCGGCGCCGACCAGCGCTACACCCAGGCCTACCTGGTGATGGTGGTCGATCCGGCGGCGTACGCCGAGATCGCCCGGACCCTCGGGGTCGGCGGGTTCGACCCGGCGAAGCTGGCCGGGGCGGCCGGCGGCCGGGACACCCCGGTGCCCGCGCTGGTCAGCCGCGACCTGGCCGAGCGCCTGGCCGCAGGATCGTCCCAGGTGCGCACGCCCAACGGCAACGACCTGCGCCTCGCCGTCGCCGGGACCGTCGGCGCCACCCCCGCCCTGCCGGACCCGGGCAGGCCGTTCGCCGTCGTTCCCGCCGGCCCCGCCTGGGAGCGGCTGCCGGACGCCAAGCGGGTGAACGAGTGGTTCGCCGTCGGCGAGGTCGACCCCGAAGCGGTCAGGGCGGCGCTGCGGGACAACGGCGGGGTCCAGCCGACCGGCCTGGCCAAGATGATCGCGGACGACGCCGCGGCCGTCGGCAAGGCCGTCGGTGGCCTGCCCGCGGGGTACACGGTGCACAGCAGCCGGGAGACCGCCGCCGCGCTCGGCGGCGACCCGCTGCAGCACGCCGCCGGGCGGCTGTTCTGGTACTCGGGTGCCGCCGGCGCCGGGTTCGCCCTGCTCGCCGTGCTGCTGACGCTGTTCCGGGCCGCGCCCGACCGCACGGCCGTGCTCGCCCGGCTGCGCACCATGGGCCTGCGGCCCCGCCAGGGGCTGGCGCTGATCGTCGCCGAGGCGCTGCCGCAGACTCTGGCGGCCGCCGTCGGCGGCGGGCTGGTCGCGGTGGCGGCGGTCGCCCTGCTGGGCGGCGCGTTCGACATCTCGACCCTGGTCGGCGCCAGGGTCGGGGAGCTCGTCACCCCCGCGCTGATGCCGGTGCTGCTGCCCACCGCGGGCCTGGCCCTGCTGGTCGGCCTCGGGGTGGTGCTGGAGACGCTGGTCACCGGCCGGCGCCAGATCGCCACCGAACTGCGGGCGGGGGAACAGTCGTGACACCGCGACGGAGGCTCTCCGCGATCACCGGATAACCGGCCCTCGACCCCACGGTCGAGGGCACGCGGTGGCGCCTCAGTCCTGGTCCAACTTGGACAGGGCGTCGGTGATCAGGCGGGTGGCGAAGTCGTGGTCGTCGCCGGAGACCCGGTTGACGTGCTCCGCGAGCAGCGTGGCCGTGGCTTCCAGGGGGTTCATCTCGGCGCCGGTCCAGGGTCCGTACTGCGCGCGCCACAGGTTGGGGCTCAGACCGCTGCCCGCGGCGATCACCAGGCCGGCCATGGTGGGGATGACCTCGGGGCGGAAGGTCCTGGGCATCATGCGCATCGTGGCCACGAGGGTGGGCACCACGTGCTCGATGACGTCCTTGTCGTGCTCCTCGCAGGCCGACCGCAGCCAGTTCATGAACAGGTAGATGAGCGTGCACGCGCCGTCCAGCAGCTCGTTGAACTCGTCGGGGCCCACGGATGCGGCGAACTCGTCGACCAGCCGCTGCTGTTCGGGGTCCGTCCCGGTTTTACCGTCGTAGACGGCCTTGAGCCGGGAGTCGATCATCATGAGCGCGGTGCTCACATCGCCGACGGCGGCGTATCGGGGGTCACAAGGCGATGACACAGGACTCCTCCTCACACGGCCGCGGCGGGTGCGCGGCAGGTCCGGTCGCAGGGTTCTTCGGCCGGTCGGGTCACCCGCCCGACGGTACCGCTCCCCGTCGCGGCCGGGCGCCCGTTTCCGCTCCTCGCACACGCCTCGGCGGGCCGCCTGCGCTCACCCGTCCGCAGCGGCTTTCCGCAGGTCCCGGCGGTGCGGCGGATCGCCGGGGGCGGTGGTGCAGCCCCCGGCGATCCGGTTCCACTCGTCAACAGCACGCCCTCAGTACGTCATCAGTACGGGTGAGCCGTCCACACGGTCGCGGCGGCGCCGGGCTCGGCGGAGGATGAAGGCAGGGGCGGGACGCGATGCGGAAGGGGCGTGACGCCATGGACGTCGGGCCGGTCGAGTACGCCGTCATGGCCTTCCCGGGCAACCGGTTCCGGGGGGCGATCCTGCCGGAGCTCAAACGCCTGACCTCCGAGGGGATCATCCGCATCCTCGACCTCACCTTCATCAAGAGGGACGAGCAGGGGGCGGTCCGCGTCCTCGAACTCGATGCCCTGGACAGCGACGAAGCGGCCGTGTTCGCCGAGCTGGACGGCGAGATCATGGGCCTGCTGAGCGACGAGGACCTGGCCAGCATCTGCGACGAGATCCCGGCGGGGTGCTCGGCGGCGATCATCGTCTGGGAGCACCGCTGGGCCGCGCCGCTGCTGCGGGCACTCGACGACGCGGACGGGATCCTGGTCACGCGCGAGCACGTGCCGCACACCGTGGTGGCGGCCGACCTCGCCGCGATCGGGCTCTAAAAGATCTAAAAGGGGGAGCCGGACTCTCGGAGAAGGAGGCTGTCATGATCGGCCGCCGTCTGTCGCGCGGCGGGCGCCCGGGGCTCATCGGGACCGCCGCCCGCACCGCCGTCATCGCCGGAACCGCCACGTCCGTGTCGAGCAGGGTCGCCGCCCGGCACCAGCAGGCCACCGCGCCGGCGGCCCCGCCACCGCCGGAGCCACCGCCCGCACCCGCACCCCAGGCCGCACCGGCCGCCGCGCCGAACGACCAGACGCTCGCCCAGCTCGAACGCCTCGTCGAACTGCGGCAGAGCGGGATGCTGACCGACGACGAGTTCACGGCGGCCAAGCAACGCCTCCTCACCTCGTGAATCCCCTCCCCCGGACGGCGCCCGCACGGGGGCAGGGCCCGACCGGGCCCGCGCGCCGCGCCGCCGTGGTGCGCTGATGGAGCCCGTGACGGCGGTGCTCGCCGAACTCGTCGAACGGCACCGCGCCGATACCGCCGGTGACGTCGCCCGCTACATCCCCGAACTCGCCCGCGCCGACCCGCACGCCTTCGGCCTCGCCATGGTCAGCGTCCAGGGCCACGCCTACCAGGCCGGTGACGCGTCGGCCGCCTTCACGATCCAGTCGGTCTCGAAGCCGTTCGTGTACTCGCTGGCACTGTCGGAGCTGGGCCTGGCGGAGGTGGCCAGGAGGGTCGGGTTCGAGCCGAGCGGGGAGCCGTTCAACGCGATCAGCCTGGAGGCGGGCACCGGGCGCCCGGCGAACCCGCTGATCAACGCCGGGGCGATCGTGACGACCGCGCTGATCGGCGGCGACGGCGAGGCCGCGTTCGAACGGATCCGCGACACCCTGTCGGGCTTCGCCGGCCGCCGGCTGACGGTCGACGAGGACGTCTACCGGTCCGAGGCCGCCACCGGGGACCGCAACCGGGCGCTGGCCTACCTCACGCTCTCCCAGGGCGTGCTGGAGCGCCCGGCCCAGCAGGCCTGCGACGTGTACTTCCGCCAGTGCGCGATCGAGGTCACCGCCGTCGACCTGGCCGTCATGGGCGCCACGCTGGCCAACGGCGGGCGCAACCCGGTGACCGGGCGCCGCGTCGTGGACGCCGACGCGGCGGGCGCCACGCTGTCGGTCATGGCCACCTGCGGCATGTACGACCACAGCGGCGAATGGATGCTGGGGGTCGGCCTGCCGGCCAAGAGCGGTGTCGGCGGAGGGGTCTGCGCCGTGAGCCCCGGCCAGTTCGGCGTCGGCGTGTTCAGCCCCCCGCTGGACCCTCAGGGCAACAGCGTCCGCGCGAGCGCCGTCCTGCGCGAGCTGTCCGCCGAGCTGGGCCTGCACGTCCTGCGGCACACCGAGCGTGCCCGCTCACCGCTCCAGGCGGTGCGCACCGACCACGGCGCGCACCGCCTGGAGCTGCTGGGCGACCTCGGTTTCGCGGCCGCCGAGGAGATCGTCCACTGCGTCCGCCGCCTCGCCCGCGATCAGCCCCGGCCGCTGGTCACGGTCGACCTCTCCCACGTCACCGCCGTGCGCCCGATCGCCCGCAGGCTGCTGGCCGACTGCGCCGCCGGCCTCCAGGCCCGGACGACGGTGCGCTTCGTCGACCCCGCGGGCCTGGTCCGCAGGCCGTCCACGGACCGGAGCGACACCCCGGGCGAGCGGGCCGAGAGAACCGAGTGAACCGAGTGAGCACCGGCCGGCACCCGTTCACAGCTTGACGGGTGCACCCGGCCCCATCGGAATGCCGATGGCGTACCACGCGACGAAGAACAGCAGCCAGGCCACCGCCACGATGACCGTGTAGGGGATCATCAGGGAGATGACGGTGCCGACACCGGCCTGCTTCCTGAACTTCTGGCACTGCAGGACGATGAACGGCAGGTAGACCATCAGCGGGGTGACGACGTTCGTCGGGGAGTCGCCGACCCGGTAGGCGGCCAGCACGGTCTGCGGCGCGACGCCGAGGCGGATGAACAGGGGCACGAAGATCGGCGCGAAGATCGCCCACTTGGGGATGATCCCGGGAATGATCAGATTGATGACGTAGGTCAGCAGGATGAAGGCGATCAGGAGCCAGATCGCGCCGATGTTCGCGCTCTCCAGCTGGTCGGCGAGCTGCACGGCGACCACCGTGGCGATGTTGCTGTAATTGAAGTACGAGATGAACTGGGCGATGATCAACAGCAGGAAGATCAGGCCGCCGAGCCCGGCGAAGGTCTTGGTGATCGCGTCCATCGCGGCGGCGCTGCCGCGCAGGGTCTTCGCGCCCGCACCGAAGGCCAGGCCCATCACCAGGAACGCGATCATGATGATGACGATCAGGCCGTCCATGAACGGCGAGTCCTCGAACAGGCTCCCCGTCTCCGGGTTGCGCAGCGGCGCGCCGGGGATGAACGCGAGCAGCGTGACGGCCACCACGAGCGCGATCAGCGAGAGGCCGGCGTAGCGCAGCCCCCGGGCCTCGGCCGCCGTGTCGACGGAGGGCTCCTCGCCGTCCGCGACGGCGTCGGTGTCCTGCGGCTGCCAGGGGCCCAGGCGGGGTTCGATGATGCGTTCGGTGATGAAGGTGATGACGATGGTCAGGAACAGGGTGGAGCCGATCGCGAAGTAGTAGTTCGCGGTCAGGTTGAGGGACTGGCCGGGGTTGACGAGCCTGATCGCCTGGTTGGTGATCTCCGTCATGATGCCGTCGATCGGGGCGATGAGCAGGTTGACGCTGAAGGCCGCGCTGACCCCGCCGAAGGCCGCGGCGATCCCGGCGAGCGGGTGGCGTCCGGCGCTGATGAAGGCGACCGCTCCCAGCGGGATGAGGACGAGGTATCCGGCGTCGGAGGCGATGCTGGACAGGATGCCGGCGAAGACGATGATCGCGGTGAGGGTCTCCGGTGGCGAGATCCTGACCAGGCGTCGGATCAGGGCCGCGATCAGCCCGGCCTCCTCCGCGAGCCCGACGCCGACCATGATGACGAGGATGACCGCGACGACGCCGAAGTCGTTGAAGTTGTGCACCGCGGAGGTGAACAGGAACCGGACGCCGTCGCCGGACAACAGGCTCTCGACCTTCGTCGTCTCGATGACGGTCTCGTAGCGGTGGGTGTACGCCGACTCCGGCGGCAGGTGGGTGCCCGGGTACTCGGTGCCGCCCTCGTGGACCTGCGTCGCCGGGTAGGGAACGGACTTGACCGTCTCGCTGGTGACGTGGACGTCGAACGCGGACAGGACCGCCGACAGCACGATCACCAGGACGCACAGCAGCAGGAAGATGATGGCCGGGTGCGGGACCTTGTTCCCGATCTTCTCGATGGCGTCCAGGACGCGCCCCGACCCGCCGCCGGACTTTCCGTTCCCGGAGGCGGTGGCGCTCTTGTCCTGCGGGCCGTCGGCCTGGGCGTGGGCAAGGGCGTTCACCGGCCGGCCTCCTCACTGATCGAGCGGGTGGAGTCGGTGCGCGCGGCCGTCGACGGAGGGGTGAAGGCCAGCGCGAGCTCTGCGAGCAGGCGCGCGCCGAAGCCGGTGCAGCCCTTGGTGCGCCAGCCGCTCGGCTTGTCGTTCTGGGCCGGCCCGGCGATGTCGATGTGCGCCCAGGGGCGGCCGGCGACGAACTCCTCCAGGAACAGCGCGGCATGGATCGCCCCGCCGTTGGGGCCGCCCATGTTCTTCAGGTCCGCCACCTCCGAGTCCAGCTCCGGCCGGTAACGCCGCGACAGCGGCAGCTGCCAGGCCGGCTCGCCGGTGCGGGCGGCGGCGTCCAGGACCTGGTCGACCAGCGGCTGGGCGTTGCCGAACACGCCCGCGGTCTCGGCGCCGAGCGCTCGCAGACACGCGCCGGTCAGGGTGGCGATGTCCACGATCGCGTCCCCCGGCTCCTCGCCGGCCAGGACCAGGGCGTCCGCCATGACCAGGCGGCCCTCCGCGTCGGCGTTGACCACCTCCACGCTCGTGCCGCCGCGCATCCACAGCACGTCGCCCAGCTTGAGCGCCGAACCCGACGGCATGTTGTCCGTGCACATCAGGTAGCCCGTCACGGCCGTCCGGCAGCCGAGCCCGGCCAGGACGCACAGGGCCGCCAGGATCGCGCCGGCACCGGACATGTCGTTCTTCATCGTCGCGTGCACGGCGTCGGCGGGCTTGAGACTGATGCCGCCGGAGTCGTACGTGATGCCCTTGCCCACCAGGGCCAGCCGGGGCGTCCCGTCACCGGCGTCGGAGGGCAGGTAGGTGAGCTTGATCATGCGGGCTTCGTCCACGCCGCCCCGGTTCACGCCCAGCAGGCCGCCGCAGCCCAACTCCTCCAGCTCCCGCTGCCCGAACACCTCCACCTTCAGACCGCACTGCGCGCCGAGCCGCACCGCGACCTCGGCCAGGTCCGGCGCGGTCAGCAGGCTGGGCGGCGCGCTGGCCAGGTCCCGGGCCAGCATCGTCGCGCGGGCCAGCCACACCCCGCGTTCGACGCCCCGCTCGACGGCCTCGCGCGAGTCCGAATCCGAGCCCGAACCCGAACCCGAACCCGAACCCGCCACGACCGTGACGGCCTCCAGCGCCGTGCCGGACGGCTCGCGCTTGAGCGGATCGAAGCCGTAACGGGCCAGCAGCACCCCCTCCACCAACGCCTGCGCCGCCTCCGCCGGCGTCGCACCCGCCCCGGACGGCACCACGACGGCCAGCCGCGAACGGCCCGGCACCGCGAGCGCCACGGCCGCCCCGGCGTCCCTCAGCACATCGGGACCTGCCACACCCTCCGGCCCCGTCCCGTAGAGCACGACGTCCGGCCCGTCCTCCCGGGGCACCAGCAGCACCCGGCCCGCCGCCCCCGTCATGCCGGCGGCCTCCACGGCCCCCGGGCCCAGCCCGATCCACGCCGGCACCGCCACCGCCCCTTGGACCACCGGCAGCCCCACCGCCTCCGGATCCCGCACCGCCGACGGATCCCGGGCCGGGACGACGTCAACCCTCGGAACGCGGCTCCACGAAGGAATGAGATCGAGGGCTGCCTTGCTCTGCGCCACTGTGCTCTCCTCTGCAAGGGGCGGCGGTCCAGAGGCCACCGGTCCCAGCAGCCGCTCCCCAGTAAGACGCACGGTCAAGGCGCTTCCAGGACACGCCACGCACTGTGCCCCCCAAACGCACGAACGCCCGGCGCCCCCGCCCGGGCGCCGGCCTGACGGCGCACCAGACCCCGATGAGCCGGCTCGGCGTCAGAGGAGGTCGTGCCGGGCCAGGACCGCGCGCTCAGTCTCGGCGGGGTCGAGGGCGACCAAGAACGCGGCGGCGGCCGGGTCCGGGCCCTCGCCCACCGCGACGCGGGCGGCGCCCTCCCACTCCGGGTTGGCGGTCTGCCGCAGCAGTTGGAGTTCGGGGAGTTGCCCGGCGGTGTGCCGCAGCTCGTACGAACGGACCTGGTCGGCGATGTCGTGGTCGTCGATCTCTAGGTGAGCGGTCGAGCCGCCAGGATGCGGACATGCCGCTGCTCAGGAGGTTGGCGGAGGTCATGGTCACGAGCGTAGGAGCCGCGAATGACCTGGGATCCGCGCCACAGGTCCGCCACCGCAGCAAGGTGCGGGGGCTAGACCAAGGTCTCGCCCCCGCACCTTGCTGCTGCAACCCGTCACCGGAGAGCTCGCGGCACCGGGGTACCGCTTCAGGAGCGGTTTGTTCTCACGGGTTGTCTGTCCTCAGGACCCATCCCATGTCGGCGAGCGTCTGGGAAATGGGGACGTACCACATTCCGTTGAAGCACCACGGCGTTCGAGTTCCACCGTCAGAGGTCGCTCGGCCGCCGCAGTTGGTCTCCTTCTCAAGCGACGTGATGGTTCCGCGGGCCTGGAGCTTGCCTCCGCCAAGTTCCGTGACGACAGGTCCGCCGCTGTCTCCGTTGGCAGCGGCAATGTCGTTCGGGTCCGTCTGAACGACCTGGTCAGCGAACTTGCGCCAGACTTTGTTAGGCCCTTGAATCTGCCGATCGACCTGCAGAACGCGAAGACCGCAGTGCGCCCCCGAGTTGGCGGCGGAGTGGCAGACATAGTCGCCTACGTTGTTGCCGCCGAAACCGGAGACCTGAAGGGCATAACCGCTGCTCTCGTTCCACGGGCCGCCATAGACGTATCCGCCCGAGTGCTGGCTGTCGCGCGGGATGATACCGATCGTGTCATCGGCGGCGTTTCCGTCACCCTCGTTGGCGTATCCCATGTACTGATGGCTGTACCAGGTCTCGTACGAGCCTGCGCCGCAGTGCCAGGCAGTGGTGACAAAGTTCTTGCCCTGAGCCGAGGGCTTGTATACCCCGAAGCCAGTGGAGCAGATCGTCCCACCCGCGGGCTGATGAATGCCGGCGCCGCCGTACCAAGGCTCGGAGTCTTCTCCTCGCGTCAGGTCCACAACCATCGCCTGGTGGCGGGCGTGGACTTCCACACCGGCGATGGCAGATGCGATGGCCTCCACCTGCGGCGTCAGCTCTTCGGCGGGAAGCGGCGGAAGGACTGCCTGCATCTCGGGGGCCCGCTCGTCGTCCGTCTCGTAGCCGAGGTCGAGGCCGCTTCCGTCAAGCGACGGCCCGATACTGTTGATGTGGCTTGGCCTCTTCGCCGCGATGGGGATCGGCTTGCCGTTCGACAGCAGTTTCTCACGGGCTGCATGCAGCTCCGCCTTGGAGTACTTGGCAGGTACGACCTGCACGCTCACGTCCTTCGGAAGGTCTTGGAGCACACCGTGAACTGTGTCCGAAAGCTCCCCCTTCCAGTGCAAGGTGATGCGATTGACCCCTGGGTCGACCTCGACTTCGGAAAATCCCGGGATCCGATCCCGGTTCTGTTCCTCTTGCCCTCCGGTGATACGGTCGACGACCTTGTCTAGGACCTCCTGTTTCTTCATGAGCTCGATGACCTCCGGCTTGGCGGCCCCCAGCAGCGCAGCTGCACCGGTGGCGCCGGCCGGCAACTTCTTCTTGGGTGCGTTGCCTGGTTGAGCCGATGGTGTGATGAGGGCGCCATCCCCCGATATGGCGATAGCCGGAGCAATTGCGGACACCGACGTCAGTAGGGCAGTGGCTAGAATTATCCGCTTCCGACCGGAGATGCTTTTTTGAACCATTCGGTTCCCCCCAAATTGGGTTCAATCAGAGCCTTCGTGGGCCATGTTGCACCCAGCACGGTAGCGCCAAGCCAACGCCCCGCACACCGCAAATAAAAGCCCCAGAAGCACCCTTGCGAGACCTTTCCGGGCACAACCGTCAGGGCTTTGCAATTTATTGGCAATTGAACGGCACATCTTTGAACGATTTGCCCAGTAAGTTCCGCTTCCCATCTCGCTTGACTTCGCGCACGCCATGCCGCAAGCATGGCCGCGACCGCCGGGGAGGGCTCGTGACGCAAGGTACCGTCCGTCAGATATCGAAGCGCGGACGACGGAATCGCTTGACCGCCGTGGCTGCCATGGCCATTCTCGGTGGCGGCTTCGCGATCAACGCATGGGTGAATCGGGGCCCGGAAACCAAGGTCCACGAAGGCCCCGTGACCGGCCAGCTGCTGCTGCTCAGCTCCGACAGCCAGACCCTGACACTCAGCATCGGCTGGAGTTGTGAGAAGCAACCCGAGCTCGTGGCCCGCGAGACCGCCGAGACAGTAAAGGTCTCCCTGCGGCACACTGTCGCCCCAGGGTCCTGCGACCCAGGTGGCATCGGACAGATCACAACCCACCTGAACAAACCGCTCGGGACCAGGGCGCTGAACGACCCCGCAGGCAAGCCCGTCATCCACTTCGACGAGCGCAACCTTCTCCGGCCCGCGTTCCTGCCGGAGAACTACTACCCCTACCCCGCAGGCAGGATGGTCCAGTTGCCCGGCCTGGCCCCGCTCCCGACCGACACCCCCGCCTGGGCAATCGGGTACCGGCTGGGAACGGGGCCCGAAGCGGGGTCCCTGATCATCAGCCAGACTCTCCGGAACAGCACGCCACCAGCCGGCCGGGCCACCAGCGTCAAGGGCCACCCCGCGACCATCACACAACCGGATTCTCATAGCGGACCCCGGTCGCTGACATGGTCTGACGGGACCTACACCTTCGCCGTCACCACCGGCGGCCCCCCACGACTCTCGGACGAGGAACTCATCCGCGTCGCAGAGAGCCTCGGGTAGCCGACACCACGACAAAGTCTGGTGGGGCCATTCTGTGAACCGGCCCCACCAGAACCGGAGACCGCACCTGCTCCGGTCAGGGCAGAGCGACCTCGTCGAGGCGGGCGATCCGCGCGACTTCCACGGTGCCGGCCTCACCCGGGTCGAGGGCCTGCCAGGTCCGGCCGACCGTGCCAGCCGTCGGGTTCTTCGCGGCGATGGGGGTCACCAAGTCGCCGCGCTGCGGGAGCGACGCGGACAGCGGGGTGGCGAGCTCGCACCAAGAGGCGTTGTCCTCCAGCCACCGGCTTCCGCGTTCCCATCCGGGTGAACTTTGGCGGGGCAGCCCGATCCGGGCGCACCCAGTGCCCTAGATTTCCGATCGCACAATGAGGACGTTTCACAGGCCACAGGGACCTGTGTGAAGGGCAGCCGCGCTGACCGAGTGCGGGGCGGGTGGGACTCGAACCCACGACCAAGGGATTATGAGTCTGCTGCCGTGACCGATCGCAGCTCAGAGGACGATCAGTCGAAGCCGAGCATCGCCCGGGTCTACGACTATCTGCTCGGCGGCAAGGACAACTACGCCGTCGACCGCGAGATCGGCGACTTCTTCATCAAGGACCTGCCCGGTTCGCAGGCGGTGGCCTTCGCCAATCGCCGGGCCCTCGTTCGCGCCGTGGCGGCCATGGCCCGCGGCGGCATCTCCCAGTTCGTCGACATGGGCAGCGGCCTGCCCACCGCCGACAACGTTCACCAGGTCGCCCAGCGGCACCGTGCGGACGCGCGCGTCGTCTACGTCGACCACGACCCGGTCGTGGTCGCCCACAGCCGGGCCCTGCTGACCGCCGACGACCGCACCACCGTGATCCGGGCGGACCTGTGCAAGCCGGAGGAGCTCTACCACGACCCCGGCCTACAGGAGTTGGTCGACTTCGACGAGCCGGTGGGCGTCGTCTTCAGCGCCGTACTGCACCACCTCACCGATGCCGAACGCCCCGCCGAGCTCGCGCGCTGGTGGGTGGACCGGGTGCCGCCGGACAGCCAGGTCTACATCTCCCACTTCCGCTCCGGCGGGAACGAGGAGACCCGGCTCCTGGAGCAGAAGCTGCAGAGCAGCCTCGGCCGCGGCCACTGGCGCACCGACGAGGAGATCATCGGCCTGTTCGACGGTCTTGAACTCCTCGAACCGGGCCTGGTCCCCTGCTCGCTGTGGCGCCCGGACCCCATGCCGGGCGACGACGGCACCAGAAACGGCGTGGACAGGCCCGCCCTGACGGTGTGGGAACAGCTGATCTCCTGCGCGCTGGCCCGCAAGCCGTAACCGGCTCGTACGCCGCGCAGGCGGGCGGACCGGGAGTGTCAGTGGCGTGCTGTTGAGTGTGCGCCATGACTGTTCACCACCTTCTGGCCGCCCTGCCCGGGCCCGACGAGCTGCGCGCCCGCTGCCGGGCGCTGGCGCTGCTGGACTCGATCGTCTCCACCCCCTACGCACCCGACCACTCGTACGTGGCCGGGTGGCGTCCGGGCGTCGATCTGGCGTGCATGGACAACGGTTCCGGTGACCAGTACGCGATCGTCTTCGACCCGGCCGGGGTGTTCCTCTACGGGTTCGACCACGAGAGCGACGCCACCCCGTGGCGGGAGGAGGACCGCGTGCACTGGCCCGGCCTGCTCGACGGCCTGCCCGGCTCGCTCGCGCACTACGCGCAGGCGCCGGAGTTCCAGCTCGAAGGCTTCTTCGACGCGACCGTGTGCGCCTGGCGCGAGACGGGCGGCGCCGACTGGCGGTGCGGACCGGTCGAGTTCGCCGACGGCGAGACGGACGGCGCCGACTGGCTGTTCGACCTGCTCACCGACGCCGACGGTACGGAGGCGTTCGTGGGCTACGCCGAGGACCACCACGAGCAGTCCGTCGACCGGGAGGCGGTGGCGGCCGTGCTGGCGGACGCCCCTCTCGATCGCCGGACGGTTTCCGCGCTCTCGCCCACCGCGAACTTCGACACCGTCACCGCGTTGGCCCGTGCGCTGGGTTACCACACCGTTCGGGAGGACAGCTGAGAAGTCGCTGGTCAGCGAGGTCGCGTCGGCCAGGTCCGCCGGCAGACGCGACTCGCACGGGCTAGGCCGGCGGCGTGCGGCTCGGGGGTTGGAGGCGTACGGGGAGGGTCTTCAGGTGCCAGTTGAGCGGGTTGGTGCCGCGTTGCAGGTGCTCCGGGTCGACGGCGAGTTGCAGGTCCGGTACCCGGCTGAACAGGGCGGCCAGGGCGACGGCGGTCTCCTCCTGGGCGAGGTGCGCGCCGAGGCAGCGGTGTGCGCCGTGCCCGAAGCCGAGGTGGGGCTCCTTGCTGTGGCGGGTGCGGCTGAGGTCGAGGCGGTCGGGGTCGGCGAAGGCGGCAGGGTCGCGGTTGGCCGCGGACACGATCGGGAGGACGGCTTCTCCGGCGCACACCGGGGTGGCGCCGACGGTGGTGTCGCGGGTGGCGTAGCGGGGCAGCGCGCGCACGACGGGCCCGCAGTAGCGCATGAGTTCGTCGACGGCGTGCGGCATGAGGGCGGGGTCCGCGCGCAGCAGGGCGAGCTGGTCGGGGTGGGCGAGGAGCGCTTCGGTGCTGTTGGCGATGAGGTTGACGGTGGTGATGTGCCCGGCGACGACCAGGTTGGTGATGAGTGAGACGAGCTCGTCGGTGCTCAGGCGGTCGTCGTGGTGGGGCGCGAGCAGTTCGGAGATGAGGTCGTCGCCGGGGTCGGCGGTGTGGAGGCCGATGAGGAGGTGGGCGTCGGCGACCATGCCGGCGAGCGCGTCGCCCAGTTCCTCGCCGCAGGTGCCGGCGGCCAGGGTGGCGCTGCGGCTCCGCCAGCGGTCGCGGTCGGCTTCGGGGACGGCGATGAGTTCGCAGATGACGGTGATGGGCAGCGGTCGGGCGAAGTGTTCGATCAGGTCGACGACGCCGTCCTCGGCGTGGTCCGGCAGGCGGTCGAGCAGGTCGGCGGCGATGGCTTCGATCCGGGGGCGCAGCGCGGCCACGCGGCGCGGGGAGAACGCGGCGGTGACCAGGCCGCGCAGACGGCGGTGGTCGGAGCCGTCCGAGTCGAAGATCCCGGCGCGCAGGTACTTCTCGTGGCCCGCGTACATGCCCCGGGCCTGCCAGGTCTGTTCGGTGCGGTGGGCCACCTTCGCGCCGGGGACGGTCGCGGCGTCGATGGTGAAGTCGGGATCGCTCATGATCGTGCGGATGTCGTCGTGGCGGGTGGCCACCCACATGGGGTCGACGCCTCGTACGCGGCCCCGCACCAGGTGCTCGCGTTCGCGGATGTGCGCGTAGGAGGTGAACGGATCGCGGACCAGCTCCTGGTCGGCCAGGTCCAGTGGTTCGTCGCCGGTCTCGGTGGTGGCCTGGCCTTGCGTCGTCATGGTGGGGCGCTCCCTACGGGTGGTCGTTCCGTGACGGCATCATGGCGGCCGGACCGCGCCCCACCTGTCGTCGTCGGCACCAATCCACCCGAACGAACGTATTCGCCCTCGACCCCGGGGACGAGGACGGCCGTCCTCCGGGGCCGCCGCCGTCTCGCTAAGGTGGCGGTCGTGGAACGGGTGCTGATCGCGGGGATCTCAGGGGCCGGCAAGACGACGATGGCCGGACGGCTGGCCGAGCGGCTCGGTCTGCCGCGGTACGAGCTGGACGCCCTGCACCACGACCCGAACTGGACTCCGCGCCCGGAGTTCCGCTCCGACGTCGAGGCGTTCGCGAGCACCTCGCGCTGGGTCGTCGAGGACCAGTACACCCGGCTGCTCGGTGACCTGCTGACTGGTCGGGCCGACACCTACGTCTGGCTCGACCTGCCCCGGGCCACCGTCATGTACCGCGTCCTGCGCCGCTCGTTCGCCCGCGCGCTCAGCCGCCGCGAACTCTGGAACGGCAACCGCGAGGGCTTCCGCGACTGGCTGGACCCGGAACACCCGATCCGCTGGGCCTGGGCCAGGCACTCCGCCCACCGCCGGCGCACGCTGGACCGGCTCGCGGCCCACCCCGAGCTGACGCTGGTCCACCTGACTTCGGCGCGCGCGGCGCGCAGTTGGCTGCGGGCGGTAGGCGGCCCGGCACCGGCCCCTGTCCGGGCCCGGGCCCGGGCCCGGGAGTGAAACCGTGCGGGTGGCCGGTCGTCGTCCGGGGCCGCGGCCGGTGTGCGTTCGGGTCGGTGTCAGCCGCGCCCGGCGGTGGATGCCCGGACGTGGAGCTCCCAGGCGTGGGTCCGTACCACGCCCGGGTCCGCCGCGCCCGAGAGCAGGTCGCTGAGCAGGGCGGCGCATTCGCGGCCGTACTCCGCCGCGCGCAGGTCCACCGCCGTCACCTGCGGGCTCGACCCGCGTGCCGCGGCGCCGTCGACGCAGGCGGCCACCAGTACCTCGGATCCGGCGCGCAGGCCTGCCCGGGCCACGGCGGCCAGCACGCCGGGCACCGCGCCGTCGGGGGCGCAGACCACGGCGTCCAGGCCCGGGGTGCCGGCGAGCAGGTCCGTGGTGGCGGCCTCGGCCTCGGTCGGCGTGGCCGCGAACGGGACCGTTCGCACGGCGACCTCGACGCCCTGGCGCCTGGTCCAGTCGGCGGCGGCGGCCCGCAGGGCGGCCGCCCAGTCGGATCCCGGGCCGGGGGCCAGCAGCGCCGGGCGGCGTGCCCCGCGCTGCGCGAGGTGGTCCAGCAGGGCGGCGAGCGAGGTGGCGTTGTCGCACACCACCGACCCGCTGGGCGCGGCCCCGCCGCCGAGGTAGCGCTCCCCGGTGACCACGGGTACGCCGGCGGCCAGCAGGCCGGGCACGGCCGGGTCGTCGACTTCGGGATCGATGACCATCAGCCCGTCGACCCGGGCGGCCAACCCGCTCTCCGCCGCCTTCCCGGGGGCCAGCAGCACCACGTCGAGGCCGTCCTCGCGGGCCCGCTCGACGGCGCCGAACGCCAGTTTCATGTAGTAGTCGAGGCGGGTCGCCGTACGCGGCAGGTACAGGCCCACCGCTCCGGTGCTGGCGCGGCGCAGGCTGCGCGCCGCCGAGTTCGGCCGGTAGCCGAGCTCTCGGGCCGCGGCCTGGACGCGTTCACGCGTCGCCTCGGCCACCCGGCCGGATCCGAGGAGGGCGTCGGAGGCGGTGCTCTTGGACACCCCGGCCGCCCGGGCCACGTCGAACAGGGTCACGGATCGGCTGGTCACAGCCCGGAAGTCTAGACGCAGAACCGGAGGCCACCCGTCGTCCGGGCGCCTGCGGTGCTGCTCGCACCCCCTTGCCGGAACGTTCCGGCACAGCTTAGGGTCACCCGTGCCGGAACGTTCCGGCACGGCTTCGGCCGCTGCTCCCGACACCATGACCCGAGACGACCCGAGGACCCGCCATGCGCCTGATCACCGCCCTGAACCCGCCCGCGTCCCCGGCCCGCACCCGCGCACCCCGGCGCGCCGCCCTGCGGGTCGCCCTCGTCCAGCAGCGCTGGCACGCGGACCCCGAGCAGCACCGGGCCGGCCTGCTGGAGGGGATCCGGCTCGCCGCCGAGCAGGGCGCCGCCCTCGTCGCCCTCCAGGAGCTCACGCTCTCCCCGTACTTCGCCGTGCTGCGCCAGGCCGACCACCCGCAGGCCGTCGAGCCCGAGGACCTGCGCACCGGCCCGACCTTCACGTTCGCCGCGGCCGCCGCCCGCGAGCACGGCCTCCACGTGCACGCCTCGCTCTTCGAGAAGGCCGACGGGCCGGACGGCCCCGACGGCCTCGGCTACAACACCGCGATCCTCGTCGCCCCCGACGGCACCCTGGTGCAGCGCACCCGCAAGCTGCACATCCCCGTGACCGAGGGCTACTACGAGGACACCTGGTTCCGCCAGGGCCCGGCCGACGAGGACGCCTTCCCCCTCGCCGAGGTGGGCGACGCCGCCGTCGGCCTGCCGACCTGCTGGGACCAGTGGTTCCCCGAGCTCGCCCGCGCCTACTCCCTCGCCGGCGCCGACGTCCTCGTCTACCCGACCGCCATCGGCTCCGAGCCGGGCCACCCCGGCTTCGACACCCAGCCGCTGTGGCAGCAGGTCATCACGGGCAACGCCATCGCCAACGCCACCTTCATGGTCGTCCCCAACCGCATCGGCACCGAAGGCGAACTCACCTTCTACGGCAGCTCGTTCATCGTCGACCCGTACGGCCGCGTGCTCGCCCGGGCACCGCGCGACGAGGCCGCCGTCCTGGTCGCCGACCTCGACCTCGACCAGCGCCACGACTGGCTCGAACTCTTCCCCTTCAACGCCACCCGCCGCCCCGACGCCTACGCGCCCCTGACCGCCGAGCGCTGACGCCAGCCGGCCTCCCCGGCCCGGCTCCGGCCGGGAGACGGGGAGGCCCGGCGGCGAGGCGGCGAGGCCGCGAGGCGGGGAGGCCCGGCGGCGAGGCGGCGAGGCGGTGAGGCCGCGAGGTCAGAGAGCCAGGGCGGGGCGGTGGTGGTCGAGCCACAGCGCGAGGTCGACGACCCGCTCCAGGCGGAGCCGGTGGCCCCACGGCAACTGCTCGGCAGGGGTGTCGAGGGCGGCCCCGACGACCGTCTCGTCGGCGATGTCCCGTACGTGCGGTGCGTCCAGCGCCTCGCGGGCCAGCCGCTGCAGGCCTGCGTTGTAGTCGGGGTGGTGGGTGGCCGGGTAGTGGTTCTTCGGCCGCCACAGCACCGAGTCGGGGGCGATGCCCCGGCCGAGGTCGCGCAGCAGGCTCTTCTCCCGGCCGTCGTGGTTCTTCATCGCCCAGGGGGTGTTGAAGGCGTACTCGACGAGGCGGTGGTCGCAGTAGGGCACGCGCACCTCCAGGCCCTGGGCCATGGAGAGGCGGTCCTTGCGGTGCAGGAGTTGGCGCAGCCAGCGGGTGAGCGAGAGGTGCTGCATCTCGCGCAGGCGGTGTTCGGCGGCGCGCTCGGAGTCGAGGCGGGGGACGGCGGCCACGGCGGTGCGGTAGGTGTCGGCGCGGAACTCGGGGATGCGCAGCTGGGCGGCGAGGTCGGGGTGGAGCGGCATGGCGGCCTGGTCCCCGGTGACCAGGAGCCAGGGGAAGGCGCGAGCGGCGAGCGCCTTCGGGTTGTGGAACCACGGGTAGCCTCCGAAGACCTCGTCGGCGGCCTCGCCGGAGAGGGCGACGGTGGAGTGCTTGCGGATCTCCCCGAACAGCAGGTAGAGCGAGGTGTCCATGTCGCCGACGCCGATCGGCGAGTCCCGGGCGACGACCACGGCGCGCCGGTTGTCCGGGTCGAGCAGGGCACGGGGGTCGAGGACGATGGTGGAGTGCTCGGTGCCGATGAACGCGCCGGCCTCGGCGGCGAACGGGGTGTCGTGGCCGGTGCGCAGCACGTCGCCGGTGAACCGTTCGGCCTGGTCGCTGTAGTCGACGGCGTAGGAGCGCAGCGTGGCCTGCGGCCCTTCGCGGAGCCGGAGTTCGTCGGCGATCAGGGCGGTGACGACGGTGGAGTCGAGGCCGCCCGAGAGCAGGCTGCACAGCGGGACGTCGGCCTCCAGCTGGGTACGGGCGGCGCGGTCGACCAGGCCGCCGATCAGCTCGGTGGTGGTCTTCGGGTCGTCGGTGTGCGGGCGGGCGGTCAGCTCCCAGTAGCGCCGTTCGCGGATGCCGTCGCGGTCGAGGACGAGCAGGCTGCCGGGGTGCACCTCGCGGACGCCGGCCCAGACGGTGGGGCCGGTGTTGAACAGCAGGCTGTAGGCCTCGCGCAGGCCCTCGGCGTCCACGGTGGGGGTCACCTCGGGGTGGGCGAACAGGGCCTTGGGTTCGGAGCCGAAGACGAGGCCGCCGTCGGTTTCGGCCCAGAACAGCGGCTTGACCCCGAGCCGGTCGCGGACCAGCAGCAGGCGCTGCTCGCGGTCGTCCCAGACGGCGAAGGCGTACATGCCCTCCAGGTGGTCGACCAGGGCGTCTCCCCACTCCTGGTAGGCGCGCAGGACCACCTCGGTGTCGCTCCGGGTCTCGAACCGGTGGCCCTTGGCGGCGAGTTCGGATCTCAGCCGGTGGTGGTTGTAGACCTCGCCGCTGTAGGTGAGCACCACCTGCGGGTGCTCGGGGCGGTCGGTCATGGGCTGGGTGCCGCCCTCGATGTCGATGACGGCGAGGCGGCGGTGGCCGAGCGCGGCGTGGCGGCCGAGCCAGACCCCGCCGGCGTCGGGTCCGCGCAGGGCCATGGTGTCGATCATGGCCTGGATGACGGAGGCGGCGCCGTGGCCGGTGTCCTGGTGGAAGGACTGGCCGATGTCCTGGTGGAAGGACACCCAGCCGGTGATCCCGCACATGCTCGCGCTCCTGGGGTGAAGGGGTGTGCTCTGCCGGACGCTGTCGGCGACGGCGTCCGGCACAGAAGTCGGACCGGACGTCGGGGAAGTTCCGAGCACCTGCATGATTCCCGGAGCGGGTCGGGCGGTGCCCGCGCGAAGCCCGACGGGGGGTGAACCGCCGGGCGTCGGGCTCGGACGGACGAGCGTCGGGCTCGGACGGAGGTGCCGGTACGCCGGGTGGCGGCGTTCAGTTCCGGGGGTCGGGCAGCGCGGGGTACGGGATGAAGGTGCTGGTGTGCTCGTCGAGCGCGAGCGGCCGGCCGATGGCGGGCGCGGCGCGCTGCGGGCACGCCGGGCGTTCGCACACCTTGCAGCCGAGCCCGATCGGGGTGGCGGCCGTCTGGTCGCCGAGGTCCAGTCCCGCCGAGTACACGAGCCGTGTGGCGTGGCGGAGTTCGCAGCCGAGGCCGATGGCGAAGGTCTTGCCGGGGCGGCCCCAGCCGCCGGGTGAGCGGGTGACGGCGCGGGCGGTCCAGAGGTAGCGCCGGCCGTCGGGCATGGCGGCGACCTGGACGTGGACCCGGCCGGGGGCGGCGAAGGATTCGTAGACGTTCCACAGCGGGCAGGTGCCGCCGGTGCGGGAGAAGTGGAAGTCGGTCGCGGACTGGCGCTTGGAGACGTTGCCGGCCCGGTCGACCCGGACGAAGGAGAACGGTACGCCGCGCAGCCGGGGCCGCTGGAGGGTGCTGAGCCGGTGGCAGACCGTCTCGTAGCCGACGCCGAAGTGGTCGGCGAGGTGCTCGATGTCGTAGCGCGCCGATTCGGCCTCGGCGTGGAAGGCGGCGTACGGCAGCACGAGGGCGGCGGCGAAGTAGTTGGCCAGGCCGATCCGGGTGAGCGACCAGGCGGTGGAGCCTTCCGGGCTGTCCTGGGCCGCGAGTTCGGACAGCAGCGGATCGTGTTCCAGGTAGGCGAGTTGGGTGGCCATCCGGAAGGCCTGCTGGCCCGGGCGCAGCCGGTCCGACAGGCTCAGGACCCTGCTGCGCGGGTCGTACCGGTGCAGGTGCTCGCCTCCGGCGACGGTTCGTACGCCGTGGCCGGAGGCGAGCCGGTCGGCCAGCACCGCCCTGACCTCGCCGCGCCGCAGGCCGATGGCTGCGGCCAACTCCTCGGCTGCGGTGTCGAGTTCGTGGAGGTAGTTCTGGCGGCGGTAGAAGAACTCGCGGACCTGTTCGTGCGGGGTGAGGGTGTCGGGGGCCAGGCCGCGGTCCCCTGCGAGGACGGCGAGCTGCTCGGCGACCGCCCGTCGGCTGCGGCCGAGGTCCATGAGCAGCCGCGCCACGGCGGGCAGGCGGGCGGCCACCTCGCCGAGGTCCCCGGCGGTGACCCGTCCGGCCGCGAGCTCCTCGCCGAGCGCGTCGCGCAGTTCGGCGGTGAGCCGGGCGCTGTCGGGCGGGGCGAAGTACCCGGCCTCGACGCCGAAGGCCTCGGTGAGGCGCAGCAGGACGGGCACCGTGAGCGGGCGGGCGTCGTGCTCCAGCTGGTTGAGGTAGCTGGGTGAGAGGTCGATCAGCCGGGCGAGGGCGGCCTGGCTGAGTCCGCGTTCCTCGCGCAGGCGGCGCAGCCGGGCGCCGGCGAAGGCCTTTCCCATCGTGTCGTTCTCCCCTTCACCGGGCGTCGGCCGATCCGGTGCGGGAAGCCTAGCCGCACTGCGCGGGGCCGAGTCGTCGCAACCTTCGCAGATTTGCCGGGGACCGTTCGCAGAAGTTGGCAGTGGTCCATCGGTGACGGCGGCCTCGCGGGGTGCCAGAGTCGGTGGTGCGGCCGGGAGGTGCGCAGGACAGCGGCGAAACACCAGGTCGGTCGCGGCCGGGCAGGCTGTCCGGGCATCCACGTCCTGCGGTGTTCCGCCGCCGCCCGGCACCGCCCGGCCGCCCACTCGCCCTTGCGGTGAGACACCTCACAACCTTCGCAACGAGCACCCTGGGGAGCAGACCCATGACTCAGTCGGTCCGGCAGCAGCAGGAGCAGCAGGCGGCGGCGCTGGCCGCGCGGTGGGCGTCCGACCCGCGGTGGGCGGGCATCGAGCGCACGTACTCGGCGGCCGAGGTCGTCCGCCTGTCCGGCACCGTCCGCGAGGAGCACACGCTGGCCCGCCGGGGCGCCGAGCGCCTGTGGCGGCAGTTGCACGAGCAGGACTACGTGCACGCCCTCGGCGCGCTGACGGGCGGTCAGGCCGTGCAGATGGTGAGGGCCGGGTTGCAGGCGATCTACCTGTCCGGGTGGCAGGTCGCGGCCGACGCCAACCAGGCCGGGCAGACCTACCCGGACCAGAGCCTCTACCCGGCCAACTCCGTTCCCCAGGTGGTGCGTCGGATCAACAACGCGCTGCTGCGCGCCGACGAGATCGACGCGGCGGAAGGGACGGACGGCGGACCGGACTGGCTGGTGCCGATCGTCGCCGACGCGGAGGCCGGGTTCGGCGGTCCGCTGAACGCCTTCGAGCTCACCAAGGGCATGATCGCGGCCGGCGCGGCGGGCATCCACTACGAGGACCAGCTCGCCTCCGAGAAGAAGTGCGGCCACCTGGGCGGCAAGGTGCTCGTCCCCACCGCCCAGCACGTCCGCACCCTCAACTCCGCCCGCCTGGCCGCCGACCTCGCGGACGTGCCGACCCTGATCGTGGCCCGCACGGACGCGCTCGCCGCCAACCTGCTGACCAGCGACGTCGACGAGCGCGACGCCCGGTTCTGCACCGGCAAGCGCACCGCCGAGGGCTTCTACCGGGTCGAGCCGGGCATGGCCCCGGTGATCTCGCGCGGCCTCGCGTTCGCCCCGTACGCGGACCTGATCTGGGTGGAGACCGGCACCCCGGACCTCGCCCAGGCCCGCGAGTTCGCCGAAGCGCTCAAGGCCGAGCACCCGGACAAGATGCTCGCCTACAACTGCTCGCCGTCCTTCAACTGGAAGGCGGCCCTGGACGACGACCAGATCGCCAAGTTCCAGCGGGAGTTGGGCGCGATGGGCTACCGCTTCCAGTTCATCACGCTGGCCGGCTTCCACGCGCTGAACCACTCGATGTTCCAGCTCGCCCGCGGCTACGCCGAGCACGGGATGACGGCCTACGTCGACCTCCAGGAGGCCGAGTTCGCGGCCGTGCCGCAGGGCTACACCGCGGTGAAGCACCAGCGCGAGGTCGGCACCGGGTACTTCGACCTGGTCTCCGCCGCACTCAACCCGAACGCCGAGACGCTCGCCCTGACCGGCTCCACCGAGGCCGAGCAGTTCCACTGAGCCATACCCGGCGCACTGAGCCCTCCCCGGCGGCCTCCTTGGGGAGAGACCGCCCTTCACCCCGCCGCCCGGGGCCCCGTTGAGGGACGAGGCCTCGGGCGCCCTCCCACCCGCCACCTGGAGAACCGGATGAGCCAGCCCAGCCGCATCGACGTCCTCGGCGAACACGAGGACCGCTTCGACGAGATCCTCACCCCCGACGCCCTGGACTTCCTGGCACGCCTGCACGAGGCCTTCGCCGACCGCCGCGCCGAACTCCTCGCCGAGCGCCGCCGCCGCGCGACAGCGCTCGCCACCGGAGGCACCCTGGACTTCCTCCCCGAGACCCGCGCCGTCCGCGAGGACACCACCTGGCGGGTCGCCGGCGCCGGCCCCGGCCTGGCGGACCGCCGGGTGGAGATCACCGGCCCGCCCGAGCGCCGGATGGCCGTCAACGCGCTCAACTCCGGCGCGAAGGTGTGGCTGGCGGACTTCGAGGACGCCACCTCCCCCACCTGGCACAACCTGCTCACCGGCCAGCTGAACCTGCTCGACGCCATCGAGCGCCGGATCGACGACACCACCCCGAAGGGCAAGCGGTACCGGATCGGCGACACGCCCGCCACCATCGTCGTGCGCCCGCGCGGCTGGCACCTCGACGAGCAGCACCTGCTGATCGACGGCCGCCCGGCGATCGGCGCCCTCGTCGACTTCGGCCTCCACCTCTTCCACTGCGGCCGGCGGCAGATCGAGCGCGGCAGCGGCCCGTACTTCTACCTGCCCAAGCTGGAGAACCACCTCGAAGCCCGGCTGTGGAACGACGTCTTCACCTTCGCCCAGCACGAGTTGGGCATCCCACACGGAACGATCCGCGCCACCGTACTGATCGAGACCATCACCGCCGCGTTCGAGATGGACGAGATCCTGTACGAGCTGCGCGAGCACGCGGCCGGCCTCAACGCCGGGCGCTGGGACTACCTGTTCAGCCTGATCAAGAACTTCGCCACGCACGGCCCCCGCTACGTCCTGCCGGACCGCGCCACCCTCACCATGACCCAGCCCTTCCTGCGCGCCTACACCGACCTGCTGGTGCGCACCTGCCACCGGCGCGGCGCACACGCCATCGGCGGCATGGCCGCCGCCGTCCCGCAGCGCGACCCCGCCGCCAACGAGGCGGCCCTGACCAAGGTCCGCGCCGACAAGGAGCGCGAGGCCGGCGACGGCTTCGACGGCTCCTGGGTCGCCCACCCCGGCCTCGTCGCCACCTGCCGGACGGCCTTCGACACCGTCCTCGACGGCCGCCCGCACCAGCTCGACCGCACCCGCGAGGACGTCGAGGTCACCGCCGCCGACCTGCTCGGCGTGCACAAGCTGTCCGTCGGCCTGCCGACCGAACAGGGCCTGCGCTCCAACGTCGCCGTCGCCCTGCGCTACCTGACGGCCTGGCTCGGCGGCTCCGGGGCCGCCGCCGTCTTCGGCCTGATGGAGGACGTCGCCACCGCCGAGATCGCCCGCTGCCAGATCTGGCAGTGGCAGCACCACTGCTCCCGGCTGACCGGCGGCTCGCTCGCCACCCCCGACCTCGTACGGCGGCTGATCGACCGCGAGCGCGCCGCGCTGCTCGGCGAGGGCGCCGACCCGGCGCTGGTGGACGACGCCGTACGGATCCTGGAGGAGACCGCCCTCGGCGCCGAACTGCCCGCCTTCCTCACCACCGAGGCCTACGCCCGCCACCTCGTGCGGATCCGCACCGCGGCCTGAGCCGCCCGACCACGGAGGCAACACCATGAACGACATCCGCCGCATCGCGGTCGTCGGCGCCGGGCAGATGGGCTCCGGCGTCGCCGAGGTCTTCGCCCGCGCCGGCCTGGACACCGTCGTCTGCGAGGCCGGCCGAGGCGCCCTGCGCGCCGCCCGGGCCCGGATCGACCGCTCGCTGCACCGCGCCGTCGACCGCGGCCGGATCAACGAGCAGCAGCGCACGGACGCCTGGGCCCACCTGCTGTTCGCCGACGACCTGGAAGCGCTCGCCGACCGCCAGCTCGTCGTCGAGGCGGTCGTCGAGGACGAACGGGTCAAGACCGAGGTGCTCAGCACCCTGGACAAGGTGCTCGTCGCCGACGACGCCGTCCTGGCCACCAACACCTCCGCCATCCCGGTCACCCGCCTCGGCGTCACCACCGACCGCGCCTCCCACGTCCTCGGCCTGCACTTCTTCAACCCCGCCCCCGTCATGCCGCTCGTCGAACTGGTCGCCTCGCTGCACACCGCCCCGACCGTCCTCGACCGGGTGGAGGCCTTCACCCGGGACACCCTCGGCAAGCACGTCATCCGCTCCCGCGACCGGGCCGGCTTCGTCGTCACTTATGCGGTTCTGGACTTGTCCTTGCTACGTTCCAGCGGTGCGATCCAGATCAAGAGATCCGGGCGTGCTGGGCTGGCGGGTGTTCTTCACCCGGCGTGAGCTCGGCCTGCCGCAGTCGAGTACGGACGTGATGGTCGACGTCGCGGCTCTGGACGACTGGTTGGACGAGTACCGGATCGAGGACGGCTCGCCGTACCTGATCGACCCGCTCGGCCGGTACGACGTCGACCTGAACGACTACTTCGTCAGGGTGCTGGCCAACGAGCCGACCACGACCCAGGCTGCGGTCGCCTACGACCTGAAGCGGTTCCTGAAG
Source organism: Kitasatospora sp. NPDC056731 (assembly GCF_040687675.1). Taxonomy (NCBI): domain Bacteria; kingdom Bacillati; phylum Actinomycetota; class Actinomycetes; order Kitasatosporales; family Streptomycetaceae; genus Kitasatospora; species Kitasatospora sp. NPDC056731. The sequence goes on from NZ_JBFBNR010000028.1 coordinate 52,556, forward strand.
TTCCTGTGGGACAACCGGGGCCGGCGGAGCTGGAAGGCCGCGACCGCGGACGACCGGGAGGCCTTCAAACACTGGCGGCTGCACGATGCCGCCGGTCCGCGGGTGGAGATGACGACCTGGGACCGCGAGGTCGCCACGGTCCACCAGTTCTACCTGTGGGCCGTCGCGGCAGGCCATGCGTCCCGGAACCCGTTCCGGCACCGGGCCTCCCGCAGCCGCGATCCGCGGCGGGCGCCGGGCGGGCCGACGCCGGCGGAGGCGTCGCACGAGGGCCGGCCGAACGACGTCGAGTGGCTGCCGCCCGCGACCTACCGCCTCTGGCGCGACACGGGGGTGCGCGGCTTCACCCCGCAGGGCCTGCCGGACCGGTCGTTCCGCGGCCGCTTCGCCTCGCGGAACTCCGCCTACACCGATGCGATGATCCGCACCGGGCTGCGGCTGTCCGAGCAAACCGCGCTGAGCCTGTTCGAGCTGCCCGGGCCGGTGCCGGGGGTGCTCAACGCCCGCACGTGGCTGCCGGAGGCGATCGCCAAGGGCGGCTCGGCCCGCAGGGTCTACTTCCCGGCGTCGGCGCTGAAGGACATCTGGGACTACGTGGAGACGGACCGGGCGGAGGCCGTCGAGGAGGCCCGCGAGAAGGGCCTCTACGAGCGGATCCGCAGGCCGCTGATCGTCCCGGACGCGCGCAGGCCGGTGGTGGTGGTCGACGGCGAGCGCGTGGCGATCGGCAAGCTGGACGAGCGGGAGCGGCGCCGCGTCCTGATCGACACCGCGCGGGGCCTGGAGCCCGCGGCGCTGTGGCTGAACCGCTACGGCCTGCCGAGCCGGCCCTCGGGCTGGCAGGAGGTCTTCAAGACCGCCAACGCGCGCTGCGCGCGGCTGGGCCTGCGGGTCTCGTGCCACGCCCACGTCCTGCGGCACAGCTTCGCGGTGATCACCCTCGAACAGCTGTGGCGCGGGCACATCCAGGAGCTGGCGGAGATGACGCCGCGGCAGCGCGAGACCTACCAGATGGTCTTCGGTGATCCGCTGAACTGGGTGCGGATGCGCCTGGGCCACCGGTCGATCGAGACGACGCAGATCTACTTGAACCCTCGGGAATTGCATCAGGCGGGCGAGAACCTGCAGGTCGCCAGGTCACGGTGGGGGGCTGAAGGGCTCCGACGCTACTACGAGCTGGCGGTCTGAACAGGCATGTTGCCGAGATGATCCCTTCTGATGCATGATTTGCCCTCCAGAAGGGATGGTCTGGAGTGGTGCATCAGCGCAAGGTGGCCCTGGCCGGGTCCGCCCATCTGGAGCTTGTCTCCGGGGTGGTTCAGCTGCGTCCTGAGGACGCGATGTTCGACGCGATGCTGCGGGGCTGGCGTGCTCAGCAGAAGTCGCGGGGGCTGAGGGACGAGACGGTCGACGACCGGGAACGGCTCATACGCCGGTTCCTGGAGTTCGCGAATGAGTACCCGTGGCAGTGGACACCGGCCCACGTGGACGAGTGGTCGCTCTCTTTGACGAGTGAGAAGCACCTGGCGCCGTCCACCATCCGCAGCTATCAGGGCGACGTCCGCATGTTCAGCGAGTTCCTCATCGACGGCCGCTACGGCTGGGGGCCTGCCTGTGAGGAAGCCTTCGGCACGTTCCCGGTGGCGGTCTGCCACGAGTGGAACACCATCGCCCACCTCAACGACTACGAAGGCGACCCGGAGGCGAAGCCGTTCACCCGGGAACAGTTGCAGCTCTTCCTCGACTACGCCGACGACCAGGTCGAACGGGCGGTACGGGCGAAACGCAAGGGCGCCCTTGCGGCCTACCGCGACGCCACGCTGTTCAAGGTCATCTACGGTTGGGGCCTGCGTCGCACCGAGACCTCCAAGCTCGACGTGGTCGACTTCGGACGGAACCCTCAGGCCCGCCAGTTCGGCCGGTACGGCACGCTCAACGTCCGCTACGGCAAGGCGAAGAAGGGCCAGCCGCCGCGGCGGAGGAACGTGCTGTCGGTGATGGACTGGGCCGTCGAGGCGGTCACCGACTACGTCGAGAACGTCCGGCCGCGCTTTGGTTTCCCCGATCACCCGGCACTCTGGATCACCGAGCGCGGGGGCCGTCTGCAGCCCGGCTCCATCAACGACCGGTTCGAGGCATACCGAGACGCCCTCAAGCTGCCGAAGGAGCTGGTCCCGCACTCTCTTCGGCATTCGTATGTCACGCACCTGACCGAGGACGGGGTAGACCGGCGCTTCATCCAGCAGCAGGTCGGTCACGAGTGCGACAGCTCCCTGGCCATTTACACGCACGTCAGCGACGACTTCATGAACACTTCCCTGCACAAGGCACTGGCCCCGGCCTTCGCCGGGGACTGACAGGAGGGATCCGGCGATGGCCGCCAAGCTCGACTACCACTGGCACCTGCGCAAAGTCATGGCGGACCGCGGGATGTTCTCCACCACCGACCTCATCCCGCCGCTCGCCGAACGCGGCATCACCCTGTCGTCGAGCCAGGTCTACCGGCTCGTCGTCGAGCGACCGGAGCGGCTGAGCCTGAAGATCCTCATGGCCCTGCTCGACATCCTGGACTGCACGATGGACGACCTCATCGAGCCCTTCACCGTGGCCGGAGCCGTGAGGAAGCCCAAGAAGGCCGCCGCCAGCGGCGGCGGGGAACCCGCAGAAGGGCTCGGCGGACTGCGGCCGAAACGGGCCAGGATCAGGGGTGTTGACCGGCCATGACCAGTGCTGACCACCGTGGTCGCGCCGTCACCGACCCGATCGGCCTGATGACCGATCTGATAGCCGACGTCGAGAAGGAACTCGAACCCGCCGCCGTCCAGACCGTGGTCACCGCGGTCGCGGGCGGCCGGGCGAAGTCGCGCCGCCTCGCCCAGGTCCTGGCGACGCGGCCCGGCGTCCTCACCGACGGCCGATCACCGGCGCCACGGGCCATCGGCGACCTGCTCATCGAACTCCGCAAGGCCGGCGCCTCGGCGATCTCGCCACCCGTCTGCACCGAGTGCGGCAAGAACCTGCGGACCCTCCAGCGCCAGGGCCAGAACTGGTACTGCTCGGTCTGCGGCCAGGAGACCGCGGAATGTGCCGCCTGCGGCAACACCCGGCGCCTCTCCTTCCGGGACCGCAAGGGCCTGCCCCGCTGTTCGATGTGTCCCGACGCCGACGACCGTGATCCGGCCACGGTTGTCCACGAAGTGATCGCCGCGATCTCCCCGGACGCCGACCGTGACGTGATCGCCGAAGCCCTCCACCGGTCAGTACCCCACCGCCCCGCCTATCGGCGGAGGCTGGTCTGGGCCCTGGAGGACAATCCCCGCCTGCTGACCGGCGAGGGCTATCTCGCCCCGCATCGCGCCATCCTGCAGTTCATCGACCTGCTGCACGAGGCGGGCGTCGCCGGGATCGTCCGTCCGGCCTGTCCTCGCTGCCATCGGGTCGTCCGCATCGACAAGCCGTTGGACGGGCAGCGGGTCTGCCGCAACTGCATCGCCAAGTCGCGTGTCGAGGAATGCGCACGCTGTGGTGCCCGGCGCGAACCGGCGACCCGCGACGAGCAGGGGCGTCCGCTGTGTCCGAACTGCCTGGTCACCGACCCTGCGAACACCGAGGTCTGCATCAGCTGCAGCGAACGACGGCGAGTGCAGACCCGCACCGCCGACGGCCCTCTCTGTCCCAACTGCTGTCCGCTACCGGTCCTGGCCTGCTCGCTCTGCGGTCGCACCGCCCCCTGCACGCTCTCCAAACTGACCGGCCTTCCCCGCTGCGGCGGCTGCGACAGGCGCCAAGCCCACTGCACCGTCTGCGGACGGCTTCGCGGCATCCACTCCGGCACCGCCGACGCCCCCATCTGCGGCCCCTGCACCGCACCGGACGCGGAACTCTGGCGCCCCTGTCCGACCTGCGGCGAAGCCGAGCGGCTACGAGTTCCAGGGCCCTGCCCTCGCTGCACTCTCAAGCGGCGGATCCACGAACTCCTCGCCGATGACACGGGCGCCATACCGCCGAAGCTGCAGGCCCTCCACGACGCCCTGACCGGCACCGAGCGCGCCGGCACCGCGATGCGCTGGCTCTCCAAGGGCATCGTCTCCACCGTCCTGTCGGATCTGGGCTCCGGGCGCCGGCCTTTGAGCCACGAGGCCCTGGACGAACTCCCGAACGGCAAGGTCGTCGAGCACATCCGCAGCGTGCTCGTGGCCACCGACGCCTTGCCGCACCGGGACGAGCAGATGGTCCGCCTGGAGCGACACGTGAGAGAGCTCGTCACCTCCCACGCAACCGTCGAGGGGCGCAAGGTCCTGCACCGGTATGCGACTTGGCACCTGATGCGGCGCCTTCGCCGCCGCAGCCGCGGCAGGGACATCACGCACACCCAGCTCACGGTCGTCCGCCAGCACCTGCGGGCAGCCGTCCACCTCCTCAACTGGCTCGACGACCAGGACCTGACTCTCGCCACCTGCCGCCAGATCGACCTCGAACGCTGGATGACCAGCGACGACGTGCGCCACCGCCGGGAAGCAGGCAACTTCGTGCGCTGGGCCCTCTCCCAGAAGATCGCCCGCGACCTCAGCTTCCCGGCCGTGCGATGGAACGGCCCGTCCCGGCCGATGGACGACGAGGCCCGCTGGGCCACCGCCCGCCGGCTGCTTCACGACGACACCATCCGAACCGAAGACCGCCTGGCCGGGCTGCTGTTGCTCCTCTATGCCCAGTGGCCCGCAGAGATCTCCCGTCTGACCGTCGACCACATCGAGCAGATCGACGGAGCGGTCCGCATCCGACTCGGTGAAGTTCCGGTCGAACTGCCGCAGCTCGTCGCCGACTTGGCCATTCAGCAGGTCGCGGTTCGCCGCAGTCACGCCGTCCTCGCGCGCACGGATTCGCCGTGGTTGTTCCCCGGTGGCCAGCCCGGCCGTCCGATCAGCGTCTGGGCCATGGGCGAACGCCTCCGCAAGCTCGGCATCAGGCTCGCCGAGACCCGCTCGACTGCTCTGTTCCAGCTCGCCACCGAGCTGCCCGCCGCAGTCCTCGCCCGCACCCTCGGCATCGACATCACCGTCGCCGTCAAATGGCAACGAGCCGCAGCCGGCGATTGGGGCACCTACGCGGCCGACGTCAGCCGGCGGCTCTCTTACCAGGACTGATGACGACAGAAGGGACATGCACATGGGCATTTATGTGTCAGTCAGAGGGTGGCTGGAGTGTGATGAGACGCAACTCGTCACCGTCCAAGAGATCATCTCGTTCCACGCGGACGATCACTACTCCAGTGGGTGGAACGTGCCTCGGCAGCAGGTCAACTGGACCCACTACATCTTCTACGGCGCCGACATCCGGGAGTCGGCCCTCGACTGGTTCATGAACCAGCTCAGCGAGATCGTCCGGATCCCGGCCTCTGACGACGACGGAGACCTCATCCGGGGCCTCTTCCTTGCCAGCCACGAAGTCGATGGGACGGCTGAGTGGCAGGTCCGCGATGGCCAGCTCGTCATCTCGCCCGCCGACATCAGACACCAGTACCTCGACGGATAGGCCCACCCATTCCGAGAGTTCCAATACCCGAGTCCACCATTAGGTGTCTCCGACGAGTACCGCAACCGGCTGCTGCATAAGAAGTTGGGCCAGCGATTCCCTGGCATCTGGGAGGACCCGAAGTGATCAAGAAGATGGGCTACCGCTGGAACCTGCGCAAGCTCATGGCCGACCGGGAGATGTTCCAGACCACCGACCTGGTGCCGCTGCTGGCCGAACGGGGCGTCAATCTTTCGCGCGAGCAGGTCTTCCGCCTGGTCACGCAGCCGCCGCAGCGGCTGTCGATGGACGCCCTCGCGGCTCTGTGCGACATCCTCGACTGCCAGCCCAACGACCTCATCGAGATCCAGGTCGTCAACGAGGAGGTACGCAAGACCGCAGGCGGTGAGGCGCCTGGCCCCCTTCCGGCCGTGCGCCGGACCTCGATCCGCCGCCCGGAGGGACTGTGACCGCGCCCTCGCCGACCGCCCCATCGGTCGTCGCCCGTCTCGCCGCCCAGGCGGCGCGGATGGAAGCCGCCACCAACGCCGCCATCGGCCAGGTCACCCGGGCCCTGCCGGTCCTCAGCACCGCCGAGGCGACAGCAGTACTGGAAGCGGCGGTGCCGATCCCCGTGCGCGGGGCCGCGCGGTTCCTCGAAGAGCTGGCCGACCATATGGCCGCCCATCCCGATGCCTTGACCTCGGGCAGTTCCCTCTGCCCACCGGTCCTGCTGCGGCTGGCCCAGGTGCTGCACGAAGCCGGGCACCCGGTCGTCCGCCCCGGATGCGCGCACTGCGGAAAGATCCGTGCTGACCTGCGACAACTCCGCCCCGAAGGGCGGGTCTGTGGTTCGTGCGACGCCCGAAGTCGGCAAGGCGAAACCTGCGCACGCTGCCACCGTGACGGCCAGCGCGTCACTGCCCGGCGCCCCGAGGGCCCGATCTGCCACCGCTGCTACCGCGCGGACCCCGCCACGTTCGAGGAGTGCGCCGACTGCGGTGAGCTCCGCCACCTGGTGGTGCGACGTGACGACGGTCGCGGGCTGTGCATCAAATGCTGGAAGCGCCCGATGCACACCTGTGCGAGCTGCGGTAAGACCGCAGCCGCGGCCCTCGTCGACGCCGACGGCGCGCTCTGCCACCTCTGCTACAACCGCCACCGCCGGCCACGGCGTCCCTGTGGTCGGTGCGGGCAGCTCAAGCGCATCGCCCGCAACGCGCGCGACGGGCAGCCTGACCTCTGCGACGGCTGCTACCAGGGCCCCGAGGTGACCTGCTCGATCTGCAGCCGGGTCCGTCCCTGCGCGAGCCGCGACCAGCAAGGCGAGCCGATCTGCGCCACCTGCTACCAGCGGCACCGCACCGGCGAGCAGTGCGCCCGCTGCGGTCGGACCAAGCCGGTCAACACCCGATGGCCGATCGGGCCGGTCTGCATGACCTGCTACACCGCCGTGCTCCGGTCACCGGCAGAGTGCGCCCGATGCGGCATGGTCCAGCCGCTGATCGCGCGGGACAACCACGGCGCCGCGGTCTGCGGACCCTGCGTCGGCTTCGCCGCCGACTACACCTGCCGCCAGTGCGGCCGGGCGGGCAACCCCCACAGCCGCGGCCGGTGCGCTCACTGCGTCCTCGCCGAGCGGGTCAACGCCCTGCTGGCCGGTCCCGACGGAACCGTCGCGCCGCAGCTGGAACCGCTCGCAGCCGCACTGGCGGACGCCCCCTCACCGTTCCCCGCCATCCAGTGGATCAAAGAGAGCCCCAACACCAAGCTCCTCGCCCGGCTCACGACCGACGGCCACGAGCTCACACACGAACTCCTGGACGGACTCCCGCCCAGCCAGAATCAGCGCTATATCCGTCAACTCCTCGTCCACACAGGCGTCTTGGGCGAACGCCATGAGGACCTCGAACGCATCCCCGGCTGGCTGGAGCACGAACTCGCGGACAAGCCGGCGGCTCACGCCAACCTCGCCCGCCCGTTCCTGCACTGGTTCCTGCTGCGGCGGGCACGCCAGCGGGCCGCTGTCCGCCGCCATCCCGCCTCGGCCGACCGCGACCTGCGTCGCCGCGTCAGCGTCGCCCTGGACTTCCTGGCCTGGATGGACCAACGCGGCCTGGACCTCGCCGACCTCGCCCAGGAGCACGTCGACGAGTGGATCACCGGAGCCACCAGCCAACGGTGCTACCTCATCCGCTACTTCCTGAAATGGACCACGGGCCGTCGGCTCACCCGTGAACTGACCGTCCCTTCCATCCCGCGGCAGGAGCCCCAGGACCTGCTCGACGAGGACGACCGATGGCCGCTCCTCCAGCGCTGCCTGACCGACGATGCCCTGCCCATGGACGTCCGGGCCGCTGGCGCGATCACTCTGTTGTTCGGCCCGTCCACCGAACGCCTCTGCCATCTGACGCCTGAGCACCTCAAGGTCGGCGACGGGCACACCCACCTGGTCCTGGGTCGCCACCCCGTCCTGCTGCCCCCACTGCTCGCCGGGCTCCTTCGGCACCTCGCCGAGCAGCCCCAGCTGCGGCCACAGCTCTCGCGAGCCCGCCCGGGTCCCCAGTGGCTCTTCCCCGGGATGGTTCCGGGCAAGCCGATCTCGACGCACGGCATGACCCAGAAGCTGGGCCGCCACGGCATCCCGGTCCGCACCGCCCGCAACGCGGCGCTGGCTGCCCTCGCCGCCGATCTGCCCAGCCCGATCCTCGCCGACGTGACCGGGATGCACCGCCACACCGCACTCCGCTGGGTCGCCTACGCCCGACGCGACTGGGCCGAGTACCTCGCGGCTCGGACCGCGGACCAACAGGAGGACAGACGATGACCGACACGACTGGCCACAACGACGGGCGCACAGCCCAAGAAGTGCGCGAATACCTACTCACGCACTTGAACGACGCCTTGCGTCGGCCGGGGATGTACGGCGGGGAGACTGCGCTCAGGCTCTACCTCGACGCAGTGGCGTTCGCCGCCGACGCCGACCAGGAATGGCAGGAGGAACTGAAGGACCTGCAAACCCGCCGAGGATCCTCCTCCACCGGCGTGCGCGGAGCCTTCCAGGATCTCTGGGGTGATGCACACGAGGGCGCCGTGGCCTCGGTCTACGCCGAGATCGCACACCGTCAGGGATGGCTGCAACTCGACCGGACCCTCACCTCGGCTGAGTACGACGAGCTCCGCCGCATCAGCGAGTCCTGGTGCCGCGAGGACCGTCTCCTCAGCGACGTCGTCACGAGGTTCGGCCCACCCTCGATCCTCTTCGGAGGGAACAACCCCAACTACCCCAAGACGCTGGCCTACGCGACCGACCGACGTGACGACACCCTGCTCTGCTTCCACCTCTGGAACAGCTTCGCCACGAGTCCGAGCTCGTCGTCAGCCTCCGTCCATGCCGAACCAGTCCTCTGGGCCTTCCGGGACGGCGGCACCCTGTTCACGGACGGCTTCACCTTCACCCCGGAGGGATCCGCTCGTCGGCGTGCGAGCTGAAGTGCGGGAGCCGCACCACACCGCTGACGGGTCCGAGGGGATGATGGTCTGCACAGGTCATGGTGCGGGCGAGTTCATATGGGATGCGAAAGTGATCGAGGTGGAGCGCCACGGGGCATTCAACGTCAACTGTGTGGGGCTGGAGCGTCTGCCGTTCCCGTTGAGTTTCAGTGTCCGGGAGGCTGGCGGCTCGTGGTTGGTCAGTGCGGCGGCCGCCCGGGCCGGAGAGTTGATCGATGTGCTGACCCGCACGGCGAACGACATGGTCGTCGTCGTGAACCTGGCGACGAATAGTTTCCTGAACGAGGACTACCAGCAATGGCGGCCGTCTCTGATCGCTGCGGAGCAAGGGGTCGACTGTACCGTCCACCCAGTCGGGGCATGGGCCTCTGACTCTATCGAGCTCGGCGAGGAGTTCCTGGTGATGCACCGGGATAGCCTGCCCCGATTCCTGAGCAGCGACTGGTCGCCCTATGAGCTGTCGCTGGTCGACGTGCCGGCGGGGGCGACCCCTGAGCGGCTTGATGAGCTCACTCTGGTCATCGGCACGGCTACTGGTGACGAGCCGGTCCTGCCTCGCCTCGACGGCTCGCGTTTCTGGTTCTCCGGGCACGACGACTGCTACTTGGCGGTCGAATCGATGGATCCGGCCATGCCCGCATCGGTCCTCGGCCGGCTTCTGGCCTTGCTGGCCGGCTCCGCTTTGATCGGTGCCGATGGAGCCTCGTCAGTGAGGGTTCCGGAACCGGACAATGCGCTGCCAGAGCAGCTGATTCGTGAGAGTCCGCATTGGATCGGAGCCGTCGGGACCGCATCCGTGACCATGGTGACCGTCAAGTTGTCGGCCCTGTCCCAGCGGTGGCGTCTCGGCCAGGATCTGCCGGAACGGGCCGACCGCGTGGCGACACTCAACCTGGACCACGGCGTGTGGCATCTCGCCCCCGCCGAGTCATAGGGGCAGGGGTGCGCCTTCGGCCTCGCCAGTGATGTCGAGCGACGATACGAAGCACTGGCCGAGTCGCTGGGCGTGGGATGGGCCAGCTCCGAGCGCCTTCTGATGCCGCAGTACGGCAGTTCCATAACGGGCACCGGCCCCATCAAGATCATGCCGGAACAGGCCGCCGAGACGCGGCCTGGCTCTGGCACTTCTGGTCACGGGCCTGTGTTTCCCTCGAAGGCGCCCAGATTGATCAGGCTCACTCGCTGGTCCCAGGCGTCCCACCTCACATGCTTCTGCGCGCCCCAGTAGTAGTTGTCATAGCCCATGAGGTCGCCGTATGCCTCGTCTTCGTGCGCCTGGTCGGGGTTGCCGAACGCAGCCAGGAGCTCCTCATAAGAGGTCAGGTGGGCGAAGTGGGACAAATGAGGGCCGTAGATCGTGAAGCCGACGATCGCCCCGGCTCGAACCTTGTAGGTGAGCTTGTCGGCACAGTACAAGAATCCATCTGACCGGGCAGCATGGTTGACGACCTCGTCGAGGGTCAGCCGCCGTCCGTCGGCGTCGTAGTACTCACTATCGATGTCGCTCCCGCCGCGGTACTGGGCGACGACGGAGCTCTGGGCCTGGATGATGCTCCGGCGCGGGACGCTGGTGGCTGCTGCCCCCAGGGCTATGCCGTCCATCTCGACAGTCGTGAGGTCGAGGTGTGGCCGGGACAGCATGTGCAGGTTGTCGAGGATCTCGATCATCGGCAGAGTCTAGGCTCAAAGGTGGTCGCTCAGCTTGTCTCTTACCACCGGAACCCCCAATTGAACGCCGCTATGCGTCGACCGGAATGTATGGCGGTGAGGATCAGGACATCAAGCGGATGTTGGGGGACTGAGCGCTGGTGGCAAGCGGGTGAGCACAGCGGGTACAGGCTTGGCTCACGGGGCGAACCATGTTGCTCTGGATACTGAACGCTTCGGCCTGCTGTGATTCCGGGCAGCGGTATCCCAGGTACAGCCGGACCCATGGCGCACGCGTCCGCGTGGTCGCTGGCTGGTCCCGCTTGATGTCGTGGAACGGCGCCCACCAGTAGTCGACGACAGCCCGGAGCACCGTCCGCTCCCGCTCGTCGGTGATATCGAAGGCGGCAACACGAGCCGCAGCCGGATGCTCCGCTCTCTGACTACCTGAACAAACGGCGCATTCCTCGCCATATCGGAAGTGAGTAGTGCGCCCGGTGCGCTCACAGGTGAAGCAGTCCAAGCTCAGGTCCAGCTTCTTCTGCCAGTGGAGGTTGTGGAAGACCTCACCTCGGAGGGGCACTGTCAGTTCGGCGGTGATCTCAACGGTTCGCAGCACTGTGCGATCCTCGCAGATGGGCGGCTGAGAGACGCCGAGGCATCATTCCGGTCATCGCCCAACGGATCATCATCGCGGAGCGGTCCGGACAGGCTCTGTCCGGCGGATCAAGGCGGCATAGGCTCCAGGGCATGCACAGCACCCTGACGGAGCACGCCCGGTGCCTCTACGGAGACGAGTACCGACCCGCGCCGAAGTGCGACGGCGACCACCAGGAACACTACTTCGTCGAAGAGCTGACCTTCGCTGACGCAGATTCGATCCTCGCCATGCTGGGTGAGCTGAGCCCGCACGGGGTCGACGGCCATCTGCCGGTCTGGGTCCGCAACCTGGCCTACCGCCTGGTGCTCCTGCAGCGGCCGGACGAGCCGGCGCTGTTGCGAGAGGCCGCCGAAAACCTCTGGCTGCATGGACCGGACTGGGACGACATCGCGGCAGACCTGAAGCGGCGGGCCGACTCGCTGGAAGCGGGCTGAGCTGAACGGGCTCTGACGAGGATCATGCGGGAGAAGTGGGAATAGTGCACAGTCGGAATAACCCCCTCCCGCCAGTATTGTGAGCCGCTCTGAGCACGGAAACGCCTGTTCAAGCTGAGACCGACGTGGCATCAGGCCCCGTTCGCGCGGGCACGTCCCCTGGAATTGATGCGTTTGCTGCAACGGGCGCTTGCCTGGTCCACTAGGCGGATGATCAGGGAGACGCTGTGGGAGCGAGAGCTCCACCAAAGGGGTTCCGCTTCGTCGTTCCTCGTGACGGAAGACTGCGTCGTCGTGCACGAGCGCCGCACCCGCCTGGTCTGCTTAGACCGAGAAGACGGCTCCGTCCGCTGGGATGCCCCCATAGGCACATGGCCGCGCAACCTCGTGATAGCCGATGGCCGTTGCCTGGTCCTGCCGCAGAGCCCCAACCTGCTGTCCTGCCTCGATCTCAGGACGGGGGCAGCTTTGTGGCACGTCGAGCTGCCTCGCTTCTCCGGACATGTCGTCACTGTCACAGACACCGTTCTCGTCGGTGGCTGGCGCGGCTACACCCCCCTGGCCGCGTTCGATCTCCGGGACGGGCGGCCTTTGTGGCAGACGCCGTTGCCTGCACATACGGCGCTTCCGCTGTCGTGGGGCGGCGGTGTGCTGTTGGGCCATGGTCCGGAGGCGTGGCTGATCGATCCACGCGACGGCAGTGAGATGATTCGCTGGCAGTTGCCCGAGCCATTGACTGATGGTGAGCTTCGCCCGGTGTTCACCGCCGTCGGCCCTGATCACTGTCTCGCACGCTGCGGCCCAGGGTCCCTGATGCTCCTTCAGCTGTCATCAGGCGCTGTCGATGAGCTCATCCGCCATGACGCCGACCTGGTTGCTGAGGCTGCAGTGTTCGTCGGCGGCGTTGTGTGGTTGCGGCAGCCGCGCGCCGGCTACCTCGCCGCCGACCCCAACGCCGGATCGACACTGTGGCGGGTGGATGTCGGACAGCCACTGGTGAGCGGTGTGATTCAAGCGGATGACGGGTTCGTCGTGGCCAGCGAAGGCGCACTCTTCCGCCTGCGACCGGATGGACAGGTCATGGAGAGATCACCCCACGCACACAGGATCAGTGCCCTCCGAGATCTTGGGGATGGAGAGATGATCGTTACGACCAGGGGAACGCTCAAGGCGCTTGTCCTGGAGTCACGCCAGCCGGGCGAGTAGGCAGGAATAGTGCACGGGCGGAATACAACCCCTCCGCCAGTAGTCAAGCACCTGAAGCGCGGCTGCGTTCAGGTCTGGCGCGACGAGAGCGGGCGGATCGTGCGCCGCAGGCTGCACGGCCGGGCCTTCAAGGGCGAGACGGACCACAACGGCGCCGACGCCACCTGGGTGATCAGCGCGCCCGCCCAGCGGGCCGTCGAGGTACTGGAGCGGCTCCAGCCCGTGCGGCAGGTGTACCTGTTCGCGCTGCTGCCGTCCTCGCCCGGCTACACGGCACAGCACGGCCTCAACGAGGCCCGTACCACGAAGACGACCAACGCCGACCTGCAGGAGTTCCGCGACTGGATCAACGACTACTGCCGAGGCGCCGGCCGCGACGATGCCGTCCCGCTGGTCGACGGCCGGGAGTGGCGCATCACCACCAGCCAGTTCCGCCGCACCCTGGCCTGGTTCATCGCCCGCCGTCCCGGCGGCGTCATCGCCGGCGCCCTGCAGTACCGGCACCTGCGTGTGCAGATGTTCGAGGGCTACGCCGGTACCTCCGACTCCGGGTTCCGCGACGAGGTCGAGTCCGAGGAGGCGATCGCCCGCGGCGAGAAACTCGGCGACCTGATCACCAGCGACGAGTTCCACCGCCTCACCGGACCAGCCGCGGCCGAGGCGGAGAGCCGTCTCGCCGAGTTCGAGCGGCATGTCCAGTTCCAGGGCAAGGTCATCAACGACGCCAAGCGGCTCCAACGCCACATGACCCGCCACGACCCCCACATCTACCCGGGCCGGTACGTCACCTGTGTCCACAATCCCGACCGGGCCCTGTGCCGCCGGGACGACGGCAAGGCCGGCCCATCACTGTCGGACTGCCAGCCCCTACGGTGCCGCAACGTCGCCCTGTCCGCCGAGAACACCGCCCACCTGCGAGCAGCTCTGGACGCCCACGACCAGGAACTCGCCCGCGCGGACCAACTGGCGCCGTTCGTCCGGCACCGGCTCCAAACCCGCCGACAGGAGCTCGCCGACTTCCTCACCGAAACCGCCGTCACCGGCCCGGGCACCAAGACGGAGACACCGTGAGCCACCACCTGCCCACCGACGAGCAGGCCCGCACCGCGATGGAATCCGAACTCGCCGAGAGTGAGGCAGCCGGCCGGCGCGCCACCGTCACCAACGTCGAGAAGCGCCTCGGCGTCACCCACGCGACCTTCTACCGCAACTACCCGGAACTGATCGCCTGGTTCAAGACCCGGCTTGCCGACCGGCACCGCTCGGCCACGACCCCGAAGAACAGCGCCCGGGCCGACGAGAACGCCCGTCTCCGGCGAGAGAACAGCGACCTGCGCAAGCTGGTCCGCATCTACGCCGAAGCGATCCGCCAGCTGACCGTAGACAAGGCCGCCCTGGAGGACGAGTTGCAAGCGCTGAGCGGGGTGACCAGCCTTGCCGAACGCCGCCTCCACAACGCGGACGACGGACAGAACTGAAGGCTCCGCATGACCCCGAAGTAGCCACCTGCTGCCCCGGCCTGGTGCGGTCGTCGACCCGGTCGGCGCCGACCCGTCATCAACCCCGGAGATGAAGCGCCCCCGGAAGCCCCTGGATCCGCTCCGAAATCCGATGGATCCTCCGCCGCGGGCGAGGCACAATCCCGGTGAACCGCAGCGGGGGGAGCTTGTTTGGACGTGTTCGCGTGTGCCGGGTGCTGCACCGAGCTGACGGCACCGGTGTCCCGGGTCGCACTACCCGTCCACACCGACCACGGTGCTTGGGAGGAACTGCATCCTCCGCTGATGGAGCCGGGGACGTACGCCGTCGACCCCCGGCCCACCGGGCCGCCCTGGCGGTTGTGGCAGGAAGTCGGAGAGGAAGCGGCTGCCCGCCAGGGCGTGTACGCCCCGGTGTACTCCGTCTCCTTCGGCGCGCGGGGCAGGATCGTCATCGCACCCGGTGACTCCCGGTCGATGACTCTGATCCTGGAGAAGTGCGAGGGCTACTGCCGGGGCGTGGACGGCCGGGCCGGGCCCAATCTGGCCTGTGCGGGGTGCGGCCGGGCCGTGGCGACCCGGATCGACGACTGCGGCTCGTGGCAGACCGTGTGGCTGGAGCCCGGCGCGGTCCTCTGCAGTCCCTCGGGGCTCCCGGACGGCCTGCTGCCCGGCTGGGCAGACCTGGAACGTGCCGAACATCGCGTCCCGCCCGTCGAACCCGACGGGTCGTGGAGCCGCCGCTGGGAGGCCGCGGTCGGCGTCGCTCTGGCCCACCTCGTGGCGGCCACCGAGAATCACCCGGTGACCCTCCCCGCCGGCTCCGTCACCGACCTGCTCGGCCACGCCGTGGCCCGCTACCTCCCGCCCGGGCCCGACCCCCGCTCGGTGGGACTGGCCGGCCCGGGCATTCCCGAGCCGTGGCCCCTCCCCGACGTCCTGCTCGTCCCCCGCCATCCCGGCACGGGCGAGCCGTGGCGTCCGCCCGGCCTCAAGGCGACGGTGGTGCCGCTGGACAGCGGGGTCTGGGCCTACCTCACCAGCCCCGGGGAGACCTCGCCGATGCCTGCCACCGGGGCGCTCCCGGCGGGCGTCCTGCGCGACGACTACCCAATGCCATCGCGCCCTTGGCTGCTCCTGGAACCCCACGACGGCGCCTTCAGGGACACCCTGGTCGGGCTGCCCGAGATCCGTGGCCCCCGGCTGCGCAGGTATCACGACGCCTCGTACCGATCGTGAGCGCCCGTTGGGTGTTGTGGGGCCTTCGGATCCGTCCCAGCGTCCGTGCCTCTGGAGTTGCGGGTGCGAGCTCGGTGTGCGAGTCAAGGAGCCGTTGTCGACTGGCCGTCGACCTGTAGAAGGAGCTGAACCACGCTGATCCAAGGGGAGTCGCCGGTCTTCTGGAACGCGCGGACCCTCCAGCGTCCTGCGGGCAGGTGAACGGGGGCTTGGTCCGGCTCGCCCCTGCCGTCCGGGTAAAGCACGCCGAGGTTCTTGCCGGCCTCGGCGGAGTCCATGAGGACTGCCGACCCGTCGGTCTCCCAGAGACCGCACTCCTCCCACGGCGTCGCCGGGTCGTTCAGCGCCGTTTCGGCAGCGGCGAGCAGCTCGGCGTCGGAGTCGGCGGCGAGCCAGCGCACGAAGGCCCTCTGCTCGGGCAGGTAGCAGGTGGTGGCGGGCTCGTCGCCCAGCACCAGTGCCGAGACGTGGCTGCAGCCGCGCAGGCCGATCACCTCGGCCAGGCCCTCGACCCCGCAGGCCCGGTCGTAGTCGTCCGACTGGTCGTTGTCACCGATGATCATGCCGTCCTCGGTGCAGCCACCCCAGTACTGCAGTGCGGACACCGGGACGACGATCAGCGGACCACCCATGGATTCGACCCAGGTCAGATCGAGGGTCATCCGGACGGCATGTGGATCAGTACTCATGTGCGCAGTGTGCCGCTGATCAGTGACAAGCAGGGAACCTGGGTGAGTCCTGCACAGCGGACAACGGACAGAACTGAAAGACCCCCATAACGTCAACGCCCTGCTGGTGCCCTACCTGCTCTCCGCCGTCCGGATGGCCGAGGCCGGCCACGCCAGCCCGGAGGACATCGACGCCGGCATGGTCCACGGCTGCGCCCACCCCATGGGCCCGCTCCAACTCGCCGACCTCATCGGCCTGGACACCGTGCAGGCCATCGCCGAGTCCATGTACGACGAGTACAAGGAACCGCTCTACGCGCCGCCGCCCCTGCTCTCCCGCATGGTCGAAGCCGGACTGCTCGGCCGCAAGAGCGGGCGGGGGTTCCACGCACACCCCTCGGTCTGACGGGCTCTCGGCCCGCTCAGCGCCCGCTACGCCCACCGCCCCGGAGAACGCGCCACCCGCGCGCTCTCCGGGGCGCTGTGCTGTCCCGGTCCGCCGCGGGGAGCCCGGCGGTTCGCAGGTTTCGCAGCTTCGCAGGAATCCGCCGTACGGATTCCACCGATTGGCATGCTGGATCATCGGCCGTCCGACGCGCAGGCTCGATCATGCAAGCCCGAGAGCCGTCGAACGCCCC
Source organism: Kitasatospora sp. NPDC056731 (assembly GCF_040687675.1). Taxonomy (NCBI): domain Bacteria; kingdom Bacillati; phylum Actinomycetota; class Actinomycetes; order Kitasatosporales; family Streptomycetaceae; genus Kitasatospora; species Kitasatospora sp. NPDC056731. The sequence goes on from NZ_JBFBNR010000028.1 coordinate 69,551, forward strand.
CGAGGAGTCCCGTGATCGAGCACCACGTCCGCGTCCACCCCAGTGCCGACCGGCTGCCGCGTGAGGAGCAGCTCGCCTGGAAGCTCGCCGCCGTCGCCACCGGCACCGGCACCGAGGAGCTGGACCCGGCCGGCGTGAGCATGGCCGTCAACCGGGTGATCGACAACGCGGCGGTGGCCGTCGCGTCGCTGCTGCGCCGGCCCGTGGCGGTGGCCCGCGCCCAGGCGCTCGCCCACCGCGGCGCGCCGGGTGCCCGGGTGTTCGGCAGCCTGACCCGGGTCTCGCCGGAGTGGGCGGCCTGGGCCAACGGCACGGCGGTGCGCGAGCTGGACTTCCACGACACCTACCTCGCCGCCGACTACTCCCACCCCGGCGACAACATCCCGCCACTGCTGGCCGCCGCCCAGCACACCGGCCGCAGCGGGGCGGACCTGCTGCGCGGCATCGTCGCCGCCTACGAGGTCCACGTCGCGCTGGTGCGGGGCATCTGCCTGCACGCCCACCGGATCGACCACGTCGCGCACCTGAGCGCGGCGACCGCCTGCGGGCTCGGCGCGCTGCTGCGGCTGCCGACCGAGACGGTGTACCAGGCGGTGCAGCAGGCCGTGCACACCACGACGGCCACCCGGCAGTCCCGCAAGGGCGAGATCTCCAGCTGGAAGGCCTTCGCCCCCGCCTTCGCCGGCAAGGCCGCGATCGAGGCGGTGGACCGGGCGATGCGGGGCGAGACCTCCCCGTCCCCCGTCTACGAGGGTGAGGACGGCTTCCTCGCCTGGATGCTCGACGGCCCGCAGTCCGACTACACCGTGCTGCTGCCCGCGCCCGGCGAGCCGAGGCGGGCGATCCTGGACACCTACACCAAGGAGCACTCCGCCGAGTACCAGGCCCAGGCGATCATCGACCTGGCCCGGCGGCTGCGCGAGAAGGCCGGGCCGCTGGAGAAGGTGCGCTCGGTCGTCCTGCACACCAGCCACCACACCCACCACGTCATCGGCTCCGGCTCGGGCGACCCGCAGAAGTACGACCCGCGCGCCAGCCGGGAGACCCTCGACCACTCCATCCCGTACATCCTCGCCGTCGCCCTGGAGGACGGCGGCTGGCACCACGAGCGGTCCTACGCCCCCGAGCGGGCCCAACGCCCCGAGACCGTGACGCTCTGGCAGAAGATCACCACGGTCGAGGACCCGGAGTGGACCCGCCGCTACCACGACCCCGATCCGCAGCGCCGGGCCTTCGGCGGGCGCGTGGTGATCACCCTGGACGACGGCACCGCGATCGAGGACGAGCTGGCCGTCGCCGACGCCCACCCGGCCGGCGCGCGCCCCTTCGACCGCCCCGCGTACGAGCGGAAGTTCCGCACCCTGGCCGAGGGCGTCGTCTCCCCCGCCGATCAGGACCGCTTCCTGACAGCCGCCGCCGATCTCGCCGAGCTGAAGGCCGCGGACCTGGACGAGCTGTTCCCGGCCGTCGACACCGAGGCCGTGCGCGCGTTCGACGCGCTCCTCCCGAAGGGCCTGTTCTGATGCTGCACACCCGCACCACCCCCGCCCAGCGCCGCCGCGCCCTACGCGAACGCCTCGCCACCGGACGGCTGTTGACGATGCCCGGCGCGCTCAACCCGCTCTCCGCCCGGCTCATCCAGGACCTCGGCTTCGAGGCCGCCTACCTCTCCGGCGCCGTCCTCGCCGCCGACCTGGGCCTGCCCGACATCGGCCTCACCACCGCCACCGAGGTCGCCACCCGCGCCCAGCAGACCGCCCGGGCCACCGACCTGCCCGTCCTGATCGATGCCGACACCGGCTTCGGCGAGCCCATGAACGCCGCCCGCACCGTCCAGCTGATGGAGGACGCCGGCCTCGCCGGCCTGCACCTGGAGGACCAGGTCAACCCCAAGCGCTGCGGCCACCTCGACGGCAAGGCGGTCGTCCCCCGCGAGGACATGACCCGCCGCCTGCGCGCCGCCGTCGACGCCCGGCGCGACCCCGACTTCCTGCTGATGGCCCGCACCGACGCCCGCTCCGTCGAGGGCTTGCGCGCCGCAATCGACCGGGCCAAGGCCTACGTCGACGCCGGAGCCGACGCGATCTTCCCCGAAGCCCTCGCCGACGAGGCCGAGTTCGAGGCCTTCCGCAAGGCCGTCGACGTCCCGCTGCTCGCCAACATGACCGAGTTCGGCAAGTCCCCGCTGCTCGACGCCCGCACCCTCCAGGACCTCGGGTACGAGATCGCGCTCTACCCCGTCACCCTGCTGCGCCTGGCCATGGGCGCGGTCGAGGACGGCCTGCGCACCCTCGCCGCCGAGGGCACCCAGGAGTCGCTGCTGCCACGGATGCAGACCCGCTCCCGGCTGTACGAACTCCTCGGCTACCAGGATTACGCGGCCTTCGACTCGGCCGTCTTCGACTTCACCCTCCCGCCCGGCGCCTGACCCCGCATCGGAGACCAGCCATGCCCACCACCGCACCCGGGATCCACCGCGGCCTCGCCGGTGTCGTCGTCGACACCACCGGGATCTCCACCATCATCCAGGAGACCAACTCCCTCACCTACCGCGGCTACCCCGTCCAGGACCTCGCCGCCCACCGCTCCTTCGAGGAAGTCGCGTACCTGCTGTGGCACGGCGAACTGCCCGACCCCGGACAGCTCCGGGAGTTCCGGGCCCGCGAGGCCGCCCTGCGCCCGCTCGACCGCACCACCGCCGAACTGCTCGCCAAGCTGCCCGAGACCTGCCACCCGATGGACGTGCTGCGCACCGCCGTCAGCTTCTTCGGCGCCGAGGACCCCACCGAGGACGACGGCCGCCCCGCGCCCCACCTCGCCAAGTCCCTCACCCTGCTGGCGAAACTGCCCACCGTCGTCGCCGCCGACCAGCGCCGCCGCCAGGGCCTCGCGCCCATCCCGCCGGACCCCGAGCTCGGCTACGCGGAGAACTTCTTCCACATGTGCTTCGGCGCGGTGCCCGCCCCCGAGGTGGTCCGCTGCTTCGAGATCTCCCTCGTGCTGTACGCCGAGCACAGCTTCAACGCCTCCACCTTCACCGCCCGCGTCGTCACCTCCACCCTCTCCGACCTCTACAGCGCCGTCACCGCCGCGATCGGCGCACTCAAGGGCCCCCTGCACGGCGGCGCCAACGAGGCCGTGATGCACATGCTGGAGGAGATCGGCGACACCGCCCGGGCCGTGCGGTGGCTCGACGAGGCACTCGCCGCCAAGCGGAAGATCATGGGCTTCGGCCACCGCGTCTACCGGCACGGCGACTCCCGCGTCCCGATCATGCAGGCCGCCCTGGACGACCTGGTGGCCCGCAGCACCGACCCCGAGACGGCCCGGCTGGCCGCCCTGCACGCCGCACTGCGCGAGGCAATGCTGGAACGCAAGGGCATCCACCCCAACCTCGACTACCCCGCCGGCCTCGCCTACCACCTGATGGGCTTCGACACCCCCGTCTTCACCCCCCTCTTCGTGATGAGCCGCATCACCGGCTGGACCGTCCACATCACCGAACAGCTCGCCCACAACTCGCTGATCCGCCCGCTCGCCCGCTACGACGGCCCCGGCCAGCGCCCGGTGCCGGGGCTGTCACCGAGCACGGCGTAGGGAACGCGGCTGCGGCGGTCCGGCTCGACCGCCAGGCGCCCGCCCGCCGGCGGGCGGGCGCGCTGGCGTGGGCGTAGATCTTCCGCCCGGTCGGACGTGGCATGGCGCGTACTTCCTCTCTCAGGCCCGGTTGGTTCGGATCGCGGCCTCGACCCGGACGGCGTCGGCCGTGTCCCGGACCTCGTGCACCCGCACCGCCCACGCGCCCTGCGCGGCGGCCAGGACGCTGGCCGCCGCGGTGGCCGCGTCGCGTTCACGGGCCGGACGGGCCTCGCCCGTCCGCGGGTCGGCCAGCAGCTCGCCCAGGAAGCGCTTGCGCGAGGCCGCCACCAGGAGCGGGCGCCCCAGCACGCGCCAGGCGTCGAGCGATGCCAGCAGCGCCCAGTCGTCCTGTCGGCGTTTGGCGAAGCCGAGGCCGGGGTCCACGATGACCTGGGAGGGGTCGACCCCGGCCGCCACCACCGTGTCCATCTGCCGTGCGACCTCACGGATCACCTCGGCCGCGACGTCCTCGTACGCGGCCAGCTCGTCCATGCGGGCGGACTGCCCGCGCCAGTGCATGACGACGAAGGGCACTCCGGCCCTGGCCGCGGCGCCGGCCATGCCCGCGTCGGCCCGGCCCCCGCTGACGTCGTTGATGATCCGGGCGCCGGCTTCCACCGCCGCTTCGGCGACCCGGGCCCGCATCGTGTCGATGCTGACCAGGACACCCTTGTCGGTGAGCGAGCGCACCACCGGCAGGACCCGGCGCAGTTCCTCCTCCTCGGACACCCTGGTCGCTCCCGGCCGGGTCGACTCGCCGCCGACGTCCACGATGTCGGCGCCCTGCTCGGCCAGCAGCAGTCCTCGGTCCACCGCGCGCCCCGGGTCCAGCCAGCGGCCGCCGTCCGAGAACGAGTCGGGGGTCACGTTCACGACTCCCATCACCGCGCACCGGTCCCATTCGGGCAGCCCCGACAATACCTGCGAAGGTCTTTTCATGCCCACATTGTGCCGCCTCACTCCGCACGCCTCCCCACTCGCGTCCCGGGAAAATTCGTATCACAGGGTGGACACTTGAGGACTACCGGGAGCCCGGCTGGTTAACCTCCTGCCATGAAACTCGGAATCCCCTCCACGCGCACGGATCGGGCGACCTCCATCCGCGAACTCCTCGCGACCGGCAGGCTTTCCTCTTCCTTCGAATTCATGCCGCCCCGGAGCGCCGAAGCGGAGGTCGGCCTGTGGAATGCGATCCGGCGCCTGGAAGCGCTGTCCCCCACCTTCGTCTCGGTGACCTACGGCGCCGGCGGGTCGACGCGGGAGCGGACGGTGAACGTCACCGGCCGCATCGCGCAGGAGACCACCCTCACGCCGACCGCCCACCTGACCGCGGTCGGCCACAGCGTCGCCGAACTGCGGAACATCCTCGGCCACTACGCTGACCAGGGGGTTCGCAACATCCTGGCGCTGCGCGGCGACCCGCCGGGCGATCCGCTGGGCACCTGGCACCGCCACCCCGACGGGGTGGAGTACGCCGCCGACCTGGTGCGGCTGATCAAGGAGTCCGGCGACTTCTGCGTCGGCGTGGCCGCGTTCCCCGACCTGCACCCGAGGTCCCCCGACTGGGATTTCGAGATCAGGCACTTCATCGAGAAGTGCCGGGCGGGAGCCGACTACGCCATCACCCAGATGTTCTTCGACGTGGACAGCTACCTCCGTTTCCGGGATCGACTGGAATCGGCCGGCTGCACCGTTCCGGTCATTCCGGAGATCATGCCGGTGACCAGTATCCGGTCACTTCGGAGGATTCCGACACTGACCACCGCAGCCATTCCCGATGGGCTTTCCGAAAGCATGCTGAGGCAGCAGGACAACCCGAAGGCCGTCCGGTCGATCGGCATCGATCACGCCACCGGAATGTGCCGGCGCCTGCTGTCCGAGGGAGTTCCCGGGCTGCATTTCATGACCATGAACTTCTCCACGGTGACGACGGAGATCTACCAGAACCTGGGGCTTCCCGGGTCCGGGTGAAACGGGCCGGGCGCCGCGGGGTGTGCGGTGCCCGGCCGGGGCGTGTCGCCGGCGGGTCAGCCGGCGAGTTCCGCGCGCAGGTGGCGGGCGGCGCCGACGAGGCTGTCGAGCGAGGCGCGGGTCTCCGTCCAGCCGCGGGTCTTCAGGCCGCAGTCGGGGTTGACCCAGAGCCGCTCGGCGGGGATGGCGGCCAGGCCCGCGCGCAGCAGTTCCACGGCCTCCTCGGTGCTGGGGACGCGCGGGGAGTGGATGTCCCAGACGCCCGGGCCGACCTCGCGCGGGTAGCCGGCCCCGGCGAGCTCTCCGGCGACCTCCATGTGCGAGCGGGTGGCCTCCAGCGAGATGACGTCCGCGTCGAGCTCGTCGATCGCCGTCATGATCGCGCCGAACTCGGCGTAGCACATGTGGGTGTGGACCTGGGTATCGGCGCGGACGCCCGAGGTAGCCAGGCGGAAGGACTCGGTGGCCCACGCCAGGTACGCCGGGCGGTCGGCGGCGCGCAGCGGCAGGGTCTCGCGCAGGGCCGGCTCGTCGACCTGGACTACGGCGGCGCCCGCGGCCTCCAGGTCGGTGACCTCGTCGCGCAGGGCGAGGGCGACCTGGCGGGCGGTGTCGCCGAGCGGCTGGTCGTCGCGGACGAAGGACCAGGCGAGCATCGTGACGGGGCCGGTGAGCATGCCCTTGACCGGGCGGTCGGTCAGGCCCTGCGCGTAGCGGAACCAGTCGACGGTCATCGGGTGCGGGCGGGAGATGTCCCCGGCCAGGACCGGCGGGCGCACGTACCGGGTGCCGTAGGACTGGACCCAGCCGTGCCGGGTGGCGAGGTAGCCGGTGAGCTGTTCGGCGAAGTACTGGACCATGTCGTTGCGCTCGGGCTCGCCGTGCACCAGGACGTCCAGTCCGGCCTTCTCCTGGAAGGCGATGACCTCCCGGACCTCGGTCTCCATCCGCTCCCGGTAGGCCGCCGCGTCGATCCGGCCCGCCGTGAGGTCGGCCCGCGCGACCCGCAGTTCGGAGGTCTGCGGGAACGAGCCGATGGTGGTGGTCGGCAGCAGCGGCAGGCCGAGCCGGGCACGCTGGGCCTCGGCCCGCTGCGGATAGGCCTGGGCGCGGCGCGCATCCGCGTCGGTGACGGCGGCGGTGCGGGCGCGCACCGCCGGGTCGTGGGTGATGGGCGAGTTGGCGCGCGAGGCGAGGTCGGCGCGGTTGGCGGCCAGGTCGGCGGCGATCGCCCCCGTGCCCTCGCGCAGGCCCCGGGCCAGCAGCGCCACCTCCCTGGCCTTCTGCTGGGCGAAGGCGAGCCAGCGCAGGATCTGCGGGTCGACGTCGCGTTCGGCGGCGGCGTCCAGCGGCACGTGCAGGAGGGAGCAGGACGGGGCGACGTCGACCCGCTCGGCCAGGCCCAGCAGGGTCGCCAGGGTGGCCAGCGACTTCTCCAGATCGTTGATCCAGATGTTGCGGCCGTCGACCACCCCGGCGACCAGCCGCTTGCCGGGCAGCCCGCCGACGGCGGCCAGGTCGTCCAGGTTCGCCGCGGCGGGCCCCGTGAAGTCCAGCGCCAGGCCCTCGACCGGGGCCTTGGCCAGCACCGGCAGGGCCTCGCCCAGACGGTCGAAGTAGCTCGCGACCAGCAGCTTCGGACGGTCCGCCAGGCCGCCCAGCTCACGGTAGGCGCGGGCGGCGGCGTTCAGCTCGGCCGGGGTGCGGTCCTGCACCAGCGCGGGCTCGTCCAGCTGCACCCACTCGGCGCCGACCGCCTTCAGGTCCGCCAGCAGCTGCGCGTAGACGGGCAGCAGCCGGTCCAGCAGGGTGATCGGCTGGAAGTCCTCGGCGACACCGGGGGCGGGCTTGGCGAGCAGCAGGTAGGTGAGGGGACCGACGAGCACGGGGCGTGCGGTGTGGCCGAGCACCAGCGCCTCCCGGAACTCCCCGACGGCCTTGGCCGGGTTCGCGGTGAAGACGGTGTCCGGGCCGAGTTCGGGCACCAGGTAGTGGTAGTTGGTGTCGAACCACTTGGTCATCTCCAGCGGCGCGACCTCCTGGGTGCCGCGCGCCATGGCGAAGTAGCCGTCCAGCGCGTCGATTTCGACCGCATCCCGGTGCCGGGGCGGGATCGCGCCGACGGCGACCGTGGTGTCCAGTACGTGGTCGTAGAGCGAGAAGTCGCCGGTGGGCACTTCCAGGACACCGGCCCCGGCGAGCTGCGCCCAGTTCTTCCGACGCAGGCCGACCGCCGTCTCCTGCAGGGCGTCGGCGGTGACCGTGCCCTTCCAGTAGCCCTCGACGGCCTTCTTCAGCTCCCGGCCCTGGCCCTGCCGGGGGTAGCCGTGCACGGTGGCCCTGGTTGCCGCGGCTGCGGACTTCGTGGTCAAGGGACTCTCCTTCGCGAGTCTGGCTCCTCAAGTGCCCGGGGACGGGACGAGAGCGCGAAGGGATGACGAACCGGACGGCGGCTCGCGACGATGCGCGTGCCGGACCCGCCTGGTATGGTCGCCGACCCGCCCACGAGGTCACCGGGATATCCGCACGCGGAACGGTCCGCGGGCGGGCAACGGGCAGGTCTTCGGACTCGTGGGCGCACCGGGCCTGTTGGCGTCCGGTACCTACTGGCCATCGCTTCCCAGACCCGTCCCGGGTCCAGTGCGTATGACGGCGGTCGTTCCCACTCACCGCTGCGGGGCAGTCCCGGATTCCCACCGGGTTCCCTCTTGCGACGTCCTGCCTGGCGGGCAGGACGAACCAGCTGCGCCGCCAGCTTAGGGGCAAACCGCCGGGGCCGACGCGGAATTCACGGAAGCCGTCCGCATGGTGAGACTCCCTCGCCGCTCGGGGAGCCGCTCGCGGAGCCGACGGCGGTGCCGTTCGCGGTGCCGTTCGCGATGACTCGTCGACCGTCCGGGGCTTCGAAGCGCACCATGGGCTCGAAGTTGGCGCGGCGGGCCGCGCGGCGGAAGACGGTGAGGACGGCCGGGCCGACGACGAGCACGGCGGTGAAGGTGGTGACGGCCCGGCCGGTGTCCCAGCCGAGCGAGGTGGCGAGGTCGAAGAGCAGGTAGCGGTGCCACTGCTCGGTGAAGGGCAGCCCCGGCAGGTAGGCGATGGAACTGTTCGGGTCGGTGGAGAACGGCCAGAAGGAGAGGTTGAGGAGGAAGCCGAAGAGGTACCCGGAGAACGCCCCGTACGCGGCCAGCATCGCCACCTCCCAGCGCCGCCGTCGGGTTCTCGGCAGGAGCCCGGCGAGCATGCCGACGAACGCGCAGCCGAACATCTGGTACGGCATCCAGGGGCCGACGCCGCCGGTGAGCAGCGCGGAGGCGAACAGCGAGGTGCAGCCGAGGGCGAAGCCGAAGCCCGGGCCGAAGACCCGGCCGGCCAGGACGAGGAGGAAGAAGACCGTCTCCACTCCGGCGGTGCCGGCGCCGAGCGGGCGCAGCCCGGCGTTGACGGCGGACAGGACACCGAGCATGGCGAGGGCCTTGGCGTCGATGCCGCCGGCCGCGATCTCCGCGATGACGACGGCGAGCACCAGGACCAGCAGGGCGCCGAAGATCAGCGGCGGGGCGTAGGAGGAGCCGAACTTTCCGGGGGCGACGACGAACGGCCAGGTGAAGGCGACCAGGCCGATGAAGGCGGCCAGGGCCGCGACGACGCGGGCCCGGCCGGGGATCCGGACGGCGCTCACCGGGCGGCCTCGGCGGGCTCCAGGGCCTCGGCCACCTGCCGGGTGGTCAGGTAGGGCAGCGGGGCGAGGACCTTGGCGGTCTGGGGGGCGAAGGTGGGCGAGGCGACGATGACCTCGGCGGTGGGGCCGTCGGCGACGATCTCGCCCTCGGCCATCACCACCACCCGGTCGGCGGCGGCGGCGACGAACTCGACGTCGTGGGTGGAGACGACGACCGTACGGCCTTCGGCGGCGAGGGCGTCCACGATGCCGGTGAGCGCCTCCTTCCCGTGGTAGTCGAGCCCTCGGGTGGGTTCGTCCAGCAGCACCACCCTTGGCGCGGCGGCCAGTTGGATCGCCAGGACCAGGGCCAGCTTCTGGCCCTCGGAGAGGTCCCGGGGGTGGGTGCCGTCGGGGATCCCGGGGGCGAGCCGGTCGAGGATCTGGCGCGCTGTCGGGCCTGCTGTAGTCGGGCTTGCTGCGGTCTGGCCGGCTGCGGTCGGGCCGGCGGCGCTGCGGGCCTCCAGGTCGCTCTGGGCGAGTTCCTGGGCGACCGTCTCCAGGTACAGCAGGTCGGTCGGGGTCTGCGGGACGAGCCCGACGAGCTGCCGGGCCCTGGTCGCGGAGAGCCGCTTGGGGTCCGCGGCCGGCCCTCCGTCGGCGCCGAAGACCTGCACGCTGCCGCCCTGTCGCGGGCCTGAGCCCTGGAGGGCCCACAGGAGCGAGGACTTGCCCGAGCCGTTGCGCCCCATCAGCGCCGTGACCTCGCCGGCCCGCAGCTCCAGCCCGACCTCCCGGACGGCGGCGACCGGCCCGTACCGGACGACCACCCCCCGGGCGTCCAGCACCCGCTCCCCCGCCACCGCTGCCCGGCGCGGCGGAGGAACGGGCACATCGGTGAGCCGCTCCCGCAGCGGGGCGGCGGCGCGCCGGGCGTCCCGGACGGAGAGCGGCAGCGGCCGCCACCCGGCCAGCCGCCCGAGGTCGACGACGGGCGGCGCGATCGCGGTGTGCCGGAAGACCTCGGCGGGCGGCCCGTGCACGACCGTGCCGTCACCGGGCAGGTAGGCGACGCGGTCGGCGTACTGGACGACCCGCTCCAGGCGGTGTTCGGCGAGCAGGACGGTGACGCCGAGGTCGTGGACCAGGCGGGTGACGGCCGCGAGCACCTCCTCGGCGGCGGTCGGGTCGAGCGCCGAGGTCGGTTCGTCCAGGACCAGGACGCGCGGGTGCGCGGTGAGCACCGAGCCGATGGCGACGCGCTGCTGCTGGCCGCCGGAGAGCTCGTGCAGGGCGCGGTGGCGCAGGTCGGCGAGGCCGAGCAGGTCGAGGGTCTCCTCGACGCGCTTGCGCATCACCTCCGGCGGGACGGCCAACTGCTCCATGACGTAGGCCAGTTCCTCCTCCACCGTGTCGGTGGTGAAGCCGGCCAGCGGGTCCTGCCCCACCACGCCCACCACGTCCGCGAGTTCGCGCGGCGGGTGGTGCGCGGTGTCCCGGCCGTCCACGGTGACCCTGCCTCGCAGGGTGCCGCCGGTGAAGTGCGGCACGAGGCCGTTGACGGCGCCGAGCAGGGTCGACTTGCCGACGCCGGTGCGGCCGACCACCAGGCAGAGCTCGCCCTCCGGGATGTGCAGGTCGACGTCGCGCAGGACAGGGGTGGTCTCGCCGTCGTACACCACGCCGACCTGGTCGAATCGGATCACGTGCTCACCTCGGGGGTCGTGCGGTCGGTGCCGGTGCGGCGGGTCCCGGTGGCGGGCACCGGGGTACGGCCCGGCGGCGGCGCGATCACCCCGGCGGCGCCGGCCAGCAGCAGGGCGAGCACCGGGACGAGCGGCAGGCTCGGCCAACTGAGCGGGTAGAGCGAGGGGTTGAGATCCGTGGCGGCGTAGCCGACGGTGGCGAACAGCAGAACGGCGGCGATCACCCCGCAGCCCGCGACGGCCCACTCGGCGGCCCGCCAGCGGTCCGGCCGGTAGGTGGTGCGCCGCACGCGCCGACCACCGAGGATCAGCCCCGCCACGCAGAGCAGGGCGCCCGCGAGGAAGGCCGGAAGCCCCAGGGCGGCGGGGGCGGTTCCGTCCAGGAGCCCGTACACCCCGGCGCACAGGCCGCACATACCGAGCAGCATCAGGGCGCCGGTGACGCGGCGGGAGCGGCGGGTCGCGGTGCCGGAGCGGCCGTAGCCGCGCGAGTCCATCGCGGCGGCCAGGTGCAGCGAACGCTCCAGCGCGTCCTCCAGCACCGGGACGACGATGCTGCGCAGCGCGCGGACGCCCTTCCGCTGCCCGGCCCGCAACCGCCTTGCCCGGGCGACGCGTTGGACACTCTGCACCAGCTGCGGCGCGACGCTCAGCGACACCGTCACGGCGACGCCCAGCTCGTACAGGGCGCCGGGCAGCACGCGCAGGGCGCGCTTGGGGTTGGCGAGGGTGTTGGCGGCGCCGATACAGCAGATCAGGCAGGCCAGGCGCAGCCCGTCGAAGGCGGCGGAGAGAGTCGCCTCCAGGGAGACCGGCCCGCCGATCCGGATGCCCGCGTACCAGGCGGGCGTGGGGAGGTGCGGGAGCGAGAAGAGCAGGTGGTCGTGCGGGGTGATGCCGGTGGCGAAGACGCACCGGAACACCACCCGGATCGCCACCACGGTCAGGGCCAGCCACAGGTAGTAGGTGAACCCGCGCGCCCACGGGGCCTCGGTCCGGCGGGCGGTGACCACGTAGCCGAGCACGGCGAGGACGAGCAGGAGCAGCAGCGGGTTGGTGGTGCGGCTGGCCGCCGTCGCCAGGGCCAGCGCCCAGGTCCACCAGGCCAGCGGGTGCAGGTTCCGGGGGCTGCGCCGGCTCCCGGCGTCCCGTCGGGGGGTGGGCTTCGGGGGGACGGCGGCGTGCTGGTCGGGCATGGTCACCGGATCACTCGGCCCGTCGGCGGCGGCGGCGCGCGACGACCACGGTGGCCGCGCCCAGCGCCCCCACGAGGGCGGTCGCGATGACGGCGGGAGCCATCGACCCGGAGTCGTGCGGGGCGTCGGCCACCGGGTCGGCGTCCACCACGCCGCCGGGCACGGCGGGGGTGGACGTCGGCGCGGCCGCGGCCTCGACCGTCTGCGGGGTCGGCTGATCGCTCGGGGTGTCCGTCGGCGGCGCGGTGGACGGCTCGACCGGCACCGGCGTGGCGGGCACGGGCGTCGGCTCGGGCGCTCCGGGCGGAGTGATGCCGTCCTCGGGAATGGCAACGGCGCCGGGCCCTGGGGTGGTGGCGGGCGCGGGCGGACGGGCTCCGCCCGTCGGGGGCTTGGCGGGGGCCGGGGGCCGGCCCGATCCGGTGCCACCGGCCGTGCCTGCGCCGCTGGTGCCGGCGGTTCCGCCGCTGCTGCCGGTGCTGCCGGTTCCGCCTGCGTTTCCGGTGGTGCCGGTGGCACCGCTCGAACCGGTGCCGCTGCCGGAGCCGCTGCCGCTGCCGCTGCCGCCGGTCGTACCCGTGCCACCCGTCGACCCGCCGCCCGTGGTGCCCTGGCCGGGGTCGGCGGGCTGTCCGCCGGGGCTGGAGTTGTGCGCGCGAACGCTGTCCGGCGAGAAGCCCGGCCGCCCCTCGGTGCCCTCGATGTTGGTGCCACCGAAGATCCAGAGGTCGACGCTGCCGGGCTTCGGCTGGTAGCTCATCGCGCCGAGCTGGCTGTAGGACCACTCGTTCTGGCCCGGATCGGCGTGCCAGTACGACCAGTAGGCCGTGGCCGGGGGCGTCAGGACGCACTTCTCCTGGTCCGGGGCCGGGAACTGCTTGCCGCCCTGGAAGCCGCTGTAGCCGATCCGGCAGATGAACGCCGGACCGTCGTGCCCGGTCCCGGTGGTCTTCCAGCCGCCCTGGTTGAGCAGGGTGAAGCCGGTGGTCGGCGTGGTCCCACAGGAGCGCAGCAGCGGGCCGCCCCACTTGCTGAAGTCCACGGCGAGCACCACGCCGGAGGTGGTGGTGCACTGGTCGATCGGCAGCGGCGCCGCGGACGCCGGGGCGGTGCCCACGGCGACGCCGCCGAACGCGAGGGCGAAGGTCAGGGCCGCCGCCCCGGACAGCCGGCCGAGCCGCCCACCGAGCCGACCGCCGAGTCCCCGGCTCACCGGTGCCGCCCCGGGGCGGCCGCGCTGCGACGTCGGGCGACGAGGACGGCCGCCGCGCCGAGCGCGGTCAGCACACCCGCGCCCGCCGTCAGCGTCAGGGCCTGGGTTCCGGTCCCGGCCAGGCTGCCGGATCCGGTCTGCGTCGGCACGCCACCAGCGGGGGCGACGGCGAGGGGTGCGCCACCGCCACCGCCACCGGCCGGAGCGTCGATGCCACCGGCCGACCAGGTGGCCGAACCGTCGCCGGTCGAGGGAACGGCGGTGTCCGAGGGCCCAGCCGTGGCGGGAGAGCCCGTCGGGCTCGGCGTGCCCGTGGGCGTGTTCGTGGATGTGTTCGTGGGCGTGCCGGTCGGCGTGCCCGTGGGAGTACCAGTGGGCGTGCCCGTCGGCGTACCCGTCGGGGTCGCCGTCCCGGTGGAAGTCGGAGTCGGCGTCGGCGTCGACGTTCCCCCGAGGTCCCGGAGCAGTGTGCCGAACGAGATCCCGGTGGCACCGCCGAGCACCTGCGTGGACGCGCGGACGTCCGATCCCGGTTGCCCTGCGGAGGCGACGTTGAACCCGCCGTCGCCGTTCTGCTGGCCCGCCAGGAAGTCGCGCGCCTTGGCGATCTGGGCGCCGTACGTGGACTGGCGCAGCGTCATGCCCTGGATGGCGAGCGCGGCCGAGTTGGTCGAGTCGCCGGCCGCTCCCGGGAAGCCGCCGTCGGGCAACTGCCGCGCGGCGAGCCAGCCGAGGCCCTGGTCGACGGCCCGCGCGGCCTCGTCCCCCGGCACGAGGGCGAGGGCCATGACGGCCATCGCCGTGCTGTCCACGTCGGAGTCACCGGTGGCGGGGATCAGGCTCGGCCAGGAGCCGTCCTGGTGCTGGAGGCCCTTCAGGTAGGCGATTGCGGGAGCGGCGTTCGTCGAGCCCCCGGCCCGGAGCTGGGCCATGATGCCGAGCGCCTGGGAGAACACCGAGGTGGCGTAGGTGTAGTTGCCGGACGCCGCGCAGCCGGTGCTCTGGTCGGCCTTGGTGCACACGAGGGCGGCCAGGGCGGCGATCAGGTCGTGGCCGCCGAAGGCGCGCGGGTTGCGGCCGACCGCCTCGGCGAGCAGCGCCTCCTTTCCGATCGAGCCGCCGCCCGCGTACTCGGTGCCGATGCCGGTCCAGTCGTTGACGGTGCGCTCGCCGGCGTCCTTGCCCGGCTGGTCCAGGAAGTCGACGATCCTGCGCAGCGTGGCGTCGTCGGTGCCGGTGGCCGCGAGGGCGTAGGCGCCGTCGATGGTGAGGCCGAAGTCGGCGAAGGCCGGGAAGCCCTCGTAGTAGCGGCCGTTGATCAGGCGGGACGGGTCGGTGAGGTAGGCGCTGCCCTTGGCGGCGTCGGGGGTTCTTCCGGCAGGCGGCGTGCTGGCGGGCGTCGTCGGCGGAGTGGTGGCGGGCGTGGTCGGCGGCATGCCGGCGTCCGGGTTGTGCCGAACGCTGGTGAGGTCGGTGCCGGTCAGGGCCAGGATCGCCTGCTCGGTGGCCGCCGGGTCCGGATCGGTGGTCGACGCGTCGGGGCCGAAGCCGCCGTCCGCGCCCTGCCGGGCGGCGAGCCAGGCCGTGGCGGCGGCCCGGCGGGTGTCCTGTCCGGTGGCCTTGAACGCCTGGGCCGCGCTCGCGGTGCTGATGGTGTCGCCGGGGGCGCCGAGGTACGGGAGCAGGGATCCGTCGGCCTGCTGTCCGGCCGCGAGCTGGTCCGAAGCCTTCTTCGCCGCCGTCTCGTATCCGGGGGCCGTGCGCAGGGCGAGGGCCGCAAGGCCGGTGGTGAGCGGGTCGGACTCGCAGTGGTCTCCGGCGACGATCATCGATCCGGCCACCCCGCCGTCGGCGCACTGGAGCGCCGTGAAGCGGGCGAGCGCCGGGGCGGGTGGCGTGACACCGGCGCGTTGGAGGGCGATGACGCCGAGGGACTGGACCCAGGGCGAGGCCGCGCCGAGGAAGTCCCCGGCGGCGGTGCACTTGCCGTTCTCCCCCGCCGCCGTGCAGACGTGGCCGGTGAGCGCGGCGATCAGGTCCCGGCCGCCGAAGGCCCGGGGATCGCTGCCGGTGCTCTCGGCGACGAGGGCCAGCAGTGCGGCGGCCTTCGCATCTGGCTGGCCGGCCGGTCCGTCGGGGTACAGAAAGGCGTCGGTGTGGGCGGCGAGGAAGGCGGTCGTCCTGCGCAGCGCCGGATCCTGGCTGCCGGCGGCGGCGAGGGCGATGGCGGTGAGGGCGGTCCGGGGGTAGTCCGGCCCCTCGACGGCCCAGTTCTCCATGTGGTCGCCGCCGACGAGTTGGCGGGCCAGCCAGGCCGCGGCGGCCGCCGGGTCACCGGTGGCGGACGGCCCGGTCGAGGTCGGCCCGGTCGGGGTCGGCCCGGTCGGGGTCGGCCCGGTCGGGGTCGGAGTCGGGCTCGCCGACGGTGACAGCGAGGCGGACGGCGAAGCCGACGAACCACCGCTCTTCGCTCTCACGGAGTCCGGGGTGAAGCCCGGTGCCCCGCTGGTACCGCCGATGTCGGTGCCGCCGTACACCCAGGCCTCGACCTCGCCGGGCTTGGGCTTCTGCGTCCCGGCGCCGAACCGGCTGTAGGACCAGGCCTGTTGGCCGGCTTCGGCGATCCAGTACGACCAGTACGCGGTGGCCTGCGGGGTGTTGACGCAGGGTTCCTCGGCCGGCGTCGGGTACTGGGTGCCGCTGTTGAAGGTCCCGGTTCCGAGTCGGCAGATGAAGGCGGGTCCGTCGTGCTCGGTTCCGGCGGTAATGAAGCCGGCGGCGTGCAGCAGGTTCATCCCGGTCGTGGGGTGGGCGTCGCAGCCCCGGACGACGCCGCCGCCCCAGTGGGTGAAGTCGACGGCGACGATCGCGCCCGTCGTCGCCGTGCACTGCTCGATCGGGTCGGCTGCCGCGGTGCCGGGACGCCCGAACAGGACGCTTCCGCAGGCGGCGACCGCGACAGCACCGGCGACCACCACGGAGGCGAGGTCCCGGTTCCTGTGACGTGTGCGACTGCTGCTGACCCTCACGACGACTCCCTGGTCGGTCGACGCGGGGACGCAACGGCGCAGCCGACGGTCTCCTGGGCAGGGACCGTCCGGACCGCGTCGTAGTCCGCGACGACGCAAGTGCTCTGTGAACAGGCCCCCGGTCCAGGCATTCCGGCTCACCCACCACAGGTGGGTCCACGGTTGCGGGTCAGCGCCGGAGTTGGACCGGCTTCCCCTGAATGCCGAGGGCAAAAAATCGGTTCATCAGACCACGACGGCCGAGCGGGAGTCAACGGGTCGTCATATCGATCACACCACCTCGTGCGCCGGTGCGCCGTGCGGTAGCGTCCGCGGTGGCCGAGCGGGGGAACCCGGTGCGAATCCGGGGCTGACGCGCAGCGGTGTGGGGTGGCCATCGTGCCGCCCTGAGCCCGAATGCCCGCCCGGCCACGCACCATGGCGAAAGCCGGCCCACGCGATCCGGGCGGCGACCGCTCCGGCAGTCGCGCGCCCTCCAACGGACGCCGGAACTCCGGGGCAGGGTCGGCGCCCGCCACCCCAAGGAGCCTGTCCCGTGTCCCTCCTCGCCCCCTCGCGGACCACACCCTCGCGAACCACCCCGGCCCGCGCCGCCTCCGCCGTCACCGTCGCCCTGACGGCCGGCGCACTCCTGCTCTCCGCCGTCCCCGCCCACGCGACGGCCAGCCCGACCCAGATAGCCACCTCGAAGAGCACCGGCGTCACCTACCTGAAGTCGCTCCAGGCCGCCGACGGCAGCTACGTCACCGGCGGCGGGCTCTCCAACGAGTGGGCGTTCAGCGCACTCGCGGCCGCCGGCACGGCCGCCGCGGACGTCACCCCCGGCGGCGACCCCACCAAGAACGCCCGACTGGTGTACCGCGGCCAACTCGCCGCCCCCGGCTGGCCGAGCGCCTCGCCGGTCGTCACGGACTACGAGCGCGGCATCCTCAACGCCTACGCCGCCGGCATCGACCCCGCCCGGGTCGGCCCGGGCCGCAACCTCGTCGCCGACCTCGCCGCCTACTGGCAGACCGCCGAACCCGGCTACTACGGCCCGTCCGCCAACTTCAACGGCACCGTCTTCGGCCTCCTCGCCCTCGCGGGCGCCAAGACCCAGGCCGGCAGCCCCCGCGTCCCGCAGCCGCTGCTCGACGCCTCCGTCACGGCGGTGCGCGCCAACCAGCACAACGACGGCGGCTGGAACTTCAGCAAGGCCGCAGGCGACCCGAACGCCCTCGCCCAGGGCAGCGACATCGACATGACCGGCGCCGCCATGGCCTCGCTCTGCACCGGGGGCGTCCCCGCCACCGACCCGGCGATCGTCGCCGCCAAGAACTTCCTCAAGGGCAAGCTCACCGCCTCCGGCGCCTTCAACGCCATGTTCGGCGTCAACACCGACTCCAACGGCTGGGCCGTCTCCGGCCTCAACGCCTGCGGCATCAACCCCCAGGGCGCCGACTTCACCAGCGGCACCGGCAAGAGCCCCGTCGACTTCCTGATCGCCCAGCAGTTCAAGCCCGGCGGCGGCTTCAAGTACCTGCCCGCCGACACCACCCCCTCCCCCTACGCCTCCGTCGACGGCCTGCGCGCCGTCGCCGGCGCCGGCTTCACCGCCACCCCGCCGACCCCGACCACCGCCGGCGAGCCCGCCTGGGCCGCCGCCACCACCTTCGTCCCCGGCACCGCCGCCAAGCTCCCGCTGGTCATCGACGACGGCACCGGCGCACTCAAGGTCTGCGCCGTCACCCTCACCCCGACCGGCACCACCGCGACCCTCGGCGACGTCCTCGACGCCGCCGCATCCGCGACCCCCGCCGGCTGCGTCACCGCCGTCACCCCGTCCTCCGGCACCGGCGCCGTCACCGCGATCAACGGCACCGCCAACAACGGCTCCTCCACCTGGAAGGTCAGCCTGGACGGCACCACCGCCACCACCGCCACCCGGGCCACCACCGTCCACCTCGGCGACACCGTCTCGCTCCGCTACGGCAACTGATCCGAAGGTCCCGGTCGCCCTGGACACCGTGTACCAGCGTGGACGGCGCGGCGATGCTTCACGACGTGCCCAGCCCTGCCCCACTGCTGAACCACCCGATGCCCCACAGCGGCCCCGCACACCGATTCCGGTGCGCGGGGCCGCTCGCATGTCCCGGCGCCCCTGCCGGTCAGGGCAATTCTCCTCAAGTCCCCTACCTCTTAGCCGAGTTCAGGATCACGCAACAGCCAGACCGCCATCCCGGAAACGCTCGGACGAGTGATCATCCAGTCCGCCCGTTCGAACCGTCGAGATCGAGCGGGCCCTGCCAGCCGACGGTTTTCCGGTCGGGTCAGTGGTCCGTCGGAGCCGTCGCCTAAAGTGCAGCTTCTGACGACTGACGGCCGGAGAGGGGTCGGGTAATGACCGAGGCATGGGATCGACTGCGGGCGATCATGGGCGAGCCGGTGTACACCCCGGCGCGGGTGCCGTGGGAGCTGGCACCGGCCGAGCTCGGGGTCCAACTGCCGTCGGACTACCGGGCGTTCGTCGATCTGTACGGTGCGGTGAACCTGAACGGCGAGTGGGGTGTGCGGTCGCCGACGGAGCGCTCCCACGGAGCCGGTTCGCCGGGCGGCCTGGCGGGGTGGCGTTTCGAGACCGACACCGAGTTCCGGGGGCAGGTCGAGGGCGAGGACGAGTTCTGGGACCAGGAGCGCACCCCTGTGTTCCCGGACCCGGGCGGGCTGCTGCCCTGGGGCATGAACAGCAACCACAACTACTGCTGTTGGCTGACCGACGGCCCGGACCCGGAGCAGTGGCCGGTGGCCGTCTTCTGCGACTTCGGTGGCGTCGACGACGGTGCGCTCGACCGTTTCGACGGCGGCTTCGCGGAGTTCGTGGCGACCGTACTCACCGGCGGCTACGCCCATGAGGACGAGTTGCTGGTGCGCCCGGACCCGGAGGAGTGGGGACCTCAACCGGCCCGGCCACTCTGGACACCCGCCTACGACTGGACCGGCAAGGACTGGGGCGCGGAGTGGGGCATCACCTGGTACCGGCCCACCGGGTCGACGGAAATGCCCTGGGCCAGGTGACGGTGATCCGCCGACCTGGCATTCGCCTTCCCTCGCCCGGCGGCGCCGAACATCACGCAACAGCCGTACCGCCGGTGCCCCGGCCCCCCTTCCGGAGGGGCCGGGGCACCAGTACGCCGCCGGAGATCAGGGGGCGGGGACGCCCGGCTGGGCGCCGGCGCCGAAGGACCAGCCCTCGACGTCGCCGGGTGCCGGGTTGTAGCTGCCCGCGCCGAGGTTGCTGTACGACCAGGGGCCGCCGTGCTGGGCGTGCCAGTACGACCAGTAGGCGCTGCCGGTGGGGTTGGTGCAGGTCGTCGGCAGGGCGTTGATGGTGCAGACGAAGCCCGGGTAGCGCGGGTGGAAGGTGTACGCGAACCCGGCGCCGGTCAGCGCGGCCAGGCCGCTGGCCGGGTCGCCGGGTGCGCAGCCGGTCTGGATGCCGCCGCCGACGGCGGTGGAGTCGACCACGACGGTGACGCCGGTGGTGCCGTCGCAGGCGGCGGCCTGCGCCTGCGGGGCTTGGACGGCGGAGGCGCCGAGCAGGCCGGCGGTGAGGGCAGCGGCGGCGGCGATCGAGCCGAGGGTGCGGCGGGCCGGGCGCGCGGGCGCCAGGGTGTCGGTCATCGGAGCTCTCCTCTCGGGGTCAGCGGGTGGTCAGTGGGTGGTCGCCGGGCAGGCCGGCACGGGCGCGTCCGGGCGGGCACCCGTGGCGGAGAGGGTGGCCAGCGGGGTGCCGGCCAGGCCGAGGACGGCCTGCGCGGTGGCCCGGGCGCCGGTGGCCGGGTTGAAGCCGGTCGCGTCGTAGGCGACCGCCCCGCGCACGCCCGGGTCGGCGGAGCAGCCCTGCTGGAGCTTGACCAGGCTGCTCCAGCCCTTGAGTCCGGCCCCGAAGCGTCCGCCGGCCAGCAGTGCCTGCGTGGCGAGGCCGGTGGTGTTGGCGTTGGACGCGGCGGCCCCGGCGGCCGGGAAGCCGCCGTCGGCGTTCTGGTGGGCGGTCAGCCAGCCGAGCCCGGCGTTGGCCTTGGCGGTGCGGCCGGTCGCGGCCAGGGCCTGGGCGGCGAGCGCGGTGGCGTCCGGGTCGCTGGTGCAGGTGGCCTGGCCGAAGGAGAGCGGGTAACCGCCGTCCGCGCACTGGCTGTTGGCGAGGAAGTCGACGGCGGCCGCCGGGGCGCCGCCGGCCGTGCGGTGCAGGGCGATCAGGGCCAGGGACTGGCCGAAGGCGTTGCTGTAGTCGCCCCACTGCGAGCGGTCGGAGAACCGGCCGTCGGCGGTCTGGAGGGAGCGCAGCCGGGCGGGCAGGTCGACGCCGCCGAAGGCCGTCGGGTTCCCGCCGCGTACCTCGACGGCGAGCAGCAGCTTGGCGGTCGCGCCCGCGTAGGCCTCGGTGGTGCCGTCGCCGAGGTAGCCGGTGATGATCTCGGGCTTGGCCAGCCAGGCGGTGGCCTTCGTGGCGGCCTGGTCGGAGCTGCGCGAGGCGGCGAAGGCCAGCACGGCGTCGATGGTCAGGCCCTGGTCGGGGTAGGCGGTGCCGTTGAAGACGGACTCGAAGTGGTCGCCGTCGACGAGCTGACGGGCCAGCCAGCCGCCGGCGGCGGCATCGGGGCGGATCGTCGGGGACGAGGTCGCGACAACAGGCGCGGCCTGGGCGGCAGCGGCCGCCGGGAGGACGGTGGCGAGCGCGAGGGCGGGTATCGCGAGCAGACCGAGAGTGCGGCGGAGCGTGGGCATGGGTGCCTTTCCGGGCCCGCACGCAGGGGCCCGGAGGACGGCGGCAACAGCCGGGCAGCCCTCGGAGCTCCGGCCCGCAGACCACGACGGGAGGAGGGGACGACACACCTCCGCCGCCGGGTACTCGGGCTCGCCGCCGGCGTGGAGCCGGCGGCCTACCGTTGCGGGTCAGCGCCGGATTCGAACCGGACTTCCCCCAGCGGCGGAGTCACAACTTGACGGCTCATCATGGCGATACGGAGAAGATCCGGTCAAGGGATCGTCCGCCACATCGCGCCGCGAACCGCTCGGACCGTCAGCGGTTGAGGAACTCCGGCGGGCGCTTCTCGGCGAAGGCCGCCATGCCCTCCTTCTGGTCCGCCGTGGCGAACGTGGCGTGGAACAGGCGCCGTTCGAAGCGGACGCCCTCGGCGAGCGTGGTCTCGTACGAGCGGTTGACGCTCTCCTTGAGCATGACCGCCGCCGGGGTGGACATCGCCGCGACGGTCTCGGCCACCGTCAGGGCCTCGGCCAGCAGCTGGTCCGCCGGGACGATCCGGGAGACCAGGCCGGCCCGCTCGGCCTCCTCGGCGCCCATCATCCGGCCGGTCAGGCAGAGCTCCATCGCCTTCGCCTTGCCGACCGCCCGGGTCAGCCGCTGCGAGCCGCCGATGCCGGGGATGACGCCGAGCTTGATCTCCGGCTGCCCGAACTTCGCGGTGTCCGCCGCCAGGAGGACGTCGCACAGCATCGCCAGCTCGCAGCCGCCGCCCAGCGCGTAGCCCGCCACGGCCGCCACGACGGGCTTGCGCAGCGCGGCGAAGCGGTCCCAGGCGGCGAACCAGTCGCCGAGGTAGGCGTCGACGAAGTCGAGGGACTGCATCTCCTTGATGTCGGCGCCGGCCGCGAAGGCCTTCTCCGAGCCGGTGATGACCAGGCAGCCGATCTCCGGGTCCCGGTCGAACTCCGTTGCCGCCTGCACGACTTCGTTCATCAGGAGGGTGCTGAGCGCGTTGAGCGCCTTGGGCCGGTCGAGCGTGATCAGCCCCACCCGGCCCTTGCGCTCGGCCAGGATCGTCTCGTAGCCGGTCACTTGCCGTCCTCCCTCAGGGTGGTGATGATCGCCGAGAAGTCCAGGCCGGCGCCGTCGTCGGCCTGCGCGAAGTCCGCGTACAGCTGTGCCGCCCTGCGTCCGAGTTCGGTGGGCAGGCCGGCGGCCTCGGCGGCTCCGGCGGCGAGGCCGAGGTCCTTGGCCATCAGGGCGGCGGCGAACCCGGCCGCGTAGTCGCGGTTGGCCGGGCTGGTCGGCACCGGCCCGGGGACGGGGCAGTTGGTGGTGAGCGCCCAGCACTGGCCGGAGGCGGTCGAGGCGACGTCGTAGAGGGCCTGGTGGCTGAGTCCGAGGCTCTCTCCGAGCACGAAGGCCTCGCTGACCGCGATCATCGAGATGCCCAGGATCATGTTGTTGCAGATCTTCGCGGCCTGCCCCGCTCCGGGGGGTCCGCAGTGCACGACCTTGCGGCCCATCGCCTCCAGCACGGGCCGGGCCGCCTCGAAGTCCGGCTCGGCGGCTCCGACCATGAAGGTGAGGCTGGCGGCCGTGGCGCCGACCACCCCGCCGGAGACCGGCGCGTCCACGGCCCGGTGCCCGGCGTGCACGGCGAGGTCGTGCGCCGCCCGGGCGTCCGCGACGTCGATCGTGGAGCAGTCGACGAAGAGCGTTCCCGGGCGGGCGGCGGGCAGCAGGTCCGCGTAGGCGGCCAGCACGTGCCGGCCGGCCGGCAGCATGCTGATGACGACGTCGGCCTCCCGCACCGCCTCGGTCGCGGACCGCGCCGGACGGACGCCGCTCTCCGTCCGGGACGCCCGCCGCAGTGCCTCGGGCGCCAGGTCGTAACCGGTCACGGTGTGTCCGGCCGTGGCGAGGTTGGCGGCCATCGGGCCGCCCATGTTGCCGAGTCCGATGAATCCGATGACTCCGTTGAATCCGTTGACTCCGTTGAATCCGTTGCGGTGGGTCACCAGCGCTCCAGGGGTGTGGTGGGGGCCAGGCCGAGTTCCCGGTCGCCGAGCGGGGCGAAGTAGCGGGCCACCGTGGCGGGCTCGACGGCGCTCAGCGTCGACGGGTTCCACCGCGGGGAGCGGTCCTTGTCGATCACCTGGGCGCGGATCCCCTCGGCCAGGTCCGGCGTGGAGAGCGCCGCGCAGGAGGTCCGGTACTCCTGGTCGAGGACGGCCTCCAGCGGGCCGAGGGTGCGGGCCCGGCGCAGGGCGGCGAGGGTGGCCTTCACGGCGGCGGGCGAGTTGGCGGCGATCCGGTCCGCGGCCTCCTTGGCCTCCGGTTCGCCGCTGTCCCGCAGGCGGTCGAGGATCTCCTCCACGGTGTCGGCCCCGTAGCAGTGGTCGATCCACGCCCGCCGACCGTCCAGCACGCCGGCCGGTGCGGGCCCGACGTTCCGTTCGAGGGCGTCGTGCACGGGGAGTTCGGCCAGGTCGTCCAGCAGCGCGGGCAGCCGCTCGGCCGGGACGAAGTGGTCGGCGAGGCCGCAGAGCAGCGCGTCCGCGGCGCCGACGGAGCCCGCGGTCAGGGCCAGGTGGGTACCCAGCTCGCCGGGGGCGAGGGCGAGCAGGTAGGTGCCGCCGACGTCGGGGACGAAGCCGATGCCGGCCTCGGGCATGGCGATGCGCGTGGTCTCGGTGACGATCCGGACGCTACCGTGGGCGGAGACCCCGACCCCGCCGCCCATCACGATGCCGCTCATGAGCGCGACGTAGGGCTTGGGGTAGCGGGCGATGCGGGCGTTGAGGCGGTACTCGTCGCGCCAGAACTCCTCCACCGCGCCCGGGTCCGCGCCGGTGGCGGCGCGGTGGATGGCGACGATGTCGCCGCCGGCGCAGAAGGCCCGCTCACCGGCGCCGGAGATGACCACGGTGTCGACCCGCTCGTCCTCCTCCCACGTGTCCAGGGCTTCGGAGATCCTTTGCACCATGCCGTGGGTGAGGGCGTTCAGGGCCGCGGGGCGGTTGAGGACGATCAGGCCGGCCCGGCCCTCGCGGTGGACCAGGACCTCGTCGAGGTCGTTCCCGGCCATCACGCGGCCCCGGTCAGGCCGCGGGCGACGATGACGCGCATGATCTCGTTGGTTCCTTCCAGGATCTGGTGCACCCGCAGGTCGCGGACGATCTTCTCGATGCCGTACTCGGCCAGGTAGCCGTAGCCGCCGTGCAGTTGGAGCGCCTGGTTGGCCACCTCGAAGCCGGTGTCGGTGGCGTGCCGCTTGGCCATCGCGCACAGCTCCGGCGCTCTGGGGTCCCCCCGGTCCAGGGCCGAGGCGGCCCGCCAGAGCAGCGACCTGGCCGCCTCCAGCTCCGTGGCCATGTCGGCGAGCCGGAACTGCAGCGCCTGGGCGTGCAGGAGCCGGGCGCCGAACGCCTCGCGGTCCGCCAGGTAGCCGGTGGCCCGCTCCAGGGCGTCCTGCGCTCCGCCGAGGGAGCAGGCGGCGATGCCGAGCCGGCCGCCGTTCAGCCCGTTCATGGCGATCCGGAAGCCCTCGCCCTCGGCTCCGAGGAGGCGGTCGGCCGGGAGCCGGACGCCGTCCAGCCGCACCTGGCGGGTGGGTTGGGCGTTCCAGCCCATCTTCTTCTCGTCGGGCCCGAACGAGACGCCGGCGTCCTCGCGTTCGACGACGAACGCGGACACCCCGCCGGCCCCCGGTCCGCCGGTGCGGGCCATCACCAGGTAGACCTGGGAGACCCCTGCGCCCGAGATGAACTGCTTGACGCCGTCGAGGACCCAGTGCGCCCCGTCCCGGCGGGCTCGGGTGGTCAGTGCCGCCGCGTCCGAGCCCGCGCCGGGCTCGGTGAGGCAGTAGCTGGCGGGGGTCGCCATGGCGCTGAGGCCCGGCAGCCACCGGGCGCGCTGGGCGTCGTCGCCGTAGCGGTCGATCATCCAGGCGACCATGTTGTGGATGGACAGGTAGGCGGCGATGGACGGGCAGCCGGTGGCCAGCGCCTCGAACACGAGGACGCCGTCGGCGCGGGTGAGCCCGGAGCCGCCGGACTCCTCGCGGACGTAGACACCGGCCAGGCCGACGTCCGCCGCCTTGCGCAGCACGTCCACCGGGAAGTGCTTGGCCTGGTCCCACGCGACCGCGTTCGGCGCCAGGTGTTCGCGGGCGAAGGCCCGGGTGGTCGCCGCGATGGCGAGCTGGTCCTCTGTGAGGTCGTGCACGGCGCCCTCAGCCCATCGTCGGGATGGTGAAGCTCGCGCCCTCCTTGACCCCGGAGGGCCAGCGCGAGGTGACGGTGCGGGTGCGAGTGTAGAAGCGGATCGAGTCCGGCCCGTGCTGGTTGAGGTCGCCGAACCCGGAGCGCTTCCAGCCGCCGAAGGTGTGGTACGCGACCGGCACGGGGATCGGCACGTTGACGCCGACCATGCCGGTGTTCACCCGGCGGGCGAAGTCCCGTGCCGTGTCGCCGTCCCGGGTGTAGATGGCCACGCCGTTGCCGAACTCGTGCTCGCCGGGCAGGCGCAGCGCCTCCTCGTAGTCGGCGGCGCGGAGCACGGTCAGGACGGGGCCGAAGATCTCCTCCCGGTAGATCCGCATGTCGGGCGTGACGCGGTCGAACAGCGAGGCGCCGAGGAAGTAGCCGTCCTCGTGCCCCTCCAGCCGGAAGTCCCGCCCGTCGACGACGAGTTCGGCGCCCTCCTCGACCCCGAGGTCCAGGTAGCCGCGGACCCGCTCCAGCGCGTCGGCGCCGACCAGCGGGCCGAAGTCCGCCGCCGGGTCGTCCGAGCGCCCGACCTTCAGCGCGGCGATCCGCTCGACCAGTTTGGCCACCAGGGCGTCGGCGGTCTCCTCCCCCACCGGGACGGCCACCGAGATCGCCATGCAGCGCTCGCCGGCCGAGCCGTAGCCGGCGCCGATCAGCGCGTCCGCGGCCTGGTCGAGGTCGGCGTCCGGCATCACGACCAGGTGGTTCTTGGCGCCGCCGAAGCACTGCGCCCGCTTCCCGTGCGCGGCGGCGGTGGCGTACACGTACTGGGCGATCGGCGTGGAGCCGACGAACCCGACCGCCTGCACCCGAGTGTCCTCCAGCAGGGTGTCCACGGCCTCCTTGCCGCCGTTGACCACGTTCAGCACGCCCGGCGGCAGCCCGGCCTCCAGGAACAGCTCGGCCAGGCGCAGCGGCACCGAGGGGTCGCGCTCCGAGGGCTTGAGGACGAAGGCGTTGCCGCAGGCGATGGCGGGTGCGGCCTTCCAGAGCGGGATCATCGCGGGGAAGTTGAACGGCGTGATGCCCGCGACCACGCCGAGCGGCTGGCGCATCGAGTACACGTCGATGCCGGTGCCCGCGTTGTCGCTGAACTCGCCCTTCAGCAGGTGCGGGATGCCGGCGGCAAACTCCACGACCTCCAGGCCGCGTTGGATGTCCCCGTGGGCATCGGCCACGGTCTTGCCGTGCTCGGCGGACAGCAGCCGGGCCAGCTCCTCCTTCTCCTGCTCGACGAGTTGGAGGAAGCGCAGCAGGACGCGGGCGCGCCGCTGCGGGTTCCACGCGGCCCATGCGGGCTGGGCCTGCGCGGCATCGGCGATCACCGCCTCGACCTCGGCCCGGCTCGCCAGCGGCACCCGGGCCTGCACCCGGCCGGTGTTGGGGTCGTACACGTCGCCGAAGCGACCGGAGGTGCCGGCGGTGGGCTTGCCGGCGACGAAGTGGGTCAGTTCTCGGACCATCGGGTTCCTTCTCTCGACAGGGGTGGGGAGAGGAGGAGGATCGGAGGCCGCCGCCGGTCGGCGGGCACACGGTGGTGCGCCCCGCGACACGGGCGTACGGCGGCAGAACGGAACGTCAGGGCGTCGGGGCCCCGGCGGCCGTGGGCACGGGACAACCAGGAGCAGCAGTGGAGCGGGAGCAGCCCGGAGTCATGCGTGTCGTCTCCATCCTCGTGGAAAACACGGAAACACCCGCGGCCGGTATCCTGACTCCCGGATCACCGCACGCCCCCAGGCCTTCCCGGCTGGCTGCCAGTGGCCTTCGTCTGCGAGGACGAACTCCCCGGTCACAGTGGCGGGACCGTGCCGGACTCACACCGGCTTCCCTGACACCGCGGACCTGCCGTCGACCATATAGTTGGACGTCCTAGTAAGTCCAGAGGCCCGCACGCGCGTTGCGCCATCGGCTTTCCACCGCGCCGAGCGGCACGTGACCGGACGGTGTCCGCGATCAGGCACCCGGCAGCGCGGGGCCACGAGCCCGTAAAGTTAGCTGAGGCACACCTAAGCAACACAGGCCGAGCCCATCTTCGCCATACCGGCGCGGGCGGGCCTCGGCCGCCGACCGCTGTCGGCGCCGGAGGCGTGCCGGCCGGGAGTGTGCCTTCCGGGAGTGTCGGGACAGGGAGAACGATGTGAGGGTCGGTCGGGACGCCAGGCGTCCGCACGGGGAGCTGGTCGCGGACGTGCTGGCGGTGTTGTGGGCGGCCGGCGAGCCGCTGACCGCCCAGCAGGTCAAGGAGGCGCTGGACCACGGGCTGGCCCGCACCACCGTGACGACGATCCTCACCCGCCTGCACGAGAAGGGGACCCTGGTCCGCAGCCGCCCCGCGCGGTCCTTCGCCTACGCCCCGGTGGAGGACGCCGCCGGACTGGCGGCCGGGCGCATGCGCCGGGAGTTGGAGAAGGAACCGCAGCGGGACCTCGTGCTGAAGCGGTTCGTCTCCTCCCTGTCCGAGGACGACGAGGACGTCCTGCGCCGCCTGCTCCTCGATGCCCAGACCGAGGCCGCGACCACGACCGCGACGAACTCCGGCAGGCCCGGGCCCGAGGACGACGCATGGGCCTGATCCTGACGATCGTCGCCCTGGCTCTGCTGCTCCCCTGGGCCGCGGCGCCCGCCGCACGCCGCTTGGCCCTGCTGCTCCCTCCGCGCGAGGCCTCGCTCGCGCTCACGGGCGCGGCCGTCCTGCTGGCGGGCGGCACCGTCGCGGCACTCGCCGGGCTGTTCCACGTCCCGTTCCTGGCAGGCCTGGAGCACCTGCCGCTGTCCGGCGTCGTCGCCCGGTGGCCGGCCGTGGTGCCGGTGTCCTGCGCTGCCGGGGCCGCGCTGGCCGTCCAGGCCGTACGGCTGACGCTGCGGTGGCGCGGGCACCGCGTGCTCCTCGCCCGTGCCTGGGGCCTGACCGCTGACGCGACGAGCGACGGCGACCTGCTCGTGGTCGCGGGCAAGGACGCCGAGGCCTTCGCCCTGCCCGGCCACCGGGGGCGCCCCGGCCGCGTCGTCGTCTCGGCCGGCATGCTGAGCGCGCTGGGCCCGGCGGAGCGCGCGGTGCTCCTCGCCCACGAGCGCGCCCACCTGCGCGGGCGCCACCACCTGCTGTCCGCCGCCGTCGACCTCGCCGCCGCCGTACACCCGGCGTTGGCCCGGCTGCGGGCCGACCTCGACTACCACCTGGAACGCTGGGCCGACGAGCAGGCCGCCGCCGCGGTCGCCGACCGGCGCACCGCCGCGACCGCCATCGCCCGGGCGGCCCTGGCCGGATCGCCGTCCGCCCGCCGAACCGCCGGGCCCCTGCTGTCCGTGAACACCGGCCCCGTGCCCCAGCGCGTCCAGGCCCTCCTGGGCCCCGCGCCCGCCCGCCCGACCGGCCGCAGGGCGCGGGCCGCCGTCGCCCTGGTCGCCGCCGTCACGGTCGCGGCCCTGCTCAGCGCGGCCTTGGCCTACGGGCTGCACGAGTACGTCGAGTACGCGGCCCGGACCTTGAGGGCTCACGGCACGGTCTGACGACATCGATGTAGACCAACCGTGCGGGTCCGGGTATGGTGAGGCTCGGCTTACCCGTGCGGGCCTTGGCGCAGCCGCCCGCCCTCCGGCGATCAGCGGCCGCGTTCACTCCGGCCTCCGGGCTCGGCATCCCCGCGCGGGTGCCGCCACCATGGCCCCGGCCCGAGAACACGGCGGCCACCGGACGATGGGACCTGGCGTGTACGACGGGAGGACGGGCTCGACGAGCCCCTTCGAACAGACCGTCTACCTCCTGTCGACGGCCGGCAGGGCGGTCGACCGGCTGCTGGCCGACCGGCTCGACGCGAGGGGAATGGGCCCGGCCCATCAGGCGCTGCTGTCCGCACTCGCCCAGCTGGGGCCGCACGGGCGCCGCGACCTCACCGAGCACGCCGCCGCAACCGCCACAACCGGGACCGACTCCGCCCAGGCGCTGGACGAACTCCTGTCGGCAGGCCTGGTGCACTCCATGGTCGTCCAGATCGGCGGGCGGCAGGAGGTGCTGACGATCACCCCGGCCGGGCAGGCAGCACTGGACGTGCTGCACGACGACGCATCCGCCGTCCAAGGCGACCTGCTCGCCTCGTTGACGAAGGGCCAGCGCGCCGAACTCAACTCCCTGCTGCGGCGGGTGTGCACGGCGGCCGCCCGCGGCGCGGGACACCGCACACCCTCGCCCTCGGGCCCCGGCTGGGTGCTCACCGGCGGACAGCGCCGACGGTGGATCTCCGAGTAGGAGTCAGCGGACGCCGGCGGGCTGCTGCGCGGTGAGCGGTGCGGAGTGGGGGCCCGCGAGAGGCAGGACGTGGTCGGCGTGGCCGGTGACGAGGGGGAGGTCATGGCTGACGAGGACCACCGCCAGGCCCCGGCTGGTGCGCAGGTCGTCGAGGAGGTCCATGAGCGCGGCGGCGGTGTCGGTGTCGAGGGCGGAGGTGACCTCGTCGCAGAGCAGGACGTCGGGTTCGGCGGCCAGGGCGCGGGCGAGGGAGACGCGCTGGCGTTGGCCGCCGGAGAGTTCGTGGGGGTGGCGGGTCGCGTAGTGCGGGGGCAGGCCGACGGCCGTGAGCAGTTCGGCGACGCGCTCCTCGCACCGGGCAGCGGGAAGGCCGAAGTGCAGCTTCAGCGGCCGGGTGAGGGTGGCACCGACGGTGTGGGCCGGGTTGAGGGCGCCGAGGGGGTTCTGGGGGACGAGCTGGATGCGGCGGCGCTGGTCGCGGCTGCGGCGCCGGTAGGACGGGGCCAGGTGTTCGCCGTGGAGGACGACGCTGCCTGACTCGGGCCGGTGAAGGCCGGCCAGGGTGCGCAGCAGCGTGCTCTTGCCGCATCCGGACGGGCCGGTGATCCCGGTCAGCGTGCCGGGCATCAGGACGAGGTCGACGGCGGCGAAGACGCGGTGGCGGGTGCGGACCGTGCCGATGCCGGCGCTGAGCGCCTTCACCTCCACGACGGGCGACATGCCGGAGGCGGCCCTGGTACGAACGCGTGCGGCCTGCACGGCCGTTGCCGGCACAACCCCGGCCACAGCCCCAGCCACCGCCGCAGCCCCAACCGCAGCCGGGGCCCCAGCCGGGGCCGCAGCAAGGCGGTCGGGCCACAGGGCCAGAACGTCGTCGGCGCAGCGGGCGACGAAGTCGGGGTCGTGGCTGGTGAGGGCGATGGCGAGGCCGTCGGAATCGGCGATCTCGCGCAGCAGGTCGGCGATGTCGTCGCGCAGGGCCGGGTCGAGGCCGGCGGTGGGTTCGTCGAGGAGGAGGATCTCGGGCCGTCGGGCGAGGGCGCGGGCAAGCGCGACACGCCGCTGCTGACCGCCGGACAGGCCTGCGGGTCGGCGGTGTTCGAGGCGCTCGCCGGCCGGCAGGCGGACGGCGCGCAGCAGGTCGGGTACGGAGGTTCGGCGGCGGTCGGCGGCGGTCTCGGTCAGGAGGCGGTCGACGCGCATGCGCGGGTTGAGGTCTGAGCCCGGGTCCTGGCCGACGAAGGCGAGCTTGTGGCGGCGAAGGCGGCGCAGGTCCTCGGGCGGGAGGGCGAGGATGTCGTGGCCGAGGACGTCGAGGGTGCCGGTGGTGACGCGGGCGCCTGGTGGGAGGGCTCCGGCGAGGGCGCGCAGGAGGGTGGTCTTGCCGGCGCCGGAGGGGCCGGTGACGGCGGTGACCCGGCCCGGGGTGAGGGTGAGGGTGGCGTCGGTGAGCAGGGGCGTGTCCGCGAGGGCGATGGACAGGCCCGTGGCGCGGGCGGCGGGGGCGGCGGTGCTCACAGCGGGGTCTCCGGGGTCGGCCGGGCGGGGGCGAGGGCTTCGGCGGCGAGGTTGACGCTGATGGCGAGCAGCCCGATGGCCAGGCACGGCGCGCCGACCGCCCAGGGGTTGAGGGTGATCCCGGCGGCGTTCTCGCGGATCATCAACGCCCAGTCGGCTTCCGGGGGTTGGGGGCCGAGCTGGAGGAAGGCGGCGACCGAGACGATGTAGACGCCTTCGACGAAACGCAGGCCGAACAGGGCGAGGAGGGTGGAGCGCAGGTTGGGCAGCACCTCGCGGACCGTCAGGTGCCACAGGCGTTCGCCGCCGACGGCCGCGGCCTCGACGTAGCCGGTGGCGGCGATGGGGGCGGCTGCCGCGGCGACGATGCGCACGGCGTAGGGAATGCCCAGGAGGGTGGCGGCGGCTGCGACGGCCAGGCGTCCGCCGGCGGGCCAGGCCAGGGCGATGAGCATGATGGCGAGGACGGAGGGCAGGAGGATCGTCAGGTCGGCGGCGCGTTCGATCCATCGGCCGAGCCGGGGCCGCAGGACGGCGAGGATGCCGAGGACGGTGGCCGCCGCCGTGACGACCAGGGCGATGGCCACGGCTGTGGCGATCAGGGGTGCGCCGCCGGTCAGCAGGCGGCTGAGGACGTCGCGGCCGAGCTGGTCACCGCCGAGCGGCGCGTCGCCGCCGGCTTCGGCGTAGGGGAAGGTGACGGGGGTGTCGATGGGGTGAGGGGCGAGGAGCGGTCCGGCGAGGGCGAGGAGGACGAGCAGGAGCGCGGGGACGGCGCGGACGAGCACGTGCCTCCTTCGCCGGGTGGCGGGCGCGGGGGCCGCTGCGGTCGGGGCATCGGCGGTCATCGGCGCTCCTCTCCGAGGGCGGTGGTGCGGATGAGGTCGGCCAGCAGCAGGAGCAGGCTGATGGCGGCGCCGGCCGCGGCCACGACTCCGGCGACGAGCGGGGTGTCACGGTCGGCGATGGCCCCGGCCAGGACGGCGCCGATGCCGGGGTAGTTGAAGAGGGTCTCGACGACGACGGTGCCGCCCAGCAGCATGCCGGCGGAGGTGGCGATGCCGACGGCGATGGCGGACAGGGCGCCGGGGAGCATGTGGTGGCTGAGGATGCGTCGGCGCGCGAGGCCGTCGAGGACGGCGGCCTGGACGTGCGGCAGCGCGGCCTGGTCGGCGAGCGCGCCGCGCACGATGCGGGTGTTCCAGCCGATCTGGGGGATGGCCAGTGAGAGCACCGGCAGGACGAGCATGGTCCAGGACTCGGGGGCTCCGTCGGGGCCGGTGAGGGTGACGGCGGGCAGCCAGCCGGTCCACTGGGACAGCAGGAGTAGGAGGGCGACGGAGACGACGAACTCCGGGAGGGCGAACGCGGCGGTGGAGGCGGCGTCGATGGCGCGGTCGGCGCGTCCGCCGGGGCGCAGGGCGGCCCAGCTCCCGAGCGCGAGGGCGCCGATGGTGCTCAGGG
Source organism: Kitasatospora sp. NPDC056731 (assembly GCF_040687675.1). Taxonomy (NCBI): domain Bacteria; kingdom Bacillati; phylum Actinomycetota; class Actinomycetes; order Kitasatosporales; family Streptomycetaceae; genus Kitasatospora; species Kitasatospora sp. NPDC056731. The sequence goes on from NZ_JBFBNR010000028.1 coordinate 102,212, forward strand.
CGAGGGCGAGGGTGCCCAGGAGCAGGGTGTTGGGGAAGGGGCCGGCGAGGATGTCGGTGACGTGCTGGCCGCGCGCGGTGACGCCGAGGTCGCCGGTGGGCAGGCCGGTCATCCAGTCCCAGAAGCGTTCGGCCACCGGGCGGTCGAGCCCGAGGGCGCTGCGGCGGGCGGCGAGGTCCGCGGCGGTGACCCCGCGCTCGGCGGTCGCGCCGGCGGCGTCGCCCGGGAGCAGCTCGACGGCGGCGAAGACGCCGGCGAGCAGGACGACGAGCAGGGCCAGGCGCCGGGCCGCCTGCCGGGCGACCCGGCCCGCACCGGGGAGGATGCGGGCCGGGGCGCCCTGCGGCGCGCGGGCGCCGGCCGGCTGGAGCGTGGTCAACGCGCCAGCCAGGTCTTCTCAAGCTGGACGCGGCCGTAGCCGGGGAGCCTGGGCAGGTCGCGCACGGCGGCTCCGGCGAGGTCGATGCCGTCGGCCATGCCCCACAGCAGGTAGCCGGACTCGGCGAACTCGATCTCCTGGAGCCGGTGCAGCAGCTTGTCGCGCGCGGCGGCGTCGGCGGTGCCCATGGCCGTGCGGTAGGCCTCGTCGAACGCGGGGTCCTTGAAGGCGGACTCGTTCTGGCCGGCGTCGGAGAGCATCGTCTTGGAGGCGAAGAAGACGACCGAGTCGTTGGTGCCCCAGTACGTCGTGTAGAGCGGCGCCTTGAGCCAGGTGGCGTCCCAGAAGATCTTGGAGTCCTGCTTCACGACGTTGATCTTCACGCCGGCCTCGCGGACCTGGGTGGCGAACAGGGTCGCGGACTCGGCGAGGCCGGAGACGTCCTCGGCGGTGATCAGGTCGTAGGTCCGGGAGGTGTCGAACCCGGCGTCGGAGAGCAGCTGCTTGGCCTTGGCGAGGTCGCGCCCCCGCTGCGGTATGTCCTTGGCGAAGGCCGGGTCGCCGGTGCCGAGGATGTCGTTGGCGACGCTGCCGTAGCCGGAGAGGACCTGCTTGACCATGGCGTCGCGGTCGACCGCCAGCTTCAGGGCCTCGCGCACCCGTGCGTCGGCGAACGGGCCGTCGGCGGTGCGCATGACGACGGGCATCGCCATGTCGTTGGGGCGGCGCAGGATCTGGACGTCCTTGCGGGCCTCGGCGGTGCGCGCGGCGACGGCGCCGACGTTGGAGGCGAGGTCGATCTGCCCGGCGAGCAGGGCGTTGGCCATGGCCTGCGGGCTCTCGAACAGGCGCACCTCGACGGCGTCGAGCAGCACCTTGCCGCCGTACCAGTTGTCGTTGCGCACCAGCCGGGCGTTGCCGTCGCGGTACCAGTCGAGCTTGAACGGGCCGGTGCCGGGGGCGCCGGCGATCGCGTCGTCCTTGGTGTCCTTCTTCAGGACGAAGGTGGTCAGACGGGTCAGCAGCGGCAGATCCGCGTTGGGGTAGTCGGAGACCAGGACGACGGTCTTCGCGTCCTCGGCCCTGATGCCCTCGGGCTGGATGCCGGGCAGCCGGCTCTTGCCCGCCGGGGTGTTGCGCAGGCGCTGCAGCGACCAGACCACGTCGGCGGCGGTGACCGGGGTGCCGTCGTGGAACGTCGCGCCGTCGGCGATCGTGAAGCGCCAGGTCTTCAGGTCCTCCGACGGCTTCCAGGAGGCCAGGCGCGGGACGGTGTTGGCGGTGGATCCGGGAACGGCCAGCGTGTCGTAGAGCAGACTGATGATCAGGTAGTCGCTCTCGTTGGCCTGCGTGCCGTGCGGGTCGCGGGTGATCGCGGAGGCCTTGCCGAGAGCACCGACCTTCAGCGTCCCCCCGGCGCGGGGCTGCGAGGACACCGCGCCCGCGGATGCGGCGTCCTTGGATCCGCCCGCGCCACCGCTGCAGGCGGCGAGCGCGCCGGCCGCCCCGATACCGGCACCGGCCCACAGCAGCTGTCGTCTGGTGACGCCCACGTTCGTTCCTCGATTCGGGTTGAGCTCGATTTGCTTAGGTTTACCTACCCTAAGTTTGAGACGGGTTGCAAGCCGCCCGACGGAGCGCACCGGCCCACCGGGCGTGCGCCCCCCTGCCGCAAACAGCAATCCGAGCAGCGGAGTTGCCCCCGCGCGGCAGGTGCGCCGCCACCTCGAACTGAGACTACGTAAATGTAGACATCTGATCGGGTAAGGCTTGCCTTACCTCGAAGTCGTTGTTACGTTTCCTGTCGTCCGGCCGTCCGAGCCGACCCGGACCCCACGCCTCACGCGCTGCTCCCGCCCGCCGTCCCGCACCGGCGCGGTGATGCCGCGTGCCCGCAACGCCTCTCCCCACCCCTGCCCACGGAAGGCCCCGCCGTGCCCACCTGCCCTGCCCCGGTACGCCGTCTCGACACCGCCGCCACCGCGGAACTGACCGCCACCGCCGCCAAGCTGCTGGACTTCCACGGCTCCGCGACCAGTCCCCGCCTGCTGGCCGACCTGCCCGCGATGTGCGCCCAGCTCAGCCACGAACTCCGGCACGCGCTGCGGCCCGTGGACACCGCCGACGGCCTGTTCGTGCTGCGCGGACTGCACCCGGACGACACGGAGCTGGGCCCGACACCCGGCCACTGGTCGACCGTCGGGGACGCGGGCGCGCTGTGGGACGTCGTGCTGCTGCTCGTCTCCACCCTGATGGGGACCCCGATCGCCTGGGACGGCCAGCAGGAAGGCCGGTTCGTGCACAACATCGTCCCCTCGCCCGGCCACGAGAGCGAGCAGACCGGCGCCTCCAGCTCCGTCCTGCTCACCCCGCACACCGAGGACGCCTTCCACCCCGGCCGCGCCCACCTGCTCCTGCTGTGCTGCATGCGCAACCACGACAACATCGCCACCACCGCGGCCAGCATCCGCCTCACCGACCTCGCCGACGAGGACGTCGCCCAGCTCGAGCGTCCGATCGTGCCGATCCTGCCCGACGACGCCTACGAGCAGGCCCGGCAGTTCGCCGGCCGACCCGCACCGGTGCCCACCCTCTTCTCGGCGCCCGAGGGCCTGACCATGCGCTTCGACCCCGCCTACACGCCGGTCGAGGACGCCGACGAGACCTGGCGCGCGGCCTACCGCCGCCTGGAGGACGAACTCGCCCGCGTCTCGGTGGCGGTGAGCCTGGAGCCGGGCGACGTGCTGGTCGTCGACAACGACATCGTCGTCCACGGCCGCGTCCCCTTCCGGGCGCGCTACGACGGCACCGACCGCTGGCTCAAGCGCGCCTCCGTGCGCGTCGAGGGCCGACCCACCCGCCCGGTCGCCGAACACGACGAACACGGCTACGGCCAGGCCGCGCTCACCGCCTGACCTGCCCTCCTGCTCTCCTGCCATACCGACTTACCGCCTTACCGCCTTCCAGATGCCGCCTCACCCATCCGAAAGGGCACCCCCGTGGACCGGGACGACACCACCCTGCGCGTACTCTCCACCAGCGACCTCGCCGGCCTGGACATCACCCTGACCGACGTCGTCGACACCGTCGAACAGGCCTACCGCACCCTGGCCGCGGGCCAGTCCGACAACCCGCGCAAACTCACCGTCAAGCCCGCCGACGGACACTCCGTCTCCTACGCCATGCTCGGCCGCGACGGGGCGCGCAACGTCGTCGCCATCAAGACCTCGTACAAGCACGGCCTCGACAAGGGCCGCGAGGAGCAGCACTACTACACGACGCTGACCGTCTACGACGACGTCACCGGCCTACCGGTCGCCATGATGGACTGCTCGCGCATCGGCTCACTTCGCACCCCGGCCGTCTCCGCCCTGCTGGCCCGCGAGTGCGCCTCCCCCGACGCCTCCACGGCGCTGGTGATCGGCACGGGCACGCAGGGCCGCCTCGCGCTGCCGTTCCTGCTCACCACCCTGCCGAAGCTGGAGCGGCTGCTGCTGGCCGGCACCCACCCCGACGGCATAGCCTCCGTCCGCCAGGAGCTGGAACGCCACTTCCCCGGCCGCGAGCTGGAGTTGGTCACCGACCTCGAGCGCGCCGCGCACGACGCGGACGTCATCGTCGCCACCGCCGGCGCTCACACCTCCGCCGCCGTCGAGGCCGACTGGCTGAAGCCCGGCGCGACCGCGATCCTCGTCGGCCACGGCCTCGCCCCGTCCACGCTGCACCGAGCCGACCGCGTGATCGCCACCAGCGAGGCCCAGATGCGCGTCACCGGCACCGACATGGCCGACGCCGACGGCAACCTGCCCGCCGTCGACCTGGAGCTGCCCACCGCCATCTCCGGCGCCTCCCAGGCCCGTACCGCACCCGGCCAGCGGATCTTCGCCTACAACAGCGGCCTGGTCGTCACCGACATCGCGCTGGGCCACCGCTTCGCCCAGCTCGCCGCCGACCAGAACCTCGGCACCGAGGTCGCGCTGTGGCGCTGACCCTTCCCGCCCACCCCGATCCCCTCCACGACGGGCTCGCGGCCGGAGACCTCCTGCACGACCTCTCCCACGCCTTCGGCGGACCGTTCCACTTCGTGCTGCCCGAACGCTTCGACGCCAACCTCGCAGCCTTCCGGACCGCGCTCGACGAAGCGGGGGTGGAGGGCACGGTGTACTTCGCGAAGAAGGCCAACAAGGCCGCCGCGTTCGTCGAACGCTGCGCCCACGCGGGAGCCGGCGTGGACGTCGCCAGCCACGGCGAGCTGCGCGAAGCCCTCGGCCACGGTGTGCGCGGCGAGGACCTCGTCGTCACCGGCCCCGCCAAAGCCGAGCCGCTGCTGCGCGTCGCGGCCCTCCAAGGCGCGCTGATAGCCGTCGACTCCCTCGACGAACTGAGCCGCATCCTGCACCTGGACGTCCCCCGCCCCGTCCGCATCCTGCTGCGCCGCTTCCCGCCCACCCACACCGGGAGCCGCTTCGGCCTCACCGACGACCAGCTCGACACCGCGCTGCTGCGCTGCGCCGCGGCGAAGGAGCGGGTCCGGATGGAGGGCTTCAGCTTCCACCTGTCCGGCTACGACGTGCAGCCCCGCACCGACCTCGCCGGAGAACTCGTCGAACTCTGCCTCAAGGCACGGCTCCTGGGGCTGCAGGCCGACCGGATCAGCATCGGCGGCGGCTTCGCCGTCGACTACGTGCCCGCCGAGGCCTGGCACACCTTCCTCGCCGAACAGGGCCCCGACGACTACCACGCCCGCAAGTCCTTCAGCACGAGCGACTTCTACCCCTACCACTCGCCCGTCGCCGGGGCCGATGCCCTGCGGGCCATCCTCGCCGCCCGCCCCCACGGCACGGGTGAGCCGCTGGCCGGGCGGCTGCGGGAGGCGGGCGTGATGCTGCTGCTGGAACCCGGACGCGCCCTGCTGGCCGGGGCCGGCTCCTCGGTGTTCGCCGTCCAGGGCGTCAAGGACCGCCCCGGGTACGGGATCGTCACCGTCGACGGCAGCAGCCTGAGCCTGTCCGAGCAGTGGTTCAACAGCGAGTACCTGCCCGACCCCCTGCTCCTCACCCCGCACCCCGACCAGGACGCCGCGGAGTACCGGGCGTGCGTGGGCGGGGCCAGCTGCCTCGACTCCGACCTGCTCACCTGGCGCAAGATCGCCTTCCCCCGCCGCCCCCGGGTCGGCGACCTGCTCGTCTACCCCAACACCGCCGGCTACCAGATGGACTCGAACGAGTCCCCCTTCCACGACCTCCCCCTGCCGGCCAAGGTCGTCATCCACCACGAGAACGGCCGGCTGCGCTGGCGTCTCGACCGCCGCCCGGCCCTGTGACCCGACACCGCACCGCTCCCGAGAAAGCGCCCCTCGCCATGACCGACGCCCTCCACCGCCCCCCCGTGGTCACCCGGATGACCGATCTCATCGGCTACACCCCGCTGTTCGAGCTCGCCCGCGCCGACAACGGCGCCCGCCTCCTGCTGAAGCTGGAGATGTTCAACCCCACCGGCAGCGCCAAGATCCGCATGGCCCGGCAGATGGTCCTCGACGCCGAGGAGCGCGGCCTGCTGCGCGAGGGCGGCCACATCATCGAGTCCACCTCCGGCAACACCGGCCTCGGGCTGGCCGTCGTCGCCGCCGAGCGCGGCCACCGCTTCACCGCCGTCGTCGACAACCACGCCGCCGCCGACAAGCTGCGCGGCATGAAGGCGATGGGCACCGAGCTCGTGTACGTCGACGCCGACACCGACGGCGAGGAGCTCCACACCGCCGCCCGCGAGGAACTGGCCGAGGAGATGGCCCGCGGCAAGGACAACACGTTCTTCACCGAGCAGCACAACAACCCCAGCAACGCGGTGGGTTACTTCGCGGTCGGCCGGGAGATCGCCCAGGCCCTCGACAACCGGGTCGACGTGCTGATCGGCGCGGTCGGCACCGGCGGCGGCCTGTGCGGCACCGCCCGCGAGCTCAAGAAGCACGTGCCCGGTGTCTCGGTCGTCGGTGTCGAGCCGAAGGGCTCCATCGCCTTCGGCCCGCCCGCCCACGACTACTACCAGTCCGGCACCGGCACCCCCGAAGGCGCCACCATCGGCCTGCTCGTCGACTACGACCTCATCGACGAGGGCGTCAAGGTCGGCGACATCGAGGCCTTCGCCACCGCCCGCGTCGTCGCCCGCCGCACCGGCCTGCTCATCGGCGGCTCCGCCGGCGGCGTCGTCCACGACGCCCTGGCCCGCCTGACGGCCCTTCCGCCGGACGCCGTCATGGTCGCGTTCATCAACGACGGCGGCGAGAAGTACATGGATACCGTCTTCAACGACGACTGGATGACCGCCCGCAACCTCATCGACGAGGCCGTCGAGGCCGAGATCGACGAGTCCCTCGCCAAACTCCGCAGGCCCTGACATCCAGAGACGTGACATTGAGAGACTGACACCCACCATGCAGCAGCTGACCACCCTGGCGCGCGACAGCCGCGCCCTCACCGCCCTCGCCGTCCCGCTCGCCCTCACCCAGCTCGCCCAGGTCGCCCTCACCACCACCGACACGATCATGATGGGCGTCCTGGGCACCGAGGCGCTGGCCGCCGGCGGCCTCGCCCTGGTGATCTTCAACCAGCTCCGCACCATGGGCGTCGGGCTGGTCACCTCCGTCGGCAACCAGGTGGCAGCGGCAGCGGCCCGCGCCGAGCGCGACGCCGAGGAGACCGGAGCCAAGGAGGCCGGAGCCGCCAGCGAACCGGCCACCGGCGCCGACCACGAGGTCCGGGGCCTGGTGCGGGCCGCGATGGCCGTCGCCACCCTCGCCGGCCTGGCCGGCGCCGTCCTGATGGTCCTCATCGGCCAGGCCGCCAGCTGGCTCGGCCAGGACGCCACCGTCGCCCACCGCGCCCAGGGCATGCTCGCCGCCCTCGCCCCCGGCCTCGTGCCCTGCCTCTGGTTCCAGGCCGTCCGCCAGTTCACCGTCGGCATGCGCCGCCCCCAGGCCCTGCTGCAGATCACCCTCGCCTCCGTCGCCGTCAACGCCGCCCTCAACTGGGCCTTCATCCACGGCACCTGGGGCCTGCCCCGGCTCGGCCTCACCGGCATCGGCGTCGCCACCAGCAGCGTCTACCTGCTCTCCTTCCTCGCCCTCTACGCCTCCGCCCGCCGCGACCCGCACCTCGCCCCCCTGCTCAGCCTCGACTTCTGGCGCGCCGATCCGGAAACCGTCCGCCGCCTGCTCGGCCTGGGCACCCCCATCGCGGCCACCTACGGCTCCGAGGCCGGGTTCTTCTCCGTCACCGCCCTGCTCGCCGGCAGCTTCGGCCCGGCGGCGCTCGCCGCCCACACCGCGGTCAACCAGCTCGTCTACATCGTCTTCCAGGTCGCCGTCGGCCTCTCCCACGCGGCCTCCATCAACGTCAGCCGCGAACTCGCCCTCGGCGAGCACGCGGCCGCCCGCCGGATCAAGAACACCGCACTCGCCTGCGGCGCCGCCGTCACCACCCTCGTCGGCATCGTCTACCTCACCGTCCCGGACCTCGTCCTGCGCCCCTACTTCGACCCGGACGCGCCCGCCGACCAGCAGGGCCTGACCATCGCGACCAGCCTCCTCGTCATGGTCGCCGTCCTGCAGTTCTTCGACTGCGCCCAGAACATCGGCGTCGGACTGCTACGCGGCCTCGACGACACCAGGAGCGGCTTCCGCATCACCCTCATCGGCTACTGGGCCGTCGGCCTGCCCTCCGCCTGGCTCCTCGCCTACCCCCTCGGTGGCGACATCCGCGGCCTCTGGTTCGGGCTGCTCATCGGCCTCGCCACCACCGCCGCCCTCCTCCTGCGCCGCTACAGCCGCACCCTCACCGCGAAGGCCGTTGCGGCGCCCGAAGCCGTCTCCGCCGGAGCCTGACCGCCCGCCGGCGGTGCCGGGGCAAGGCCCACCCCGCCCGCCGGCGGCACGTGTCGTTCTTTAGCGGGCCCCCACCCCTTGCCGGAACGTTCCGGCATGGCTACATTCTTCATCACGCCAGCAAAGCTGACTGAACTTTCAGTTATGCCGCAGGGTCGCGCCAGCACCAGAGAACAGAAGGAACACCCATGACCTCGTACGCCGTCCTCACGTCCTTCGGCTCCCCGCTCGGCTCCCCCGGCCGCACCAAGCCGGCCGAACGCGCACCGCTGCGCGTCGGGCTCGTGCAGATGCGCTGGTACGCCGACCCGGCCGAGCACGACGACCGGCTGCGCGAGGGCGTGGCACTCGCCGCCGCGCAGGGCGCGACGATGGTGTGCCTGCCCGAGCTGACCCGCAGCCCCTACTTCTGCAACACCGACGACCCGATGGCGGAGGACGCCGCCCGCTACCTGGAGGACGTCGAGACGGGGCCCACCGCCAGCCTCGCCGCCGAACTCGCCGCGGAACTGGGCATCAGCGTCCACGCCTCCCTGTACGAGCGCGCCGAGGACGGCGGCCTCGGCTACAACACGGCCATCTGCGTGGACTGCGACGGCACCCTCGTCGCCCGGACGCGGAAGAACCACATCCCGGCCTTCCCCGGCTACCGCGAGGACCTGTGCTTCCGCCCCGGCGACAGCGGGTTCCCCGTCGTGGCCCACCAGGGCGCCGCCTTCGGCTTCCCCACCTGCTGGGACGAGTGGTTCCCCGAACTCGCCCGCGCCTACGCGCTCGGCGGCGCCGAGGTCCTCGTCCACCCCACCGCCATCGGCTCCGAGGTGGACCTCCCGGACTTCGACACCCGGCCCATGTGGGAGCACGCCATCAGCGCCAACGGCCTCGCCAACGCGCTGTTCATGATCGTGCCCAACCGGATCGGGACGGAGGGCCGGTCCACCTTCTACGGCTCGTCGTTCATCTCCGACCCGTACGGCCGGATCCTGCTCCGCGCCCCGCGCGACCGGCCCGCCGTCCTGGTCGCCGACCTCGACCTCGACCAGTGCCGGGACTGGCGGGAGTTCGGCCTCCTGCGCACCCGCCGCCCCGAGCTGTACGCCCCGCTGACCGCGGCGAGCCGCACCGACGCCTGACCGGACGCCCCGGCGCACCCACGCCGGGGCATCCCAGCGCCCCGTCGCCCCGTCGAAGGTCCACGAGTCGACACACCGGAGGCCAGATGCACGCCGGTGCTGACGTCAACTACCCCACCCAGTACTGACTTCGGCTTTTCAGGGTGGTAGGTCGAGGGAGAGTCCGGTTCCGGTGAGGAAGCCGTCTAGGGCGTGTCTTCAAACTCCCGTCGTCCGCCCGGAGGGCGGGCGTGGCGGCGTTGGGGTGCGTGCATCGCAAGGCGGAGGAGGGAGTCCATGCGGAGCATCGGCGACTGACGACAACGCGGCGAGGTGCGTGCCCCAACGCCG
>NZ_JBFBNR010000029.1:0-109040 GCF_040687675.1 Kitasatospora sp. NPDC056731
GGGCTTCACCGCCGCGGCCTTCGCCGGCACCGACGGCTTCGGCCAGTTCTCGGATGCGGCCGCCGTCGCCAAGGGCCTTGAGGACAAGGCCGGGCGCGTGGTGGGTGTGCTGTTCGCCATCGCGCTGCTGGACGCCTCGATCATCGGCGCCTTCGCCGTGTCGCTGTCGACCGCCTACGCGATCGGCGACGTGTTCGGCATCAGGCACTCGCTGCACCGGGGCGTCAAGGGCGCCAAGGGCTTCTACGCGATCTACGCGGGCCTGGTGGTCGCGGCGGCCGCGATCACGCTGCTGTCCACCGGCTACACGCAGGGCCTGATGACGCAGTTCGTCCAGGTGCTGGCCGGTGTGCTGCTGCCCTCGGCGACGGTGTTCCTGCTGCTGCTCTGCAACGACAAGGCCGTCCTGGGGCCCTGGGTCAACGGGCCCAAGACCAACGCCTTCACCTCCGCCGTGGTCGGCGTGCTGGTGATGCTGTCGCTGATCCTGACCGCCGCCGTGGTCTGGCCCGACATCGGCTCGCAGGCGATCCTGTGGATCATGGCCGGCTGCGGCGTGGCCGGCGTCCTGGTCGCCGGATACTTCTTCACCTTCGGCCGCACCGCCACCAAGGAGGACCCCGTCGACCGCACCGGCCGCGAGGAATGGCGGATGCCCCCGCTGGAGACCCTCGGCAAGCCGGTCATGTCCACCGCCCGCAAGGTCGGCATGGGCGCCCTGCGCGCCTACCTGCTGGTCGCGATGGTGATGGTCATCATCAAGATCGTCCAGACCGCGCTCAACCACTGAGCCGCCGCCGGGGCGGCGCCCGACAGTACCGCCGCCCCGGCCCCGACCCGGAAACCTCGACCGCCCCGCACCCGGGGAAGGAAGGAAGTACGGCCATGCGCACCGCCCTTCACCACCACTGCCCGCGCGTCCGCCTCGCCCTGCACGACGGCGTCGAGAGGGACTACCGCCTCGACGACCCCGGCGCCTGCCCGCACTCCGGCACGCCCAACACCCGGGCCTCGGCGTACGAGCCGCGCGTGCACCTGGCCTACCTGCTGGCCCGCCAGGGCCACCGCCCGGACTGGCTCGCCGACTTCGCGGACCTCCCGCCGGCCGCCGCGCGCCGCCTCAGCCGCGCCGCCGCCCGCCACCGGCCGCACGGCTGACGCCCCGCCGACCGCACCACCCGCGCCCTCGCGCACCCCTCCACCCGCTGCCCTGTCACGGAGGTGACCTGCCATGTCCATCGTCGCCGCGTTCCACCCCTCCCTCCCGTCCGCCGGCCGCGGCCGCCTGCGCGCCGCGCTCGCCGCCGTGGGCCGACGCCTGGCGGAGAGTCCGCTGGACAGCCCCGTCCTGCACGCCGTCACGACCCGGGCCCCGGCACCGGCCGCCGCCCCCGCCGACCGCCCCGCCCGGCTGCGGGCCAGCTGGCGGACCGTCACGGCCCCGGACGGCACCGCCCGGCTGGAAGCCTCCTGGCACCCCTGGCACCCCGCCCGCTGACCACCCGTACCGCTGCGTACCGATTCGCACCGACCCCGCACCGACCCCGCACCGACCCGCCGAAGGAGCATCCGCCATGGCCGTGCGCTACCCCAGGCTCGAAGCCATCTTCTCGGACCACACCGCCGCCGCCCCGGCCCGGCGGCCGCGCCCCGCACCGGCCCCCCGGCCCGCCGTCGACCCGGACACCGGCCTGGTGGTGGACCCCGAACAGCGCACCGTCACCGTCGACGGGCAGCAACTGAGCCTCCCCTACCTGGAGTTCGAGCTGCTCGCGCACCTGGTCGACAACCCGCTGCGGGTCCACTCCCGCCGCCATCTGATGGAGACGGTCTGGGGCCGGCCGGACACCGGCGACACCCGCACCATCGCCACCCACATCGCCCGGATCCGCCGCAAGCTCGGCCCCGGCCACCGGGAGGCGATCGCCACCGTCCGCCAGATCGGCTACAAGTACGACCCCCGCCTGACCCGCATCGCCTGACCCGCGTCGGCCGGGACCCGCCCGCCCCGGCGGCACCCCGCCAGCCACCACCCCACCGAAGGAGGACACCGCCGTGACCAGAACCGCCCTGTTCCCCTGGACCAGCAGAGGGACGGCGCTGTGCGGCGTCCTGCTCCTCCTCACCCTCCAGGGGATCGCCGTCGGCGTCGCCCCGGGGCGGCTGCGGCTCTTCCTCTCCGGCGTGCTCATCGGCGCCTCGTCGGCCGGGCTGCTCCTCGCCCTGCTGCTCGCCCGCAGCGGGCGCGGCACCGCCCGACCCGCCGCCCCCGGCGAGGACGACACCCAGTGGTTCAGCGCCCGCTCCCTGGACGGGTTCCCGATGGAGCAGGTCCGACCGCTGCTGCTGTCGCCCGGCGCCCCGGGCCTGAACCGGCTCTACACCGCCTGGGTGTTCGCCACCCACGGGCACGACCCCCAGTGGATCGCCCACCACCTCGACCTGTCCACCCCGACCGCCCGGCTGCTGGTCACCGCGGCCCGGCACCACACCGCTCCCGACAGGAGGCCGCAGTGAGCCGGCGCGCGGGGGAACCCCGGATCCATTTGCCTACGGACGTACCGAAGGAGCAGACTGCCCGGGGCCCGCAGGACGGGCCGGGACGGCACCAGACGACACCACCGGAGGAGGCGGCCATGGGCGAAGACCCTCCCAGTACGCGCCGCCGTACCGGCCGCCTCCCCCACGCCCGCCCGCGCGCCTGACGCGACGGCCCGGGGGGACGCGGCGTTCGTCCCGATCCCGCTGACGTCGCACGCACCTCTCCCGACCCCGGGGCCCCGGGTGCGCGCCGGAGGTGCACCCCATGACCTTGCCGAAGCCGGCCCCGGGCACCGCCCGGGGCTCACTGCCGTCCCGGACGGCCGCCCGCCTGGCCCGGATGACCTGGGTGGACGCGCTCGTCGCGGCCGCCGTCCTGGTACTGCTCTACCTCGCACTGCGGGTCGGGCAGGGCACCACCGTCCGGTTCTCCACCGGCCGGAACGCGGCGGTCGACACCGACCCGGCCCGGCTGCCGTACGACGCGGCCCGCTCGCTGCTGCGGATGTTCGCCGCGCTCGCCGTGTCGGTGGTCTTCACCTTCGGCTACGCCTACGCCGCGGCCCGCAGCCGCCGGCTGGAGCGGGTCCTGATCCCGGCCCTGGACATCCTCCAGTCGGTGCCGGTGCTCGCCTTCCTGACCGTCGCGGTGACCGGCTTCCTCGCCCTGTTCCCCGGCTCCGTGCTGGGCCTGGAGTGCGCGGCGGTGTTCGCCATCTTCACCTCCCAGGCCTGGAACATGACCTTCGGCTTCTACTGCTCGCTGGTCTCGCTGCCGCCCGAACTCGACGAGCTGTCACGCTCGTTCCGCTTCACCCGGTGGATGCGGTTCTGGAAGGTCGAACTGCCCTCGGGCATGATCGGCCTGGTCTGGAACGGCATGCTGAGCTTCGGCGGCGGCTGGTTCTTCCTGGTCGCCTCCGAGGCGATCAGCGTCGACAACCAGCGCTACGCGCTGCCCGGGGTCGGCTCCTACGCGGGCGCGGCCATCGCCGCCGGCGACCTCGCCCGGGTCGGCTGGGCGATCGCCACCATGGCCGTCCTGGTGGTCGGCGTCAACCTGCTGTTCTGGCGCCCGCTCACCGCCTGGGCCGAACGCTTCAAGAACGAGCAGTCCGAGGCCACCGAGGTGCAGCGCTCCGTCGTGCTGGACCTGCTGCGCCGCTCCCACTGGCCCGGCATGCTCGGCCGACTGCTGCGCCCGGGGTGGCGGGCGCTCTCCCGGGCCGGGCGCCTGCTGGGCACCGACGACCGCCCGCTGGCCGTCGACCCCGGGCGGCGGCACGCCGGGGACGCCGCCTTCGCCGCCGTCGCCGGCGGCCTCGTGCTCTGGGGCCTGGTCGACCTCGGCCGCTACCTGCAGGGCGCGACCGGCCTCGGCGTGTTCGGCGAACCGCTGCTGCTCGGCCTCGCCACGCTCGCCCGGGTCGTCGTCCTGGTGACCGTCGCCACCCTGGTCTGGGTGCCGGTCGGCGTGCGGATCGGCTTCTCCCCCCTGCTGACCCGGATCGCCCAGCCGCTGGTGCAGGTGCTCGCCAGCTTCCCGGCCAACTTCCTCTTCCCGCTGGTCGTCTGGCTGCTGCTGCGGACCGGGCTGTCGATCGACCTCGGCGGCGTCCTGCTGATGGCCCTCGGCGCCCAGTGGTACATCCTGTTCAACACCATCGCCGGCGCCATGGCCATCCCCACCGACCTGCGCGAGGCCATGGACGACCTCGGCGTGCGCGGCTGGCAGCGCTGGCGGCGGCTGATCATCCCCGGGATCTTCCCGGCCTACGTCACCGGCGGCCTCACCGCCTCCGGCGGCGCCTGGAACGCCTCCATCGTCTCCGAGGTCGTCACCTTCGGCGGCACCACGCTCACCGCCACCGGCCTCGGCGCGTACATCGCGCGGGCCACCGAGCGCGGCGACTACCCGCACCTGCTCGCCGGGGTGGCGGTGATGAGCCTGTACGTCGTCGCCCTCAACCGGCTGCTCTGGCGCCGCCTCTACCGCCTGGCCGAGCGCCGCTACTCGCTCTGACTCACGCCCGCTCCCCGCCCCGGAGGTCCCCGTATGCGCTTCCCGTTCCCGCGCGCCGCCCGCCCCGCGCCGCCCGCCGCCGCCGTGTTCTCCCCCTCCGAACCTTCCCCCGCCGACGGCGAGGTCCTGCTGGAGACCGTCGGCCTCACCAAGGCCTACGCCGGCGCCGACGGCGCGCTGCCCGTGCTGTCCGGCATCGACCTCACCGTCCGGGCCGGCGAGATCGTCGCCCTGCTCGGCCGCTCCGGCTCCGGCAAGTCCACCCTGCTGCGCTGCCTGTCCGGGCTGATCCCGCCCAGCTCCGGCACCGTCGCCTACCGCGGCACCCCGCTCACCGGCGCCAATCCGGGCACCGCCCTGGTGTTCCAGACCTTCGCGCTGCTGCCCTGGCTGACCGTCCGGCAGAACGTCGAACTCGGCCTGGAGGCCCGCGGCGTGCCGCCCCGGGAGCGCGCCGAGGCCGCCGTCCAGGCCATCGACCTGATCGGCCTGGCCGGCTTCGAGTCCGCCTACCCCAAGGAGCTCTCCGGCGGCATGCGCCAGCGCGTCGGCTTCGCCCGCGCCCTGGTCGTCGAACCGGACGTGCTGATGATGGACGAGCCCTTCTCCGCGCTGGACGTCCTCACCGCCGAGAACCTGCGCGGCGAGCTGCTGGAACTGTGGGAGTCCGGCCAGTTCCCCACCCGCGCCGTCGTCCTGGTCACCCACAACATCGAGGAGGCGGTCC
The DNA here is from genome assembly GCF_040687675.1 of Kitasatospora sp. NPDC056731. NCBI lineage: Bacteria > Bacillati > Actinomycetota > Actinomycetes > Kitasatosporales > Streptomycetaceae > Kitasatospora > Kitasatospora sp. NPDC056731. Next base: position 5,292 of record NZ_JBFBNR010000029.1, read on the forward strand.
TGATGGCCGACCGCATCGTCGTCCTCGGCTCCCGCCCGTACGGCACCATCCGGGAGACCGTCGAGGTCGACCTCGACCGGCCCCGCGACCGCGACGCCGCCGCCTTCGACGAACTCGTCGACCGGGTCTACCGGATCATGACCGGACGCCCCAAGGAGAGCCGGCTGCCCGGCCGCGCCGACGGCGCCCGGCCCGACCGGCGCACCGTCGCCAACACCCCGCTGCCCACCGCCAGCGTGGACGGCCTCGCCGGCCTCGCCGCGATGATCGCCCACCGCGGCGGCTGCTGCGACCTCGCCGACCTCGCCGACGAACTCGGCCTCGACATCGACGACATGCTCCCCCAGCTCGACGCCCTCGACCTGCTCGGCTTCGCCGAGATCCACGGCGACGACCTGCTGCTCACCGAGGCCGGCACCGCCTTCGCCGGAGCCGACGTCCAGGAGTCCCGGACCATCTTCGCCGGCGCCGCGGTGGACGTCCCGCTGGTCCGGCTGATCACCAACGGCCTGCGCGGCCGCCCCGGCACCGCCGTGCACGCCGGCTTCTTCCGCGACCTGCTCGCCCACCACTACACCAGCGAACAGGTCGACCGGCAGCTGGAGACCGCCACCGACTGGGGCCGCTACGCCGGGCTGTTCGGCTACGACGCCGCCCTGCGGGAGTACCGGCTCGACGAGGAGACCGCCTGAAGCGCCGGAGTCAGGCCTGGCCGGCGGCCGGGCGGCGGCGGGCGGAGCGGACGGCGCGGGCGAACGGCTGCTCGGCCGTCGCGGCGGCCTGGCCGGTACCGCCGCCGTCGCCGCCGTCACCGCGCCCGGGCAGGTCGTTGGCGATCAGCGCCGCCTCCGTCAGCAGGCCGCGCACCTCGGCGGCGCGGTAGAAGATCCGGGTGCCCTCCCGGCGCGAGACGACCAGCCCGGCCGCCCGCAGCCTGGCCAGGTGCTGCGAGGTCGCCGCCACGTGCGCGCCCAGCAGCTCCGCCAGTTCGCTGACCGGCAGCTCCCGCCGGGTCAGCGCCCAGAGCAGCCGGTACCGGGACGGGTCGGCGACCGCCTTCAGCACCGCGACCGCCCGCTCCGCCGCGTCCGTGTCCCACGCCTCTTCCTGCGCACCCATGCCAGGATCCTACCGAGCCGGCCCCGCCGCCCCGGCGCCCCGGCGGCGCCGAAGCCGGTGCCGTCCGGCCGGGCGCGGGCGTCGACAGCGGCGTCGACAGCGGGCGTACCCAGCGGACGTCGATAGCGGGCCGATGGCCGGAGCTGCCAGGCTTCAGCCATCCTTTCAGCCGCTGCCGACCGGCCGCGCCGTCCAGGAGTTGGAGTCCGTACGAGATGATCGAGAACACCACGTTCCGTACCGCGGTCAGCGGATCGCACGAGCACAATCCCTGGGGCTGAGCGGCCCGGGTCCGCCTTCGGACGCCCGCCCGGCGGGCGGTGCCGGGGAGGACGGACCCGGCCGCCGTGGTCGGTGGGGCGACCACGGCGGCGGTTGGGGGGGTGGGGGCGGGTCATGCCGTCAGGCCGCGGCGAGGGCCGCCCTGACCGCGGCGCCGACCTGCTCGGTGGTGAGGGTGCCGCCGAGGTCCGGCGTGCAGGCGCCCTCGGCCACGGCCGTGCCGACGGCCAGCTGGATCGCCTTCGCCTCGGCGGCCCAGCCCAGGCGCTCCAGCATCAGCGCGGAGCTGAGGATGGCGCCGAAGGGGTTGCCGATGCCCTGGCCGGCGATGTCGGGCGCGCTGCCGTGCACCGGCTCGTAGAGGCCGAACCCGGTGTCCGGGTTGATGTTGGCCGAGGCCGCGTTGCCCAGGCCGCCGGCCAGCATGGCCGCCAGGTCGCTGAGGATGTCGCCGTACGAGTTGTTGGTGACGATCACGTCGAACTGCGACGGGTCGGAGATCAGCTTCATCGCGGCGGCGTCGACGTAGAGGTGGGTGGAGTCGATGGCGGGGTGCTTCGCGGCGGCCTCGCGGAACACCCGCTGCCACACCTGGCCGCCGTGCCGGACGGCGTTGGACTTGTCGACCATGCAGACGCCGCGCTCGGCGATGGAGTACGCGTACTCCATCACCCGCGAGACGCCCATGTAGGTGCTGACGTCCGCGTCGACGGCCATCTCGTGCACGGTGTTCCCGCGCAGCACTCCGCCGATGTCGGTGTAGAGGCCCTCGGTGTTCTCCCGGACGATCACGGCGTCGATGGCGCGGGTCCGGGCGTCGCGCAGCGGGCTCAGCCGCTCCTGGAGCAGGGTGGCCGGGCGGTGGTTGACGTACAGGTCGAGGTCGAAGCGCAGGCGCAGCAGGACGCCGCGGCCGTAGTCCGAGGTCTTCACGCGGGGGTCGCCGATGGCGCCGAAGAGCACCGAGTCGCTCGCCTTGATCCGCTCGAAGTCCTCGTCGGACAGGGAGACCCCGGTCCGCAGGTAGGTGTCGGCGTTGACGTGGTCGAGCACGTCGACCGCGAGGTCCAGGCCCAGCGACTCGATGGTCTCCAGGGCCTCCTTGGTCACCTCGGGGCCGATGCCGTCACCGGGGATGACGGTCACTGTCTTGGTCATGGGTCTCTCACCGTTTCTGGGGTGGGGCCGGCCGGTTGTGGGTCGGGTCGGCCGGGCCGGGGGCGTCGGGCAGGGTCACCGCCGCGCGGCCCTGGGAGCTGCGCCGGGGGGCGCGGTCGTCAGGAGGCCCGGCGCTGCTTCGCGGTGTCCGGGGAGGAGAAGGCGCCGCGGGTGATGCTGGTCATCCAGGCCGGGCGGCCCTGCTCGAAGGCGGCGATCGCGTCGGCCTTGCGCAGGGTGACGTCGATGTCGTCGAGGCCGTTGAGCAGCAGCCAGCGGGCGCGCTGGTCGGCCTCGAACTCCCAGGTCCCGAGGTCGGTGCCGACGGTCAGCTGCTCCAGGTCGACGGTGATCTCGAACTTCGGGTCGGCCTGGGCGCGTTCGGCGAGGTCGGCGACGACGGGCACCGGCAGGGCGACGGCCAGCAGGCCGTTCTTCAGCGCGTTGCGCAGGAAGATGTCACCGAAGCTGGTGGCGATGACGGCCCGGAAGCCCCAGTCGCGCAGGGCCCACACGGCGTGCTCGCGGGAGCTGCCGGTGCCGAAGTTGTGGCCCGCCACCAGGACGCTCGCGTCCTGGTGCTCCGGCTGGTTCAGGACGAACCCGGGCTCCTTGCGCCAGTGCCCGAACAGGGTGTCGGCGTAGCCGGTCTTGGTCAGCCGCTTGCAGAACTCGGCCGGGATGATCTGGTCGGTGTCGACGTCGTCCCGGGACAGGGCCACGGCCTGTCCGGTGTGCGCCGTGAGCGGCTCCTTCATGCCTCTGCCCCCTGCTGGTCGGTCTGGCTGCGGTCGGTCGAACGGGTGGAACGGGTCGGGCGGGTGTGCCCGGCGGGCGCGGTCACAGCTCGGTCGGCGCGGCCAGGCGGCCCACCACGGCGGTGGCGGCGGCGACGACGGGCGAGACCAGGTGGGTGCGGGCGTGGGTGCCCTGCCGGCCCTCGTAGTTGCGGTTGGAGGTGGAGGCGACCCGCTGGATGCCCTGGAGGCGGTCGGCGTTGATGCCCATGCACATCGAGCAGCCGGAGAGCCGCCACTGCGCGCCCGCGTCGAGGAAGACCTGGTCCAGGCCCTCCTCCTCGGCCTGGGCCCGGACGGCCATCGAGCCGGGGACGACGAGCATGGTGATCCGGTCGGAGACCTTGCGGCCGCGCAGCACGTCGGCGGCGGCCCGCAGGTCCTCGATCCGGCCGTTGGTGCAGGAGCCGAGGAAGACCGTGTTGATCTCGACGTCCCGCAGGGCGACGTCCGGTTCGAGGCCCATGTACTCCAGGGCGCGGCGCGCGGCCTGCTGCTCGGCGGGGGTCGCGAACGTCTCGGGCGCCGGCACCGCGGCGTCCAGCGGGACGGCCTGGCCGGGGTTGGTGCCCCAGGTGACGAAGGGCTTGAGCCCGGTGACGTCCAGTTCGACGACGCGGTCGAAGGCGGCGCCCTCGTCGGTGCGCAGGGACTGCCAGTAGCTGACGGCCTCGTCCCAGTCGGCCTCGGCGGCCGGGTCCCAGCGCTCGCGCAGGTAGGCGAGCGTGGTGTCGTCGGGGGCGATCAGGCCGGCGCGGGCGCCCGCCTCGATGCTCATGTTGCAGACCGTCATCCGCCCCTCCATGGAGAGGTTCTCGACGGCCTTGCCGCGGTACTCGATCGCGTAGCCGTTGGCGCCGTTGGCGCCGATGTGCGCGATCAGCGCGAGGATCAGGTCCTTCGGCGTGACGTCGGCCGGCGGCTCGCCGACGAACTCGACGGACATCGTCCGGGGGCGCTGGAGCGCCAGCGTCTGGGTGGCGAGCACGTGCTCGACGTCGCTGGTGCCGACGCCGAAGGCGAGCGCCCCGAAGGCGCCGTGCGTGGAGGTGTGGCTGTCGCCGCACACCACGGTCATGCCGGGGCGTACGAAGCCCAGTTCGGGCGCCACCACGTGCACGATGCCCTGCCGGTCGTCGCCGAGCGAGAACAGCTCGATCCCCTGCTCCTCGCAGTTCTCGCGCAGGCGCTCCAGCTGGGCGCTGCCCATCGCGTCCTTGACCAGCAGCGTGTTGGTGGGCACGTTGTGGTCTTCGAGGGCGAGCGCGAGGTCGGGCCGGCGGACCCGGCGGCCGGCCAGCTGGAGGCCGTCGAAGGCCTGCGGGGAACTCGCCTCGTGGAGCAGGTGCAGGTCGATGTAGAGCAGGTCGGGCTCGCCCGGTGCCTGGTCGACGACGTGGCTCTGCCAGACCTTCTCGATCAGGTTGCGCTCGGTGCCGCCCATCAGCTGGCCACCGCCATCTCGCTGGTGCGCTCCAGGCGCTCGGCGATGATCTCGCGCAGCTCGCCCAGTTCGATGCAGGTGCCGTCGGCGCGGCCCGCGATGTAGGTCTCGTAGATCTCGTCGAGCAGGTCGTGCTCGGCGCCGATTCCCATCTGGTCGAACAGGTTGCGGACCACATTGCGCCCGGAGTGCCGGCCGATGAGAATTCCGCGCTCGCGGCCGAAGCTGTGCGGCTCGACGTATTCGTAGGTCACCGGATTGCGCAGCATTCCGGCCTGGTGGATTCCGGCCTGGGTGGCGAAGGCGTTCTCCCCGAATATCGCCTTGTTGCGCGGCGTCGACATTCCGATGATCCGGGCCAGCAGCTGGTAGGCCTCGTAGAACTTCTCGGTGCGCAGCCGGCTGGTCAGGCCGAGCTGCTCGCCCTTGTAGAGCAGCACCGCGGCCAGCTCCTCCAGCGGGGTGTTGCCCGCGCGCTCGCCGATGCCGGCGATGGTGGCCTGCACCTCGTCCGCGCCGGCCTCGACGCCGGCCAGGGCGTTGGCGAGGGAGAGCCCGAGGTCCTGGTGGCAGTGGGTGGACAGGATGATGTGGTCCGGGATCCAGGAGCGGACCCGCGCCACCTGGGCGCCGAACTCGGACGGGATCAGGCAGCCGGTGGTGTCGGCGAGCGCCACCGTGTTGGCGCCCTCCTCGATGCCGGCCTCGATCATCGGACGCAGCAGGTCGTCGCTGCCCCGGCTGGCGTCCTCGATGCCGAGCGTGATGTCGGTGAAGCCCAGCTCGCGGGCGAACCGGATGCTGTCGATGATCTCGTGCAGGCCCTCGGCCCGGGTGAGGCCGCGCTTGTGCTCCAAGTGGACGTCGCTGCCGGTGGCCATGATCTGGACCTGGTGGCGCTCGACGCCGCCGGCCTGGGCGGCCAGCTCGATGTCCGCGCGGACGGCCCGGTTGAGGGTCGCCACCTTGGCGGTGGTGAGTGCGCCCGCGATCAGTCTGGTCGCCTCGAAGTCACGCGGTGAGGAGCTGGGGAAGCCGGCCTCGATGGTGTCGACGCCGGTGGCCTCGATGGCGAGGGCCAGCTCCAGTTTCTGGTCGGGGTTCATCGCGTTGCCCGGGGCCTGTTCGCCGTCGCGCAGTGTCGAGTCGAATACCCGGAGCCGCCGTGCGGTGGGGACGGATTTCGGAGACATGGATTTTCCGCCTCTTTCGGGAACGCCGCCGGACGGGCGACCGGACGGGAGGTCGCGGTGTGCGGCGGCGGAGGATTGTGGCTGGCAGCGGTGACTTTACTGGTCCGGAATCACTGTCCGTCAAGACTTTTCGAACAAATAATCATTCGATGGCGGGCCGATAGCGGGACCCCTGACAATAGGCTTGACGCGCCCTTTTCCCGATGCATCGTGTACTGAGGCAAGGAGTGGTTTTCATGCGAGATATCCCGTCCGAGGAACGTCCGCCGGCCCGGTTACCGCGCCCGGGGCGGGTGGGCTGATGGCGAGGGTCATCGTCGAAGCGCTGGACAGCGTCCACGGGCGCACCGCCGCCGGCCTCGACGCGAGACTGGAGTCGCTGGTCGACAACGAGTGGGTGCCGGTGGTCGAGCGGAGAACGGATGCGAGCGGCCGGATCGAGGAGTGGGGCGGGACGGACGGCGGACGCGGCCTCTACCGGCTGGTGTTCGACGTCGACCGGTACTTCAGCGGGCTCGGCCTGTTCACCGTGCACCCCGAGGTGGCGGCCACCTTCCGGGTCTCCGACGGCGAGTCGGGGCACCGGGTGAGCCTCACCCTCTCGCTGAACCACTACGCGGTGGCCTTCATCGCCGACTAGGACGGTGGACCCGGGCCTGCGGGGGGCTCCGGGTCGCCGGCGGCCAGCCGGGCGGCGCGCAGCAGGTCGAGCGTGCGGGCCTCCTCGGCGGGGGTCCGCATCAGGCGGAACACCAGCCGGGCCCGCCGCAGGTGCTGGACCGCCAGGTCGGCCTCCCCGGTGCCGAGCGCCAACTCGCCGAGGGTGACGAGGATCCGGCCCATGATCAGCCGTTCGTTGGAGCCCTCCGCGAGGAGCAGGGCGCGGTGCAGGGCGTGGGCGGCCTCGCCGCTCTCGCCGAGCCGGTGGCGGGCCGTGCCGATGCCGTGCAGGGCGTAGATCTCGCCGGTGTGGTCGCCGATCAGCCGGACGACGTCGAGGGCGCGGGAGAAGGCCTCCAGGGCCCGGTCGTAGCCGCCGCGTTCCAGGTGGCTCTGGCCCATCCGGTGCAGCACCTGGGCCTCGACCCGTCGGCCGCGGCCCTCCCGGCTGAGCCGCAGCGCCTCGTCGAGGAGCTCCCCGGCGCCCTCCTCGTCGCCCGCGCCCAGTTTGAGCTGGGCCAGGTTGTGCAGCACGTAGGCGACGGCGACGGAGCCGCCGCTCGCCCGCAGGACGGTGAGGGCGGCCTGGTAGTGGGCGGTCGCCTCGTCGATCCGGCCGTCCACCCGGGCGAGGTAGCCAAGGCCGCGGGCGGTCAGGGCGGAGCCGAGGTCGTCGCCGAGGTCGGTGAAGATCCCGGCGGCCTGGCGGAAGCGCTCCTCGGCGGCGGCGAAGTTCTGCCGGGTCAGCGCGAGCGAGCCGAGGGAGTGCAGGGCGGCGGCCTGGCCGAGCCGGTCGCCGCCCTTGCGGGCGGCCGCGAGGGCGAGTTCGTGGGTGTCGCGCCAGTCGTCGAGCCGGCCGTGGGTCTCCAGGAACGTCACGGCGGTGACGGCGAGTTCCCAGCAGTGCGCGGTGAGGCCCATCATGGCCGCCTGCCTGACCCGGGGCACGAGCATGGGCCGCTCCCGGGCGAACCACCGCAGCGGCTCGGCCAGCAGCCGGTCCACCGTCCGGGCGGGCAGCGGGTGCAGGGCGGTGCCGCGACCGCGGATCAGCACGTCGCGGCCGTACTCGCGCTGCCTCGCCTCGATCAGCAGGTAGAGGAAGCAGCCGATCACCCGGGCCAGTGCGGCCTCCCGCTCCTCGACGCTCTCCTCGTCGACGAGGCGTTCGCGCGCGAAGACCCGGATCAGGTTGTGCAGCCGGTACTGGGTGTGGCGGCCGGGCGCGGTGCCGACGGCGTCCAGCAGTTGGGCGTCGGAGAGTTCGTCGATCAGGTCCTGGACCTGGTACTCGGGCAGGTCGAGCAGCGCCATGCCGACCCAGGTGGAGAACGGCCCCTCGTCGATCAGGGCGATCCGCCGCAGCAGCCGGCGGGCGTCCTCGCTGACGCTCTCGTAGGTGAGCGAGAGGCCGGCCCTGATGCCGACGTCGGCGTACTTGAGCTCGTCGAGCCGGCGGGTCCCGTCCTCCAGCCGCTCCACCAGTTCGGTGATCTCCCAGTGCGGCCGGGCGGCGAGCCGGGCGCCGGCGATGCGCAGCGCCAGCGGCAGGTGGTCGCAGAGTTCGGCGAGCGCCTTCGCCGCCTCCGGTTCGGCCGCCACCCGCGCGGGGCCGGCGATCCGGCCGAGCAGCTCCGCGGACTGGTCGGGGTCGAAGGTGTCGACGTCCACCCGGACGGCTCCGGCGAGGCTGCCGATGTGCCGCCGGCTGGTGACGATCACGGCCGAGGTGGGCTTGCCCGGCAGCAGCGGGGTGATCTGGCTCTCGGTGGCGACGTTGTCGAGGACGATCAGCACCCGGCGCTCGGCGAGCAGGGCCCGGTACATCTCGGCGCGCTCCTCCAGCCCGTCGGGGATGGCGGTGCCGTTGACGCCGAGGGCGCGCAGGAAGCGCTCCAGCACCTGGGCCGGGCCGACGGTGTCGGGGGCCCCGGCGTGCAGGTCGGCGAAGAGCTGCCCGCCGGGGAACTCGGCGGCGATCTGGTGGGCCGCGTGGACGGCCACGGCGGTCTTGCCGACCCCGGCCTTGCCGACGACGGAGACGATCGGGACGGCGAGCCGGGACTGGTCGTGGGAGGAGAGCAGCAGCCGTTCGCGCAGGCCGGCGAGCAGGTGCTCGCGGCCGGTGAAGTCGGCGAGGTCGGCGGGGAGCATCTCCGGGACGGCGGCGGGGGCGGCGGGCGCCACGGGCGGCGCGGCGGCGGGCTCGGCGGCCGGGGCACCGTGGGCGGCGGCCGGACGGCTGTCGGGCAGGTCGAGCCGGGGGTCGCCGGCGAGGATGGAGAGTTCGAGCCGCTGCAGCCGGGGGTCGGGTTCGACGCCGAGTTCGTCGATCATCCACTGGCGGGTGTCGCGGTAGACCTGGAGCGCCTCGGTCTGGCGCCCGGAGCGGTAGAGCGCCAGCATCAGCTGGCCGCGCAGCCGCTCCCGTAACGGGAACTCGTCGACCAGGCCCAGGAGTTCGCCGACGGCCGCGCCGTGCCGGCCGAGCGCGAGTTCGAGCTGGATGCACTCCTCGGTGGCGCCGACCCACTGCTCGGTGAGCTGGCCGGCGGCGGAGCGGATCGACTCGCTGGGCAGGCCGCCGAGGGGGTCGCCGCGCCACAGTCCGAGCGCCTGCCGGAAGAGGGCGGCGGCCTCCGCCTTGCGGTCCTGGGCCTCCGCCCTGCGGTCGCGGTCCTCCGCCGTGCGGTCGTGGGCCTCCGCCTTCTGGTCGCGCAGCGCCCGCGCCTTCCCGACCCGGTCGCGGGCCTGGAGCAGGTCGAGCTGGTCGTCAGCCGCCTTCACCATGTAGCCCTGCGGGTGGGTGGTGATGACGTCGGAGAGGCCGTGCGCGGCGAACAGCCGGCGCAGGGCGGAGACGCTGATCTGCAACTGCGCGCGGGCGGTGGCCGGCGGGGCCTCCTCGTAGAGGGCGCGGACCAGGCGGTCCACGCTGACCACCCGGTTGACGTCGAGGAGCAGCGCGGCGAGCACCGTCTGCTGCCGGATCCCGCCGAGGTTCAGCGGCCTGGCGTCGACGAGCGCTTCGAGCGGGCCGAGAATGCGGTACTCGACCCGGGGCACGGGTGAGGAACTGCCGTCGTGGCGTATGCCGGAACCAGGTCTGTGCCCCACCGTTTCCACTCCCCCCAGAGGAATAGGCGCAGGATCGCAAGGCACTCTAAGGACGGCCCGGTCAATGGGTCAACGCTATTCAGTTCTCCCCAAAAGACGCCGCCTGACGGGTTGCGGTCGGCGCCCGCACCCTCGGGTGACCCACGAAAAATCGGCACGGAAATGCCGGTTGGCCGGATCGGCGCGCACCGATCCGGCCAACCGTCGCCCGGGGCGGTTTCAGGCCTTCATCAGCTCCGCGACCCGGAAGGCGAGATCGAGGGACTGGCGGTGGTTCAGCCGCGGGTCGCAGGCCGTCTCGTAGCGCTGGTGAAGGTCCTCGGCGCGGACCTGGTCACCGCCGCCGAGGCACTCCGTGACGTCGTCGCCGGTGAGCTCGACGTGGATACCGCCGGCGTGCGTGCCCAGCTCCCGGTGCACCTCGAAGAAGCCGGCGACCTCGCCCAGGATGTCGTCGAAGCGGCGGGTCTTGCGGCCGTCGTCGGTCTGGACGGTGTTGCCGTGCATCGGGTCGCAGATCCAGGCGACCCGGGCGCCCTCCGCCGTGACCTTCTCCACCAGCGGCGGCAGCAGTTCGCGCACCCGGCCCGCGCCCATCCGCACCACGAAGGTCAGCCGGCCGGGCCGGCGGTCGGGGTCGAGGCGGTCGACGTAGCCGAGGACCTCGTCCGCGGTGGTCGTGGGGCCGAGCTTGACGGCGATCGGGTTGTGGATCCCGGCGAAGTAGGCGATGTGCGCGTCGTCCAGGCCCCTGGTCCGCTCGCCGACCCAGAGCAGGTGCCCGCTGGTGGCGTAGTGCGCCCCGGTGCGCGGGTCGGTGCGGGTGAGGGGCTGCTCGTAGTCCAGCAGCAGTCCCTCGTGGCTGGCGAAGAACTCGGCCTCCAGCAGCCCGGCCGGGTCGCAGCCGCAGGCTTTCAGGAAGCGCAGGGCGCGGTCCACGCCGTCGGCCAGTTCCTCGTAGCGGCGGGCCTCGGTGGAATCCTCCAGGAAGCCGCGGTTCCACTGGTGGGCCTGGTAGAGGGAGGCGCTGCCGCCGGCCGCGAAGCCGCGGACCAGGTTGAGGGTGACCGCCGACGCCTCGTACATCCGCCGCAGCCGCGCCGGGTCCGGGCGGCGGGCCGCCTCGGTGAACTCCGGGCCGTTGACCGCGTCGCCCCGGTAGGAGGGCAGGCTGAGGCCGTCGCGGGTCTCGTCCGGCTGGGAGCGGGGCTTGGCGTACTGCCCGGCCAGCCGGCCGATCTTCACGACCGGGACGCCGCTCGCGTAGGTCAGCACCACCGCCATCTGCAGCAGGGTGCGCAGCTTGGCGGTGACCGCGTCCGCGGTGAGGCCGCCGAAGGTCTCGGCGCAGTCGCCGCCCTGGAGGACGAAGGCCTCGCCGGCGGCGACGGCGGCCATCCGGTCGGTCAGCCGGTCGCACTCCTCGGCGAGGACCAGGGGCGGGGCGGCCGACAGGTCGGCGACCACCTCGCGCAGCGCCGCCTGGTCCGGCCACTGCGGTTGCTGGGCCGCCGGCAGGGAACGCCAGGCGGCAGGTGCTCCGGTCTGCGGAATTCGATTCATCACGGCCCTCGGATGGGAACGGAAATCGCTGGCCCGCTCATTGCAGCCCGGCCGCGGAAAGAAGGTCAAGCGTCCGCGAATTGGCCTGCTCCCACACCGGAGAACTGGTCTGACCGCCTTCCGGGACGAACGGATTGACTGGGGGCCATTCGTTCACCGGCCGTACCCAGCCGGCCATTCACGATGAGGATTCCGATGCCAGACGCGCCATCGCACCCTCCGTTCGCCGTCCGGCTCGGCACCGAGCCGCTGCCGCCGCACGACCCGCTGGAGCTGTACACGCGGCTGGGCGACCGGCTCGGCGCGGAGCAGGTGTACCTGCTGGAGAGCCTGACCGAGTCCGGCCGGCAGGGCGGGCCCGCGGTGCTCGGCTGCGGTCCGCTCGCCGAGATCCGGCTGTACGGCTCGTACCTGGAGATCGACGGGATCGCGGAGCTCGCCCCGGTGCTGCGGGCGACCGCCGAGGCGGCGGGCCTCACCCCCGCCGCCAACGCCCCCGGGCGGCTGGAGGCCCCCGACCCGGCCCGCGTCTGGGAGTTCCTGCGACGCGCGCAGGGCCTGTTCGGCCTGGAGCCGGGCCTGCCCGGCGACCGCTTCCACTTCGGCTTCCTGGCCCGGTTCGGCTACGACGCGGCCTGGCACATGGAGGACCTGCCGGCCCGGGCGCTGCCGCCGGCCCGCCCGGACGCCGTACTGACGCTGTTCCGCGACAGCGTGCACTACGGCACCGACGGCGCGCCGGTCCTGCGGACCGCCGACAGCCCGGCCTTCGGCGAGCACGGCCGCCACGACCTCGCGGGCGCGGCCCGGGAGGCGGCCGGGCAGGAGCCGCAGGCCGCGTGCCCGGCGGCCGTCCGCCCGCAGTCCGTGCACGACAGCGTGGACCGCGACACCTTCCACGGCTGGGTTCAGCGCTGTCTGGAGCACATCGGGGTCGGCGACATCTACCAGATCCAGGTCGGCCACCGGATCGACGTCCGCACCGCGCTGACGCCGGTCGAGGTCTACCGGCGGCTGCGCTCGCGCAACCCCTCCCCGCACATGTACCTGCTCCCGAACGGCGAGGGCACGCTGATCGGCGCCAGCCCCGAGCTGCTGTTCCGGATCGAGGACGGCCGGATCGTGATGCGCCCGATCGCCGGCACCACCCGTCGCGACCAGGACGAGGAGGAGAACGAGCGGCGGATCAAGGCCCTGCTGGCGAGCACCAAGGAGCAGGCCGAGCACGTCATGCTGGTCGACCTCTCCCGCAACGACATCAGCCGGGTCTGCAAGCCGCACACCCTGACGGCCGACGACCTGATGGTGGTGGAGACCTTCTCGCACGTCTTCCACCTGGTGTCCACGGTCAGCGCCGAGTTGGAGGAGGACGCCGACGTGTGGCGGTCGCTGTGCGCGACCTTCCCGGCCGGCACCATGACCGGCGCGCCGAAGCTGCGTGCCATGGAGATCATCCACGAGATCGAGCGGGAGCCGCGCGGGGCCTACGCCGGCGCCGTCGGCCTGATCGACGTCGGCGGCTGGAGCGAACTGGCGCTGTGCATCCGCACGATCGCGCACGACGGCGCGGTGTACTCCGTGCAGAGTTCCGCGGGGATCGTCGCCGACTCGACCCCCGAGGGCGAGTGGAACGAGACGTTGGCGAAGCTGGGCGCCGCCTACTGGGCCCTGACGGGTGAGGAGTTGACGGCGTGAAGGTTCTGCTGGTGGACGCGCGGGACAGCTTCGTCCACATCATCGACCAGTACCTGCGGGCGCTCGGCGCGGACACCGAGGTGGTCCGCTCGCACACCCGCACCCCCGAACAGCTGGCCGCGACCGCGCCCGACGCGGTCGTGCTCGGCCCCGGCCCCGGGCACCCGGCGGCCTCCGGCCACGTCGAACTCGTCCACCACTTCGCCGGGAAGGTCCCGCTGCTCGGCGTGTGCCTGGGCCACCAGGCGATCGGCCTGGCGTTCGGCGGGCGGGTCCAGGTCGCCGACCGGCTGATGCACGGACGCACCAGCACCGTGACGCACGACGGGCGCGGCCTGTTCGCCGGCCTCGGCAACAGCCTCACCGCGACCAGGTACCACTCCCTGATCGTCACCCAGCCGCTGCCCGAGGACCTGGAACTCACCGCGACCGCCGACGACGACGGCTACGTCATGGGCATGCGGCACCGCAGCCTGCCCATCGAGTCGGTGCAGTTCCACCCCGAGAGCATCACCACCACCGGCGGCATGCAGCTGCTGGAGAACTTCCTCGCGGTCGGCGCCGGGCGCTGACCGCACGCACATCGGAATCGACGAGCGGAATGGGTGACCAGTGACAGGGAATGGTGAACCGCGCAGCTGGCCGCAGCTGCTCGCGGCGCTGATCGGCGGGACGGACCTGAGCACCGCCGACACCGCCTGGGCGATGGACCGGGTGATGCGCGGCGAGGCGGCGCCGGCGCAGCTGGCCGGGTTCCTGGTGGCGCTACGGGCCAAGGGCGAGACCGCCGAGGAGGTCGACGGGCTGGTCCGGGCCGCGCGCGAGCACACGGTGCGGGTCGACGTGCCGGGGCCGACGCTGGACATCGTCGGCACCGGCGGGGACGGCGCGAAGACCGTGAACGTGTCCACCATGGCCGCGATCGTGGCTGCCGCCGCCGGGGCCCGGGTGGTCAAGCACGGCAACCGCTCGGCCTCCTCCGCCTCCGGCTCGGCGGACGTGCTGGAGCGGCTCGGCATCGCGCTGGAACTCTCCGCCGAGGAGGTGGCCCGCTCGGTGCGCGAGGTCGGGATCGGCTTCTGCTTCGCCCCCGCCTTCCACCCGGCGTTCCGCCACGCGGCCGTCGCCCGCAAGGAGTTGGGCGTGCCGACGGCGTTCAACGCGCTGGGCCCGCTGACCAACCCGGCCTCGCCCACGGCCATGGCGGTCGGCGTCGCCGATCCCCGGCTGGGCCCGCTGATCGCCGCCGTGTTCGCCCGCCAGGGCGTGGACGCGCTGGTCTTCCGGGGCGACGACGGCCTCGACGAACTGTCCGTCTCCACCACCTCGACGGTCTGGACGGCGACCACCGGCCGGTTCGTGCAGGAGCGGCTCGACCCGCGCGAGCTCGGGATCGCCACGGCGGCCCCGGACGCGCTGCGCGGCGGCGACGCCGCCCACAACGCGGGCGTGGTCCACGCCGTCCTGGACGGCGAGCAGGGCCCCGTCCGCGACGCCGTCCTGCTGTCCGCGGCGGCCGGCCTGGCGGCGCTGACGCCCTCCGAACGGCCGGTCGTCGAGCGGCTGGCGGCCGCGCTGCCCCGGGCCGCCGAGGCGGTCGACTCGGGCGCGGCGGCCGCCCTGCTGAAGCGCTGGGCCGAGAGCGGGCCGCCGCGCGCGGGGCGGCCGGACTGAGCCGCCACCGGGCCGCCGCCGTCGGGCGGCGGCACCGGGGCGCGACGCCGACGGGCCGCGCGGACCTCCTCGGGGGGAGGCCCGCGCGGCCCGTCGCGTTGGTGCGCGGTGGACGTACGGCCCGAGTCCGCCCCGTTCGTCCGCCCCCGGCGTCACGGGGGCGGACGAAGGGGCGGACGGCGGACGGACGACGGTCAGGCGCGGTGGCGCAGCTCCAGCGTGCAGCACTTGACGCTGCCGCCGCCCTTGAGCAGCTCGGACAGGTCGACACCGATCGGCTCGAAGCCGCGCTCCCGCAGCTTGTCGGCGAGGCCGGTGGCCGCCTCCGGCAGGAACACGTGCAGGCCGTCGCTGACCGCGTTGAGGCCGAACACGGCGGCATCGCCGGAGTCGGCCAGCACCGCGTCCGGGAACAGCCGGCCCAGCACCTCGCGGCTGCCCGCGGAGAAGGCCTCCGGGTTGTACATGATCTCGTCGCCGTCCAGCACGGCCAGCGCGGTGTCCAGGTGGTAGTAGCGCGGGTCGACCAGCTCCAGGCCGATCACCGGGCGCCCGAAGAACTCCTGGGCCTCGGCGTGGCCGGCCGGCGTGCTGCGGAAGCCCCGCCCGGCGAGCACGTACTCGGCGGTGACCAGGAAGTCGCCCTCGCCCTCGTTGACGTGCTCCGGGTCGTGCAGCTCGGGGTAGCCGTTGGCACGGAACCACTCCAGGTAGGCGGGGCCCTCGGCGGCCCGCTCGGCGTTGCGGAAGCGGGCGCCGAGCACCTTGCCGTCCACCACGGTGGCGCCGTTGGCCGCGTAGACCATGTCGGGCAGGCCCGGGATCGGGTCGATCAGGTCGACCCGGTGACCGAGCTCCTGGTAGAGCGCGTACAGCCGCTCCCACTGCGCCACGGCGAGCCCGGTGTCGACCGGCTTCGCCGGGTCCATCCACGGGTTGATCGCGTAGGTGACCTCGAAGTGGCTGGGGCGGCACATCAGGTAGTGCCGGGGCCGGGCCGTGCGCTCGGCGGGGCGCGGGGTGACAGCGTTCATCGGTGACTCCTCGTGAGGGCTTCGGACAACGGGCGGTGGCGCTTCGGTCCGGACGGGCGGCAATCGGGTGCCTGCGGGGCTCCGGGGCCGGCTCGCCGGCGGCGCGGCCGGGCGTGGGGGAAACCCAGGCGCGCCGCACTCGTTCCTGCGGGCCGGCCCCGCGCCCGTCCCTGACATGCTGTCAGTTCGCTTGCGGGGGGCGGAAGATCCTTAAGCCAGGGTGGAACAGCCCTGATGGACCGGCCGATCGCGCTCAGTCGACGCGGGCGTCCATCGCCTCGGCCAGGCTGCGCGGACGCAGGTCGGTCCAGTTCTTCTCGACGTAGTCCAGGCAGGCCTGCCGGGATTCCTCGCCGAACACGCTGCGCCAACCGGCGGGCACGTCGACGAAGGCGGGCCAGAGCGCGTGCTGGTTCTCCTCGTTCGCCAGGACCAGGAACGCGCCCTGCTCGTCGTCGAAGGGGTTGGTGCTGCTCATCGGACCCTCACTTCGTGGTTGTGGTCGTGCACTTGGGCAAGGTCGTTCAACTCGTCGGCCGGCTCGTCGTTGAGCCCGCCGTCGACCTCGTCGTTCAGCTCGTTGTTCAGCTCGTCGTTCAGCTCGTTGTTCAACTCGTCGCAGAACTCGGTGACCCGCCGCCGGAAGGCGGCCACCACCCGCCGGGCGGTCGGCTCGTCGCAGCCGTCCAGCGCGTGCACCAGGGCGCACTCCAGCCCGCCGGGTGCGCCGTCCGCCGTCCGCCGCTCCACCAGTTGGAGCAGCAGGTCCACGGCGGTGCGGGCCACCGGGACGGGCCGCTCGGCGACCGCCACGGCGTCGGCCCACCGCCCGCCGTCGGCCGGCTCGGCCCGCACCAGGTGGGAGACCGCCACCCCGAACAGCGGCTGGCGGCCCGCCTGCCGGGCCGGGTTGACCAGTTCCACCACCCGGTCGAACGGCAGGTCCTGATGGGCGTGGGCGGCCAGCAGCCGCTCCCGGACCCGCCCGACCAGGGTGCGGGCCGTCGGGGCGCCGGAGGTGTCGACCCGCAGCACCACGGTGTTGACCAGGCAGCCGACCACGCCGTCCAGCACCTCGTCGTCCCGGCCGGCCAGCGGCACCCCGATCGGCAGGTCGTGCCCCGCGCCGAGGTCGCCCAGCGCGGCGGCGAACGCCGCCTGCACCACCATGCCGGTGCCGGCCGAGCAGGCCCGGGCGGCGGCCGCCAGCCGGCGGTGCTCCCGCTGGTCCAGGGCGAAGCGGACGGTGCCGGCCGCGCCCGGCCCGGCGCCCGGGGCGCCGGTGGCGTCCGGCAGGCCCCGCCACGGCGGCAGGGCGGCCAACGCGCCCTTCCAGTAGGCGGCCTGCCGGGCGGCCGGGCTCTCCGGGCGGTCCTCGTCGCCGAATCGCCGCCGCAGCCACAGGGCGTGGTCGGCGTACTGGACGGCGGGCGACGGCCAGCGAGGCGCCCCGCCGGCCGCCCGGGCCCGGTAGGCGAACCGCAGGTCGGCCAGCAGCGGTTCGAGCGCGTGCCCGTCCACCGTCGCGTGGTGCAGCACCAGCAGCAGGGTGTGCCGGTCGGGGCCGCTGCGCAACAGGGCGGTGCGCAGCGGCGGTTCGGTCAACAGGTCGAAGCCGCGGTCGAGTTCGGCGGCGATCCAGGCGTCCAGCCGCTCCGGCGGGACGTCGAGGAAGCGGGGCGCGGCGGACGGGACGGCGGCGAGGAAGGCCTCGGCGAGGTCGGCGTCGGCGGGCGGGGCATCGGGCGGGGCGTCGGCGGGCGCGAGGATGCGCTGCTCGGGGCCGTCCGGGCCGTACGGCAGGACGGTCCGCAGGGCCTCGTGCCGGGCCACCAGGTCGCCGAGGGCGGCCCGCAGCGCGGCGGGGTCGAGCCCGCCGGTGAGGTCGAGGGCCAGCGTGGTGAGGTAGTCCGGGCGGTGCTCGCCCAGGTAGTTGGCCGTCCACAGACGCAGTTGGGCGGGGGCGAGCGGCAGCCGGTCGGGCCGGGCCGTCCGGTCGCCGAACGCCGGGGCGCTGCCTTCGGTGCCGTCGGTGCCGTCGGTACGGGCGGCGCGGTCGAGCCGGTGGTCCAGCCCGGCCACCGTGGGCGCGTCGAACAGCTCACCGAGCGGCACGTCGACCCCCAGGGTGGACCGGATCCGCCCGGCCAGCCGCATCGCGGCGATCGAGTTGCCGCCGAGCGCGAAGAAGTCGTCCTCCGGCGCGACCGCCGGCACCCGCAGCACCTCCGCGAACAGTGCCGCCAGGACCTCCCGGCGGGGCGAGCGGGTCGGCGCCGGGGCCGACCGCTGCGGCGGGCCCAGGGCGGTCGTGTCGACCTTGCCGTTGGCGTCCAGCGGCAGCGCCTCGACCGGGACGAGCACGGCGGGCACCAGGTGGCGCGGCAGCCGCCCGGCGAGCCGGCGGCGCAGTTCGCCGGCGGCCACCGGCCGGTCGGCGACCACGTACCCGACCAGCGAGCGGCCGGCCGGGCCCGCCCCGTGCGGCACCACCCGGGCGGCGGTGACCTCCGGCTCGGCGCACAGCGCGGCCTCGATCTCGCCCGGTTCGATCCGGAACCCGTTGATCTTCACCTGCCGGTCCGCGCGCCCCAGGAAGTGCAGCCGGCCCTCGGTGTCCCACCGGCCCAGGTCCCCGGTGCGGTACAGCCGGCCGCCCGGCGGGCCGTACGGGTCGGCGACGAACCGCTCGGCCGTCCGGGCCGGGGCTCCGTGGTAGCCCGCGGCCAGGCCCTCGCCGCCCAGGTGGATCTCGCCGGGGACGCCCGGCGGCACCGGGCGCAGCGCGGCGTCCAGCAGCAGCACCCTCGTCCCCGCGAGCGGGCGGCCGATCGGGACGGCCCCGCCCTCGCGGACCGGGCCCGCCGGGACTTCGTGGCCCAGGGCGAAGGTCGTGCTCTCCACCGGCCCGTACAGGTCCAGCAGCCGCTGGCCGGGCGCGGCCCGCCGGGCCCGGGCGAGCGCCGCCGGGGGCACGACGTCGCCGCCGGTGCAGATCAGGCGCAACCGGGCCAGGGCCGCCGGGATCTGCTCGGTCAGCAGGTCGAACAGGCCCGCCGTCAGCCAGGCCGCGGTGGCGCCGCCGCGCTCGACGGCCCGGGCGTAGTCCGCCGGGGTCAGCTCCCCCGGCGGGGCCACCACCACCTGGCGGCCGGTCAGCAGCGGCATCAGCAGCTCGTACACCATGGCGTCCCAGGCGTGCGGCGAGTGGAACAGCACCCGGTCGTGGTCGGGGCCGTGCCACAGCGGGTCGTCGGCCAGGGCGAGGATGTTGCGGTGGGTGACCGCCACGCCCTTGGGGCGGCCGGTCGAGCCCGAGGTGTACAGCAACTGGGCGACCTGCCCGGGCCGCACCTCCACTCCGGGGTCGTCCGTACTCCCGCCCGCCCGCCGGGCCGCCGCCAACAGGTCGGCGTCCAGCAGCAGTTCGGTGCCCGCCTCGGCGGCGAGCGCGCGCAGCCGCTCGGCCGGGAACCCCGGGTGCAGCGGGACGCAGACGGCACCGAGCTTGGCCAGCGCCAGCATCGCCACCGGCACCTCCGGGCTGCGCGGCAGCCGTACGGCGACCCGGGTGCCGGGCCGCACCCCGAGGGCCGCCAGGTGGTGGGCCAGCCGGTTGGCGTCGGCGTTCAGCGCGCCGTACGTGGTGGTGGCGGTACCGGTGCCGTTCGTGGTGGTGGCGTCGACGTGTCGCAGGGCGATCCGCTCCGGGTGGTCGGCCGCCAGCCGCTCGAACCGCGCGCCGACCGACACCAGTTCGGCGTCGGCCGCCGGGCCGGTGCCCCAGGCCCGCAGCCCCGCCCGCTGGACGGGCGGCAGCAGGTCGACCCGGCCGGTGGTCAGCGCGTCCGCGCCCGGACCGGCCAGGGCGGCGCAGGCGGCCGTCAGCAAGGTGCGCAGCCGGTCCGCGTCGAGGTACCGGTCCAGTTCGGCGGGGCGCAGCTGGAGCCGCACGTCCAGGCCGCCCTGGCGCGGCAGCACCACCAGCGAGAGCGGGTAGTGGGTGCCGTCGAACGGTTCGACGGCGCCGATCCGCAGGCCCGGCGCGGGCTCGACGAACCCGGCCTCGTCCAGCGGGTAGTTCTCGAACACCAGTGAGCTGTCGAAGAGCCGCCCGGCGCCGGCGGCCTCCTCCACCGCGGTGAGCCCCAGGTGCTCGTGGTCCAGCAACGCGGTGCGCTCCCGCTGGAGCCGGGCGGCGAGTTCGCGCAGCGGCTCGCCCGGGTGCAGCCGGGCCCGGACCGGAACGGTGTTGATCAGCAGGCCCACGAGCCGCTCCGCCTCCGGCAGTTCGGCCGGGCGCTGGGCGACGGTGGTGCCGAACAGGACGTCGTCGCGGCCGGTGAGATGGGAGAGCACCAGCGCCCACGCCGTCGTCACCAGGGAGCCGAGGGTCACCTCCCACTGCGCGGCGCGCGCCCGCAGCCCGGTGGTGAGCCCGGCGGGCAGGGTGAAGACGCTCGTCGACGGGCCGTCGTCGGCGCCCTCGCCGCCGGCCGGCGCGGGCCGGCCGACCCGGGTGGGCTCGGCCCCGGCGAGGGCGGCGCGCCAGGCGCCGCGCGCGGCCGCGTCGTCGCGCCCGGCCAGCCAGTCGAGGTAGCGGCGGTAGGACGGCGCCGGGGGCAGGTCGACGCCCTGGTGCAGCGCGAGCAGTTCGCGCAGCACGATCGGCACCGACCAGCCGTCCAGCAGCAGGTGGTGGTGGGTGAAGACGAGCCGCCACCGGTCGGCGGCCAGCCGCAGCAGGGTGAAGCGGATCAGCGGCGGCGTGTCGACCGCGAACGGCCGGCGGTCCTCCTCCACGAGCCGCCGGGCGGTGGCGGACTGCTCCCGCTCCGCCCGCCCGGTGAGGTCCACGGTGCGCCAGGGCAGCGTCACCTCGACCGGCACGACCTGCTGCGGCGGGCCGGACTCGCCGCTGGTGAAGGCCCCGGCGAGCTGCGGATGGCGCGCCAGCAGCCGCCGGGCGGCGTCCTGGAGCCGCTCCGGGTCGATCGCACCGGTGAGGTCGAGGACGAGCTGCACGAGGTACGGGTCGCGGCGGCCGTCGTGGGCGGCGTAGCGGGAGTGGAACAGCAGGCCGGCCTGGAGCGGCGTGGCGGGCAGCAGGACGGCGGCCTCGGCGGGCGCCCCGGCGGAGGCTTCGGTGGGCTCCTCGGGCTGGGCCTCGGCTGCGGGCCGCTCGACCCGGGGCGGGCCGGCGGACGACAGGGTGGTGAGGGCCTGCTCCCAGCGGGCGGCGAGTTCGGCCACCGCGTCGGCGGCCAGCACGCCGGTCGGCCAGGCCCATTCGACCCGCAGCCGCGGGCCGTCCGGGCCGGTCTCCACGAAGGCGTCGACCGAGAGGGTGTGGGCGAGCGGCAGGGTGGGGTCGGCCTCGCCGCGCAGGGTGCCGGGGACGGGCTGCCAGGGGCCGCGTCGGGTGGTGTCGAAGCGGCCCAGGTAGTTGAAGGCGATCGGGGCCGGGCGGTCGGGCAGCGTGCCGGACCGCTGGAGCAGCCCGTACGTCAGGCCCCGGTGGGGGGTGGCCCGCAGGCCCCGCCGGGCGGCCGCGACGGCGCGGGCCAGGTCGTCGGCGGCGGCGAGGTCGTCAGTGCGGGCCAAACCGTCGGAGCGGGCTGCTCCCCCGGTATCGGGTCCGGCCGGGCCGGTGTCCAGCAGGACGGGGTGGATGACCGTGAACCAGCCCAGCGTCCGGGAGAGGTCGAGGCCGTCGAGGGCGGCGAGTTCCGGGTCGCGGCCGTGGCCCTCGACGTCCACCAGGAGCGGGCCGTCGGCGCTGCGGGCGCGCCAGCCGTGCAGGGCGGCGGCGAGGGCGCCGAGGAGGATCTCCGGTACGGCGGCGCCGAGTCGGTCGGGCAGGTCGGTCAGCAGGGCGGCGGTCGGGCCGCCGCCCAGGGTGGTGCGCAGGGTCGCGGCCCCGGCCACGGTGTCCCGGGTGCGGTCCAGCGGCCGGGTGCCGATGGTCCCGGTGCCGGCGGTCAGCAGGCCGTGCCAGTGGTCGCGGTCGGCGGCGACCGCCGGGTCGGCCTCGGCGGCCCGCAGCGCACGGGCCCAGTCGGCGGCCGTGACGGGGACGGCGGCGAGGTCGGCCGGGTGGCCGTCGGCGGCGGCCCGGTGGGCCCGGGCGAGGTCGTCGAGCAGGATCCGCCAGGAGACGCCGTCGACGGCGAGGTGGTGGATCACCATCAGCAGCAGGCCGCCCTGGTCGCCGTCGAACCAGACCGCCCGCAGCAGGTCGCCCCGGTAGGGGTCGAGGCGGCGGCGGGCGTCGTGCCGCTGTTCCGCGACGAGTTGCAGCAGGGCGGGCGCCGGGTCGCGGCCGGGGGCGGTGGCGAGGCCCTCGCGGGCGAGGTCGATCCGGTGCAGCAGCGGGGCCGCCGGGACGGTCCCGGCGGGCCGGATCTCGAAGGCGAGTGGTTCGCCCGGGGCCCCGGTCAGGCGGGTCCGCAGCGCGTCGTGGTGGTCGACGAGCTGCTGGAGGGCGGTGCGCAGGGTGTGTTCGGTGGCGCCGGGCGGCACCTCGCACAGCAGGGACTGGGCGTAGCCGTGGATCGGTCCGCCGCGGGCCGCCAGCCAGTCCGCGATCGGGGTGGGCGGCAGCACCTCGCCCGGGGGCGCGGGCGCCGCCGGGCGGGCGGCCGGGGCGCGGCCGGCGTCCGGGACGACGGCCGCGGCGGCGGCGAGGGCGCGCGGGGTCTGGTGGGTGAACACGTCCTTCGGCGTGATCAGCACTCCCGCCGACCGAGCCCGGGTGGCCAGTTGGATCGCCAGGATGCTGTCCCCGCCGAGCCGGAAGAACCCCTCCGACGGCCCGGGCCGCGCCCGGCCGAGGACGCTGCCGAACAGGGTCCGCAGCTGCTCCTCGGCGGGCGAGCCGCCCTCCGGGCCGGTGACGGGCTGCGGGCGGGCAGCCGGGCCTGGGGTGTCGGACAGGTCGCGGGTGCCAAGGACGTCGAGGGCGTCGAGGCCGTCGAGGGTGTCGACGGGTGCCGCCGGGTCGGCCAGGGCGGCCGCCAGCAGACGGCCGAGGCCCTGCGCCAGGCGGTCGGCGGTCTCGGGGCGGAAGTGGCCGGTGCTGTACTCCAGGACGCCGCGCACCGTGCCGTCCGGCTGTTCGGTGAACTCGAAGAGCAGCGGGAACTTGGCCATCACCCGCTCGAATCGGTGCGGTGCGCCGGACAGGCCGGGCAGGGTGAGAGCCGGCCGGCGCCCGCCGTGCAGGGTGATCATCACCTGGAACAGCGGGTGGCGGCCGAGTTTCCGGTCGGGTGCGAGGGCGTCCACCACCCGGTCGAAGGGCGCCTGGTCGTGCGCGAAGGCGGTGAGGTCGGCGTGCCGGACGCGGTCGACGAGCTCCGCGAAGCCCGGCCGGCCCGAGAGGTCGGTGCGCAGGGCGAGCGGCTGGGCGAAGTAGCCGACCAGGTCGTCCAGGGCGGGGTCGGCACGGCCGGCGGTGACCGTGCCGAGGACGAGGTCGGTGCCCGCTCCGGAGCGGGCCAGCAGGCAGGCGACGGCCGCGTGCAGCACCATGAACAGGGTGGCGCCCCGGCCGGCCGCCAATTCGGCTGCTGCGGCGACCAGTTCGGCGTCCCAGTGGAACTCGGCGGCGGCCCCGCGCAGGGCCGTGCCGGGCGGTGGCTCGTGGTCCACCGGCAGCGCGGTGCGCCCCGGTGCGGCGTGCAAGGTCTCGCGCCAGTGCGCCAGTTCGGTGGCCAGCGGGCTGTCGGGCCGGCCGGCCGGGCCGAGCTCCCGGCCCTGCCAGAGCGTGAAGTCGGCGTACTGGAGCGGCAGTCGGGGCCACTCGGGGGCCCGGCCGCGGGCCCGGGCGGCGTAGCCGACGGCGAGGTCGCGGGTCAGCGGGCCCAGCGACTGTTCGTCGGCGGTGATGTGGTGCAGGACGATCAGCAGCAGGTGGGTGCCGGGCCCGGCGGTGAACACCACCAGCCGCCAGGGCAGGCCGTGTTCGAGGTCGAAGGGCCGGTGGACCTCCTCGTGCACCGCCGCGTCCAGGTCGGCGGGGTCGGGGTGCCGGACGGTCAGCGGGAGGGGCGGGTCGTCGAGGATCCGCTGGTACGGCTGCCCGTCGGTGGCCGGGAACACGGTGCGCAGGCTCTCGTGCCGCTGCTGGACGTCGCCCGCGGCGGCCCGTAGCGCGGCCAGGTCGAGCGGCCCGGTCAGCCGGGCGGCGAGCGGGACGTGGTAGGTCGACGCCTGCTCGCCGAGCCGGTGCAGGAACCACAGGCCGCGCTGGGCGTAGGAGAGCGGGATGCGCTCCGGGCGGGGGCCGGCCTGCGGGCGCTGCGGGCGCGCCCGGCCGGCCACCGCCTCGCCCTGGCGGGCGGCGCTGCGGGCACCGATCCGGGCGGCCAGGCCGGCCACGGTGGGGGCCGCGAAGACATCCCGGATGGTCAGTTCGGCCGACAGCTCGGCGGGCAGCTCGGCCCGGGCGCGGACCACCAGCCGGTTCGCCGAGAGGGAGTCGCCGCCGAGGGCGAAGAAGCTCTCGTCCGCGCCGAAGCCGTCGGCCCCGAGGAGTTCGCCGAACAGCCGGTGCAGCCGGGTCTCGTGCTCGCCGCTGGGCGCCCGGCCCCGGCCGTCCGCCGCCCTGGCCTCCCGGGCCCGCAGCCGGTGCTCGTCGAGCTTGCCGTTGGCGGTCAGCGGGAAGGCCTCGACGGCGACGAAGGCCGCGGGCACCAGGTGGTCCGGGAGCGACGCGTGGGCGTGGTCGGCGGCCGCGCGGACGGCCTCCTCGGTGCCGAGCAGGTAGGCGGTCAGCGCCTTGCGCCCGGGCTCCCGTTCGGTGGCGAGGACGGCGGCGCCGGAGATGCCGGGCAGTGCGGCGAGCGCGGCCTCGATCTCCCCCGGCTCGATGCGGTAGCCGCGGATCTTCACCTGCCGGTCGGTGCGGCCGAGGTGTTCGAGTTCGCCGTCGGGGCGGCGGCGGGCGCGGTCCCCGCTGCGGTACATCCGGCTGCCGGGCGGGCCGTACGGGTCGGCGGTGAAGCGGCCGGCGGTCAGCGCGGGGCGGCCGAGGTAGCCGCGGGCGAGGCCGGGGCCGGCCACGTACAGCTCGCCGGGCAGGCCGTCGGGCACCGGCCGCAGGGCGGCGTCCAGCAGGTACGCCCGCAGGTCGGGCAGCGGCCGGCCGATGGTGGCGGTGCCCGAGGCCACGGCGGCGGCGTCGAGGTCGCCGGCCGTGACGTGCACGGTGGTCTCGGTGATGCCGTACATGTTGACGAGCCGGGGCGCGTCCTGCGGGTGCCGCAGGTACCAGTCCGCGAGCCGCCAGGGTTCGAGCTGCTCACCGCCGAAGATGACGTAGCGCAGGGCGAGCCGGGCGCTCGGGCCGGGGTGGGCGGCGTCGGCGGCGGCCAGCTGGGTGAACGCCGAGGGGGTCTGGTTGAGCACCGTGACGCGCTCGTCGGCGAGCAGGCGCAGGAACTCCTCGGGCGAGCGGGCGGTGTCCCGGGGGACGACGACCAGGCGGCCGCCGTGCAGCAGGGCGCCCCACAGCTCCCAGACCGAGAAGTCGAAGGCGTAGGAGTGGAACAGGGTCCAGGTGTCGTCCGGTCCGAAACCGAACCGGTCGGCGGTGGTGGCGAGCAGCCGGGTGACGTTGCGGTGGGTGACCAGGACGCCCTTGGGGCGGCCGGTGGAGCCGGAGGTGTGGATGACGTAGGCGACGCCGTCCGGGCCGGGGCGCTGCGGCTGCGTCCGGTCGGCGGGCTCGGCCGCGCCGTCGACGGGCAGGGTCTCGACGCCGTCGGGCAGCGCCGCCCGGGCGGAGTCGTCCGTCACCACGAGCCGGGGCGCGGCGTCCTCGATGGTCTCGCGCAGCCGCTCGGCCGGGTAGTCCGGATCCAGCGGCAGGTAGCCGGCGCCTGCCTTCTGGACGCCGAGCAGCGCGACCACCAGGTCCGGCGAGCGGGGCAGGGCGACGCCCACCAGGTCGCCGCGGCGCACGCCCCGGGCGGCGAGCCGGCGGGCCAACCGGTCGGCGCGCAGGTCGAGTTCGCGGTAGGTGAGGACGGTCTCCCCCAGCACCACGGCGGGTGCCTGCGGGCGGGCGGCGGCCTGCCGTTCGAACAGCGAGACCAGGGTGTCGCCGTCCGGCTCGGTCCGCGCGGGCGTGGGCGCGGGCAGGGCGACGGCTCCGCCGCCGGTGCGCAGCCGGCCGACCGGGAGCCCCTCGGGCGCCTCGGCCAGCGCCGTCACGAGGTCGAGCACCCGGTCCAGGTGGGCCCGGACGGTGTCCTCGGGGTAGTCGCCGACCGCGTCGGCGAACACCGGCAGGGTGGCGCGGCCGTTGTCGTAGACGCCGAGCGCGAAGTCCTCGGGCAGGCCCGGCGAGACCTCGTGCACGGTGGCCGGGATCCCGCCGAACCGCAGGCCCGGGTCGAGCGGCAGCAGGTTCAGGGTGGGGCCGATCAGCGGCCGGTCGCCCCGGGCGGCGGCGGTGTCGCGGAGCAGGTCCTCGAAGCGGTACCGCTGGCGGCGCAGCGCGGCCCGGACCCGGTCCGCCGTGGCCGTCACCAGGCCGCCGACGGTGGCGGCCGGGTCGACGGCGAGCCGCAGCGGGACGACGTTCGCCGTCATGCCGAGGGCCCGCCGGGCCAGCGCGGCGTCCCGGCCGCGGACGCCGAGGCCGATCACCGCCGTGCCCTCGCCGGTGTCGGCGTGCAGCGCGACGGCGAGCGCGGCCGGGAACAGCGCCGTCCAGCCCGCGCCGACGCGCTCGCGGACGGCGGCCCAGCGTTCGGCGGACAGCTCCGTCCGGACGGCGACCGGCGGGCGCGGGCCCGAACCGGTCGGGGCGCCGCGCCCGCCCGCGAGGCGGGGCGGGTCGCCGAGGCCGGCCAACTCCTCGGCCCAGAAAGCGGCGTCGGTGCGGAACCGGGTGGAGGCGCGGTAGGCGGCGTCGTCGTCCAGCAGGGCCTGGAGCGGATCGTGCACGCCGGTGGAGGGCGGCTCGCCCGCGTGCAGCGCCGTGTACTCGGCCGCCACCCGGCGCATCAGCCCGGCCCCGCCCACGCCGTCGCACAGGATGTGGTGCATCCGGAGGTACCAGAGGTACTCCGCCTCGCCGGTCCGCAGCAGGAAGTGGTCGAAGGGCGGGCGGGTGGTCAGGTCGTAGGGGTGGGCGAGTTCGGCGGCGAGGAACGCGCGGGCGGCGGCGGCCGGGTCCTCGTGGTGGCGCAGGTCCTGCCGGTGCAGCGGCCAGTCGGCGGCGTCCTCGATGATCTGGACGGCGCCGTCGGCGGTCGGCTCGAAGCGCACCCGCAGGCTCTCGCTGCCGGCGACCACGCCCCGCAGCGCGCGTTCGAACAGCTCCTCGTCGATCGCGCCGTGGAACTGGACGTACTGGCCGGCGGTGAACCGCCGCCGGGTGGGGTCGGCCTCGTGGCCGAACCAGATTCCCGACTGCGGGGCCGTGAGCGGCCGTCGTCGGGCGGGCGTGGCGGGCGTGGCGGACATCCGGTCAGCTCCTTTCCGGCTCGTGCGGCTGGTGCGGCTCGTGCGGGCTCGGTGACCCGTGCGGCCCGGACGGGTCACCGAGCCGGTCGAGCAGCGCCGGGGCGAGGTCGACGAGGGCGGCCGGGCCGCCGAGGTCCTGGTGGCCGTGGTCGGTCCGGTGCCGCAGCAGCCGGCCGCCGTCGAGGTGGGGCAGCCAGCTCTCCGGGTCCTGGACGGGCCCGCTGGTCTCCGGGACGGCCTCGATGAGGAGCAGGTCGCCGCGGTACCGGCCGGGGCGGAAGGCCCGGCCGAGCCGGACGTTGTTGTCGTAGACCTCGGCGAGCGCGGTCAGGCGGTGTTCGGAGAAGACGGAGAGCGGCGAGTCGGAGTCCTTGGCGAGGACGAGGAACTCCTCGGCGGTCGGCGCGGGCGCGTCGGCGGGCCGGTCGACGCCGGTCAACCGCAGCAGGGCGTTGCGGACGTGGCCCTGCTCGGCGAGCACCTCGGCCTCCGAGCGGGCGGGCAGGTCGGCGAGCACGTAGCTGTCGAGCATCGCGAGCAGGCCCACCTCCGCACCCTGCTCCTGCAGCCGGGCGGCCACGGCGTAGGCGACCAGGCCGCCGAACGACCAGCCGAGCAGGTGGTAGGGCCCGTCGGGCTGGACGGCGCGGATCTCCCGCACGCAGTCCTCGGCCACCTCCTCCAGGCTGGCCGGCAGCGGCCCCCGGCCGTCGAGGCCGCGGGACTGCAGGACGTAGAGCGGCCGGTCGCCGAGCGGCCCCAGCAGCGCCGCGTACGTCCAGCCGATCCCGGCGGCCGGGTGCACGCAGAACAGCGGCGCGCCGGTGCCGGTCGAGCGCAGCGGCAGCAGGGTGGCCAGCATGGGCTCCAGGCCGTCGGCGGGCGGCGCGGGGACGGCGGCGTCGGCGGCGGCGACGGTGGCGTCGGCGGCAGAGAGCGGGGTGCGGGCGGGCCCGGCGGTCGCGGGCCAGGAGTCGAGCAGGCCGAGGGAGGCGACGGTGGTGTCCGGCTCGGCGACGAGGGTGTCGAGCAGCCCCAGCAGCCGGGCGAGCAGGGCGTCGGCGGCCTCGGCGTCGACGGCGTCCTCCCGGTGCAGGATGTCGAGTTCCAGTCCGCCGTCCCTCGGGATGGCCATCAGCGACAGCGGGTAGTGCGCGGCCGTCTCGCTGCCCGAGCCGGTGATCCGCACCCCCGGGAGCGCGTCGCCCTGGTCGCCGGACTGCGGGAAGTTCTCGTACACCATGACGGTGTCGAAGAGTTCGCCGAGGCCGGTCGCCCGCTGGATGGCGGGGATTCCCAGGTGCTGGTGGGCGATCATCCGGACCTGCTCGCGCTGGACCCGGGTCAGCAGCCCGGCCAGCGACTCCGCCGGCCGCAGGGTGATCCGCAGCGGCAGGGTGTTGATCAGGAAGCCCATGACGGACTCGGAGCCCGGCAGTTCCGGCGAGCGGCCGTTGACGATGATCCCGAACACGGTGTCGGGCCTGCCGGTCCGCTCGGCCAGCAGCAGCGCCCAGGTGGCCTGGAGCACGGTGTTGAGCGTGATGCCCAGCCCGGCGGCGAGGGCGCCGAGCCGTTCGGTGCGCTCCTCGCCCAGGAGCCGGTAGCGGCGGCCCGGCCACCCGTCGGCGGGCGGCAGCCCGGGCGGCGTCACCAGGGTGGGTTCGATCGGCGCGGCCAGGGCCTCGCGCCACGCCCGGCGGGCGGCCTCGTGGTCCCGGCCGGCCAGCCAGGCCAGGTGGGCGCGCAGCGGCACCGGCTCGGGCAGCCCGGCCGGGTCGCGGTACAGGGCGAACAGCTCCGGCAGGAGGAGCTGGTTGGACCAGCCGTCGATCAGGGTGTGGTGGGCGACCACCTCCAGCCGGTACCGCTGCGCTCCCGCGCCCTCCCCGGGGCCCAGCCGCAGCAGGGTGAAGCGGATCAGCGGCGGGTCGGCCGGGTCGAACCGGGTGGTCCTGGCCTCAGTGGCCAACCGCTCGGTCTCCGCCTCCTGTTCGGCCGCCGTGAGGCCGCCGAGGTCCAGCTCCGTGAACGGCGGCAGGCGGTCCGGGACGACCTGCACCGGGCGGCCGTCGGGGAGGCGGACGAACCCGGCCGCCAGGTTCGGGTGGCGGCGGCAGAGCGCCTCGACGGCGCGGCGCAGCGCCACCGGGTCGAGCCGCCCGTCGAAGAGCATCCACAGCCGCATCACGTAGGCCCCGCCGCCGCCCTGGCTGTGCTGGGTGGGGAAGAGCAGCCGCTCCTGGAGCGGTGTCAGCGGCAGCACGTCCCGGTGGCCCGGGAACCGGGCCTGCAACCAGGCGCGTCCGGCGGCGTCCAGCGGGAGCAGTTCGCCGTCGGCGGGCCGGCCGGCGCCCTGGTCGGCGGGGTCGAGCGCGGTGGCGACGGCCGCGAGTCCGGCCGGGGTCGGGTGCGCGAACACGTCCTCCGGGGCGAGCGCCAGCCCGGCCCGGCGGGCCCGGCGGAGCAGCTTGATGGAGCGGATGCTGTCGCCGCCGAGGGCGAAGAAGCTGTCGTCCGGGCCGACTTCGGGCAGGCCGAGGACGCCGGCGAAGAGCTCGCGCAGCACCTCGACGGGGCCGGCGGCCGGGGCGGCGGGGGGCTCGGGCGACGCCCCGTCCACGGTTCCGGCGGCCAGGGCGGCGAGCGCGCCGCGGTCGGTCTTGCCGTTGGCGTTGGTCGGGAGGTCGTCGAGGAAGACCAGGGCGGCCGGGACGACGGGTGCGGGCAGCACCTCGCGCAGCGCCGCCCGGACGGCCTCCGGATCGGCCGGGCGGCCCTCGGCGGCGACCAGGAAGGCCGTCGTGCGGCGGTCGCCCTCGCCGTCGTCGGTGGCGACCACCACGGCCCGCCGGACGCCGTCCAGCTCCGTCAACCGGGCCTCGATCTCGCCGAGTTCGATCCGGTGGCCGCGGATCTTCACCTGGTGGTCGGTGCGGCCGGCGTACTCCAGCTCGCCGGCGGCGGTCCAGCGGGCGAGGTCCCCGGTGCGGTACATCCGGGCGCCGGGCGGGCCGAACGGGTCGGGCAGGAAGCGCTCGGCGGTGGCCCCGGGCCGGTGGGCGTAGCCCCGGGCCAGGTAGTCCCCGGCCAGGTAGAGCTCGCCGGTGACGCCGACCGGCGCGGGCCGCAGGGCCGGGTCGAGGACGTGGGCGCGCACGTTGCCGATCGGCACGCCGATCGACGGCTCACCGTCCGCACCGGGCGGGCACGCCCCGGCCGTGGCGTACACGATGGCCTCGGTGGGGCCGTAGAGGTTGAGCACCCGGGCGTCCGGGTTGCGGGCGTGCACCTGGCGGACCAGCGCGGCGGGCAGCGGCTCGCCGCAGAACACGTAGGTCGTCGCCCGCTCGCGCACCCACTCGGCCCGGGCGACCTGCTGGTACACCGACGGGACGGTGTTGACCAGGCTGCCGGACCAGTCCGGGCGTTCCAGCAGCGTGAGCAGGTTGTCCACCAGGTCGACGCTGCCGCCGGTGAACAGCGGCACCAGGAGCTCGAAGACCGACAGGTCGAAGGAGAGCGAGGTGGAGCCGAGCACCCGGGAGAGGGCCTCGGGGCCGAGCTCGGCCGCCGCCCAGGCGGCGAGGTTGGCCACGGCCCGGTGGGTGACCACCACGCCCTTCGGCGTCCCGGTGGAGCCGGAGGTGTGGATGACGTACGCCGCGTTGCCGGGCAGCGGGCGGGTGGGCTTCGCCTCGGCGGGCGCGGAGCCGGCGGGCGCGGGGCCGGCGGTCTCGACGGCAGCGGGCTCGTCCAGCAGGACGACGGACGGTCCGTCGGCGGCCGGCTCCGGCAGCACGGCGGCGGCCAGCTGCGCCGTGGTCAGGACCACCCGGGGGCGGGCGTCCGCGAGCACGAACTCCACCCGGCCGCGCGGGTGGCCCGGGTCGACCGGGAGGTAGGCGGCGCCGGCCTTCAGCACGCCCAGCACGGCCGCTACCAGGGCGGGCGTGCGGGGCAGCAGCACCGCGACGACGTCCTCGCGGCCGACACCGAGGCCGGCGAGCAGCCGGGCGATCCGCTCGGAGCGCCCGTCCAGTTCGGCGTAGTCCAGCACCTCTCCCCCGCCGCGCACCGCGACGGCGGACGGGGTCCGCGCCAGCTGGGCGGCGAACGCCGCGGGCACGGTGGTCTCGGGCACCGCGTGTTCGGTGGCGTTGGCCTTCCGCAGCAGGGCCAGCTCGTCCTCACCGGCGAGGTCGAAGGAGTGGATCGGCTCGTCGGGCCGGGCCGCCAGCCGCGCCAGCAGCCGGACCAGCCGGCGGTGGGCCGCCGGGTCGGCGCCGTGGCCGCCGGCGGCGACCCGCCACGCCCCGTCCCGGTCCGCCGGGCCGGGGGTGGGGTCGGCGCGCAGAAACAGGCCGGGCAGCGGCTCGCCCCAGGCGCGGGCCAGGACGGCGACCGTCCCGGGGCCGTACGCCACCCGCTCGGCGCTGTCGGCGATCCCGGTGACCAGGCCGTACCCGGAGGACGGGCCCCAGGGCAGGTCGAGGTCCGGCCGGTGGCCGTGGCGCCGGACCGCGCGCAGGGCGCGGCCGGCCTGCCGGAGGACGGCGGTGAAGCTGAGCCCGGGGGCCGGGGCCAGGCGCACCGGGACGACCAGGCCGCGGCCGCCCGGGCCGGGCGCCGGGCGCCAGTGTCCGAGCAGCAGCTCCCGGGCGCCGGTCAGCCGGTGCGCGTGGACGGCGGCGGCGGCGAGCAGCACCGCGGCGGGGCCCGCGCCGCCGGCCCGGGCGGCCCGGGCCAGTGCGGCCGGGTCGGCCACCGGCAGCCAGGGCAGCTCGGCCGGCGGCGCGACGGCCCCGGCCGGACGGGCGGCGGCGGGCTCGGGGCCGGCGGCCCCCAGGACCTCCCGCCAGTACGCCCGGTCGGCGGGCCGGTCGGCCTCCGGGTCCGGGGTGGGAGCGGGCGTGCCGGTGGAGGCCGGGGCCGTCTCGGCATCCGCGGCGTCCTCGGCGTACAGCTCGCCGGCCCGGCGGACGAGCGCGGCCAGCCCGGCGTCGTCGTCGACCAGCCGGTGGTGGCGCTGGAACCAGCTGAGCCCGCCGTCGGATCGGCGGATCAGCACGTGGCGCAGCAGCGGCCCGCCGAGCAGGTCCAACGGGCGGACGAGCTCGGCGGCGAGCCAGCCGTCCAGTTCCTCCGGGTCGAGGTCGATCACCGCGACGGCGGGCGGCTGGGCCGGGTCGGCCGGGCGGAGCAGGCCGGGGCCGCCCCCGGCGGCGGCGCGGTAGCCGGCGTGCAGGTCCGGGCGTTCGGCCAGGGCCCGGGCCACGGCGCGGCGCAGCCGGTCCAGCCCGACCGGGCCCTCGAAGCGGACCAGGCGCGCCACGCAGTCGGCGGACAGGAGCGGGGTGTCCCGCAGGACGGCACGCCGGGCGGCGTCGAGCGGGGTGGCGGTGGAGCTGCTCACAGGGCCCTCACGGTGTCGTCGTCGGAGTGCGGGGTCACGGTCTCGGGCACGTCGCCGTGGTCTGAGTGGTCGGCGTGGTCGGCACCGTCGGCCTGGTCCGCGTAGTCGGCGTAGTCGGCCGCCACGTCGTGGACCGGGCGGTCGGGCTCGGCGAGCAGGCCGCGCAGCAGCTCGCGCAGGCCGGTGGCGAAGCCGGTCGCGGTCGGCGGGTCGAAGAGTTCGGGGGCGTAGTGCACGGTCAGCGCCGTGGGGGCGGCGCCGCTCTCCGCCCGCCACCCCAGGTCGAGTTCGGCCCCACCCGGGCCGCCGTCGCCGCCGCCGTCGCCCCGGGAGCGGACCGGGGGCTCGGCTCCGGGGCCGGCCGTCCCGTCGGGGGTGGTGCGCCCGAGCAGGTCGGTGAAGGCGGGCTCGTCGGCGAGGTCGGCTCGCAGCAGAGCACCGCCGGGCAGGCCGACCGCCACCTCGTCCTGGCCGGCGATCCACGAGAGCAGCACCAGCCAGCCGGCCCGCAGCACCCGGTCGGGGTGCGGGCCGAACCGGGCGATGGCGCCGCGCAGCGACTCGTCGACCGGGACGGTGACGCTGCGCTCGGTGTAGTCGGGGCGGCCCGGGCGGGGGCGGTCGGTGGGGACGTCGAGCCGGACGGGCCCGGACAGAGCGGCTGGCAGCGCCGCGTCGGAGGAGACGGCCTCCGGCGCCCCGGCCCACAGCCGGGAGATCGGCAACTCGCCGTCAGCTGTGGCGAGTTCACGGAGCAGCTCCGTGTACTCCTCGACGAACGCGGCCGCCGTCGCGCTCGTGAACAGCTGGGTGCTGAACTCCAGGCAGGCGGTCATGGCGTCGTCGCCGACCCGGTCGGAGGTGATCAGGGTGAGGTCGAACTTGGCGGTGCCCGCCGGCAGGCCGCCGAACAGGTTGCCGGCGCTGTGGCCGATGTCGAAGTACCCGGTCGAGGTGCCCTCGATCTGCTGGATCGGCGGCAGCTCCTGGTGCACGTAGAACACGTCGAACAGCGGGCTCCGGCCCGGATCGCGCTCGTCCGTCAGCGCCTGGACGACCCGGTCGAAGGGGATCTCCTGGTGCTCCAGGGCCTCCAGCACCACGGCGCGCACCCGGTGCAGGAAGGCGGTCACCGACGGGGCGCCGGACAGGTCGGCGCGCAGCGCCACGGTGCTGTTGAAGAAGCCGATCAGGCCTTCGAGTTCGGGCCGGTTGCGCCCGGTGGTCGGGATGCCGACGACCAGGTCGTCCTGCTCGCTGCGGCGGGCCAGCAGCAGGTAGAGGCCGGCGAGCAGGACCACGAAGAGGGTGACGGAGCGGTCGGCCGCGAGCCGCCGCAGCTCCCGCATCAAGGCGGCGTCCACGGTGAACACCGCGAGGTCGCCCGCGTGGTCCTTGCGGGCCGGGCGCGGGTGGTCGGTGGGCAACCGCAGCACCGGCGCGTCCCGCAGGGTCTCGCACCAGTAGGCGAGTTCGCCGTCCAGGGCCGAGCCGGCCACCAGTTCGCGCTGCCAGGCCGCGTAGTCGGCGAACTGGACGGGCAGCGGCGCGAGCCGGTGCGGGCGGCCCTCGCGGCGGGCGGCGTACAGCTCGGGCAGCTCGCGTTCGAAGATCCGCGGTGAGGCGCCGTCGTTGACGGCGTGGTGCATGGTCACCTGGAGCACGTGCTGCTCGGGGGCCGTGCGGACCACGAGCACCCGCACCAGGGGGTCGTGGGCGAGGTCGAAGCGGTGCTCGGCGGCCTGCCGGACGAGTTCGCGGGCGGCGGCGAGCGGGTCCGGCTCGGCGGAGACGTCCCGGAGGGTGAAGAAGTCGCCGGGCTCCGGGCTGATGCGCAGCACCGGCTCGTCGTCCTCCTCGGCGAAGTTGGAGCGCAGCACCTCGTGGCGCAGCATCAGGTCGTGCCACATGCCGCGGACGGCGTCGACGTCGAGCGGGCCGCTGATCAGGCTGACCATCGGGAGGTTGTAGAGCGTGGTGTCGGGGTCGAGCTGGTGGTGGAACCAGATCCGGTCCTGGCCGAAGGAGGTGACGGGGGGTGTGTCGCGGGGGGTGATCGGCGGCAGGGCGGGGGCCGCGGGGGCGCCGGCCCGGCGGCGGATGAGGTCGGCGAACGCGCCGACGGCGGGGTGTTCGTAGACGTCGAGCAGCCGGGGGCGGAAGCCGAAGCGGGTCTGGATCCGGTCGGCGAGCTGGAGGGCGATGATCGAGTTGCCGCCGAGTTCGAAGTAGTCGGCCTCCGGGCCGGGCGGCTGCTCGCTGTGCAGGAGTTCTCCGAGGACTTCGGCGAGCCAGCGTTCGGGGTCCTCGGCGGGGCCGGTCCCGGTGCTCTCGACGGCGGGCGCCTCGGACGCGACGGGCGCCACGGATGCGACGGGCAGGGCGGGGGCCGCCGGTGCGGGCCGGATCCAGCAGGGGGTGGCGGCCAGCGGGTGTCCGGGCAGGCGCAGCCGGCGGGCGGTGCCGGGCTCGGGGCCGAGCGCCGGCCAGTCCAGGTCCAGGCCGCATTCGTACAGCCGGCCGAGCAGCGCGGCAAAGCCTCCGTCGCCGTCACCGGCGGCCGTGACCAGCCGGGCGCCGTCCTGCCCCTCCGGGCCGAACCGCTCGGCGAGCAGCCGGCCGAGGACGCCGCCGGGGCCGGGGTCGAGGAACACCACCGGTCCGGCGGCGGCGAGCCGTTCGGCCGCCGCGACGAGCCGGTCCCGGTCGGGCGGCGCGGCCTCGGCGCCGGTGGCGGTGGCGGTGGCGAGTTCGCGGGTGTCCTCGGCGGTGAGGGTGCCGAGCAGGTACCGGGCGGCGTACCGGGAGACGCCGCTGCTCAGCACGGTCCCGACGGGCACGCCGCAGCGCGACAGCTCGCGGTGGAGGGCGAGTTGGCCCGCGAGCAGCCGGGCCGCCGGGCCGGTGGCGGGCAGCGCGTCGGGCAGCTCCGCCGGGCCGGGGGCGTCGGGCACGGCGTCCGGGGAGAGCAGCAGGCAGACGGCGGGCGGCCTGGTCCGGCCGCCGCGCGGGGCGCCGCCGGCCGGTGCCGAGGCGTCGAGCCGGGCCGCCCGTTCGAGCAGGGCCCGGCCGAGCTCGGCGGTGTCGCGGGCCCACACCGCCGCCCGGTGCCCGTAGTGCGTGCGCCCGGAGTTGAGGGTGAGGGCGACGTCGTCGAGGTCGGTGTCGCGGGCGGCCGGGCCGGTCAGCGCGGTGCCGAGGTCGGCGCAGAGCCGGGCGAGCGCGGTGCGGCTGCGCGCGGAGACGCCGACGAGCCGGGGTGCGCCCGACCGGTCGCCGCGCGGGGGCACGGGCGGCCGCTGGACCACACAGTGGGCGTTGATGCCGCCCAGGCTGTACGAGCTGACGCCGGCGATCCGCTCCTCGCCCTCCCAGGGGCGCAGCGCGGTGACCACCTCGACGGGTTCGAGGGCGGCCTCGTCGACGGGCCGGCGGAAGTGCAGGGACGGGTACAGCTCGCCGTGGCCGACCGCGAGGACGGCCTTGACCAGGCCGGCGATCCCGGCCGCGTGGTCGAGGTGGCCGACGTTGGTCTTCACCGAGCCGATCGGCAGCCGCCGGCCCCGCGCCCCGAACCCGCGCGGCCCGAACACCTGGGCCAGGCCCTCCAGTTCGACGGCGTCGCCGAGCCGGGTGCCGGAGCCGTGCGCCTCCAGGTAGCCGGCCAGGGCGGGGTCGAGCCCGGCGGCGCGCCAGGCCGCGCCGATCACCGCCGCGTGCGCGGGTGCGCTCGGGGTGCTGATGGTGGCGGCCGCCCGGCCGTTGTGCCGGACGGCGCTGCCGCGGATCACGGCGTGGACGGGTGTGCCGTCGGCGCGGGCCCGGCCGAGGGTGGTGAGCAGCAGGACGGCGCCGCCCTCGCCGCTGGCGGTGCCGTCGGCGTCGGCGTCGAAGGCCCGGCAGCGGCCGCTCGGGGAGACGAGTTCGGTCATGCCTTCGGTCTGCCGGGCGGGCAGGCCGCCGGGGCGCAGGCTGAAGCCGCCGGCGAGCGCGTACTCGGCCTCGCCGTCGCGCAGTTCGCGGCAGGCCTGGTGGACGGCGACGAGCGAGCCGTTGCAGCCGGTGTCGACGGCGTAGCAGGGGCCTTCGAAGCCGAGCACGTGGGCGATCCGGGCGGGCAGCGCGAAGGGCACGTTGCCGAGGGCGCTGAGCGGGCCGGGCTCGGTGGCGGCGCCGAGGTAGCCGGAGGCGGCGGCGCTGAGCACCACGGCGACCTGGCGTCCGCGCAGGGCGCTCGCGGCGTGGCCGGCGTCCTCGACGGCCTGGTGGGCGAGGACCAGCGCGATCCGCTGCTGGGGGTCCATCAGGGCGGCCTCGCGCCGGGAGAGGCCGAAGAAGGCGTGGTCGAAGGTGTGGACGTCGGCGAGGTGGCCCATCGGCAGGTAGTCCGCGTCCGGGTCGAGTCCGGTGGCGGCGGCCCGGGCGGCGGGCATGTCCCCGACGGAGTCCCGGCCGGCGGCGAGGTTGGCCCGGAAGGCCGCCAGGTCGTCGGCGTCGGGGAAGCGGGCGCCGATGCCGACGACGGCGATGTCGGTGTCGGCGGGGGCCGTCGCTGGGGTCCTGGTCACTGCTGCTCTCTCCCGTTCGTCAGACTTCGTACGCGGCGTCGGGCCGGGCGCCGCCCGTGGGCGCTCCGGCCGCCGGGGCGACGGGCTCCCGGGTGGCGGGCTCCGGGGTGGCGGGCTCCCCGGCGACGGCTTTCGGGGCGACGGCCGCGGCCTGCTCGGCGACGGTGCGCAGGTCGAAGAGCCGGCCGACACGGACGGCGCCCGGCCAGCGGCCTTCGAGGCGCAGGTGGAGTTCGACGATCCGGTGCGAGTTGCCGCCGACGGCGAAGAAGTCGTCGTCCGGTCCGAAGTCGCCGTGCCCGAGGACCTCGGTCCAGTAGCGCGTCACGAGCCGCGGGGCGCCGTCCGCCCCGGCGGGCTCGCCGGTCTCGACGGGGTCTTCGGGGTCTTCGGCGAGCAGGGCGTGCAGCGCCTGGAGGTCGGTCTTGCCGGACGGCGCGAGCGGGAAGCCGGCCACCCGGACGAAGCGCTCCGGCCGGGCCTGGCCGCCGAGCAGGGCGGTGCAGTGCGCCAGCAGTTCGGCGGTGTCCGGCGCGGGGGCGGCGGGGTCGGCGGGGAGCCAGCACGCGGCCAGCGCGGTGGCGCCGTCGGGGCCGGTCACGGCGAGGACGGCAGCCTGTCGGACGGCGGGGTGGCGTTCCAGCGCCGCTTCGACGGCCTCGCGTTCGACCCGGACGCCGCGCACCTTGAGCTGCCCGTCGGCCCGGCCGCGGAACACCAGCGCCCCGGTGGGGTCGGCGGAGGCGAGGTCCCCGGTGCGGTACATCCGGGCGCCGGGGGTGGTGGCGAAGGGGTCGGGGAGGAAGCGCAGCGCGGTGTCGGCCGGGCGGCCGGCGTAGCCCTCGGCGACCTGCGGCCCGGCCACGTACAGCTCGCCGGTCCGCCCGGGGCCGACCGGGGCGAGCCGCTCGTCCAGCAGGTGGACCCGGTTGCCCGGGGTGGACCGCCCGATCGGGACGGGGTCGAGCGGCGCGGGCGTGACCGGCTGGGCGAGCACGGTGACGGTGGTCTCGGTGGCACCGTACTCGTTGACCAGCCGGGTGCCGGGCAGGACGGCCCGGTGCCGCTCGGCCTGCGCGGCCGACAGCGCCTCCCCGCCGACGATCCACTGCCGCAGGTGGACGTCGGCGCCGGCCAGGTGGGGCAGCACCAGCAGGTGGAACGAGGGCGGGCCGACCGCCACCTCGACCCGGTGGCGGCGGATCAGCGCGGCGGCGGCCTCCGGGTCGGGCAGGGCCCGTTCGTCGGGCAGCACCGCCGTGCCGCCGCCGCAGAGCGTGTGGAACAGCATCAGCAGCGGCGCGTCCCAGGAGAGCCGGGAGGCGGTGAAGGTGGTCGCGGCGGGGTCCTCGGCGCGGGAGGCGACCAGGTGGGCGAGCGCGCCGCGGGAGACCAGGACGGCCTTGGGCTCCCCGGTGGTCCCGGAGGTGGTGACGGCGTAGGCCGGTGCGGTCGGGGGCACCACGGCGTCCGACCGGCCGGCGGCCACGGCCGGAGCAGGGGCCGGTCCACTCTCGGCCACCGCCGTGACGGGCTGCCCGCAGCCGGCCGTCAGCTCCCGTACGGCGGCGGGCGGGGTGGCCGGGTCGCCGTCGTCGTACACCAGGACGGCGCAGCCGCTGTCGCGCAGCAGGGCGCGCACCATCGCGGCGGGGCGATCGGGTTCCAGGACGCACCAGGCGGCGCCCAGCCGCAGCGCGGCCAGCATGCCGACGACGGTGCGCACGCCCTGGCGGCGGTGGATCAGGACGAGCCGGCCGGGGGCGACCCCGGCGGCGGCCAGTCGATCGGCCAACGCCTTGGTTTCGATGTCGAGTTGACGATACGTCAGGCTCTGCTCGCCGACCGCCACGGCGGTCCGGTCGGGCAGCGTGCGGAACCGTTCCCGGATCAGGTCGAGTACGTCGGGGGCCGGACGGCCGGCGGTCACGGGCGGGTCCCGTAGGCGTGGAAGCCCAGCCCGGTCTTGCGGCCGAAGTGTCCGCGCCGCACCAGGTCGAGCAGCAGGTCGCAGGGCCGGAACCGTTCGTCGCCGGTGGTCTCCAGCAGGACGTCGAGGGTGTCGACGATGGTGTCGAGCCCGATCAGGTCCGCCGTGCGCAGCGGGCCCATGGCGTGGCCGAAGCACTCCTGGAAGATCAGGTCGACGGTCTCCGCGTCGGCCACGCCCTCCTGCACCCGGGCGGCCGCGTCGTTGACCATCGGCATCAGCACCCGGTTGGAGACGAAACCCGGCGAGTCGCGGACGACGTGGGCGCGGCGGCCGACCCCGTCGAGCAGAGCGAGGGTGGTCTCCAGCGTCCGGGCGGTGGTGGCCGGGCCGCGCACCACCTCGACCGTCTCCTTGAGGTAGGCGGGGTTCATGAAGTGCGTGGCGAGCACCCGGTCGGCCCGGTCGGTGTAGGAGGCGAGCCGCTCGACCGGGATCGCCGAGGTGCAGGAGGCGAACACCGCGGCGGGGGCGCAGACCCGGTCGAGTTCCCGGAGCACCTGCTCCTTGACGGCCAGTCGCTCGGAGGCGCACTCCACCACGAAGCCGGCCGCCGCCAGCCGCCCGAACTCGTCCGTCCAGTCGACCAGTTCGACGGTCTCCGCCGCCGAGGGGCGGGCCTCGGCAGGGGTCCCGGCACCAGCCTCACCGGGGGCCGGGCGGCGGCCGAGCAGCCGCGCGGCGCGCAGGCCGTCCCGCAGCCGGCCGGGGCCGGCGTCGAGGGCGGCCCGCTGCCGGTCGACCACCACCACGGGGTGCCCGGCCGCGGCGAAGACCTGGGCGACGGCGGTGCCCATCGTGCCGGCGCCGACGATCCCGACCGGGATCCGGTCGGTGCGGGCCGCCCGGGCCTCGCCTGCCTCGCGGTTCTGGGTGTCTTGCGGGTGCACGGTGTCCTTCCTGGTCACGACGGATTGCGGCCCGGTCACGGCCGGTTCCGGGCCTCGGGGGCCTCAAGGGCGGCAGGGGCGTTGGGCGCCTCGGGGGCCTCGGGCGCGGAGGGGGCCTCGGGGGTGATCAGCCGCAGGTGGCCCGGCGGCGAGGGCGGCGGAGCGGCGGGCGGGTAGCCGAGCAGCAGCCGCCCCTCCCCCTCCTGGCCCACCACGGTGAACCCGGCGAACCGGAGGTTCACCAGCATCACCCGATTGACGTCGGTGGGCACGAACTCGGCCAGCGGGCGGCGCCCTTCGGCGAGCGCCGCGCGCACGACGTGCCCGATCAGCGTCGGCCCGATGCCCCGGGACATCACCCGGCAGGACAGCAGGAGCAGCCGCAGCACCTCGGCCGGCCCGGCCGGGCCGTCGCCCTCCCGCTGCCCGGTCCGCTCGCTCAGCGCGAGGCCGATGGTGCCGTAGTCGCCGAACCGGTCGGTCAGTTCGGCGACCAGTACCCGGTGGTCGGGCGAGTCGCACAGGGCGCGCAGCTCCGTCAGGCCGTAGGTCCGGCCGGTGGTGTTGAGCTGGTGGGTGCGGACGGTGAGCTCGTGGGCGCGGGCGAGGTCGTCCGGCCCTGCCTGACGGATCGTCAGCTCCAGCCCCAGGGAGGCGAGGAACTCCTCGGGGGCGCCCTGGTGATCCTCCCGGGCCTGGGTGCGGAGCGCCTCGCCGCGGTAGCGCAGCCGGCGTTCGCGGGCGTCGGCGGTGACGAACTCGGGCCGGAACTCCGGCAGTTCGGCCAGCTCGGCGACCTGCTCGGCCGGGTAGCAGCGCACCACGGGGTGGGCGGCGGCCACCTCGGCACGCTCGACCGGGTCGTTGTCGACGAAGGCCACGGTGTCCAGCCCGATGCCGATGGCCTCGGCGATCCGGCGCACCGCGCCCGACTTGGGCCCCCAGCCGATCTCCAGCACGGTGAACAGCTCGTGCAGCCCGAGCCGTTCCAGGTGCGCGGTGGCGACGGCCCGGTCGCTCCGGCTGGCGACGGCGTGCAGGACGCCGCGCTCGTCCAGCGCCCGCAGGGCGGCGGTCGCGACGGGGAACGGCACCGGATCGTCGCCCTCCAGCACGGTGCCGTCCCAGAGGGTGTCGTCGAGGTCCCAGACCAGGACCTTGACGGTCGGCTCCGCCCTACTCTGCTCCGCCCCGCTCTGCTCCGCCCCACTCTGCTGCGGCCTGCTCTGCTCCGCCCCACTCCGCTGCGGCCCCGGCTGCGGCCCGGTCATCGGCGCACCCCCTGACGCAACAGGCGGTCGGCGATGTGCAGTTCGGCGACCTGCGGGCTGCCCTCGATGATCTCCATCACCTTGGCGTCCCGGTAGAACCGGCCGGCCCGGACGCCGGGCTCGCAGCCCGCCGAGCCGAGGATCTGGACGGCCCGGTCGGCGACCGCCTTCGCCGCTCCGGCCGCCGCGTACTTGGCGACCACGGTCTCGGTGGCGGCGCCCAGCGGCGAGCCGGCCCGGGCCTCGGCGGCCCGCTCGGCCAGCGCCCGGGCGGCCGCCGTGTCGACGGCGGAGCGGGCGAGCAGCGAGCGCAC
Source organism: Kitasatospora sp. NPDC056731 (assembly GCF_040687675.1). Lineage (NCBI taxonomy): Bacteria > Bacillati > Actinomycetota > Actinomycetes > Kitasatosporales > Streptomycetaceae > Kitasatospora > Kitasatospora sp. NPDC056731. Next base: position 46,955 of record NZ_JBFBNR010000029.1, read on the forward strand.
CAGCTGGTGCCCGGCCAGCGGCACGCCGCCCTGGACCCGGTGCGCGGCGTGCTCGGCGGCGTCGGCCAGGCAGGCCTCCGCCATGCCGACGCAGCCCCAGGCCACCGTGAACCGGCCGTGGTCCAGCGCCACGGCGGCGGTGTGGGTCAGGCCCAGCCCGGGCGGCGCCACCAGGTTCTCCCGGGGCACCCGCACCCGGTCGAAGGTGAGGTGGGCGATCCGCGCGGCGCGCAGGCCGAGTTGGCCGCTGACGGGCTCGCGGACGATCCCGGGCCGGTCGGCCTCCACCAGGACGGCCGTCGGGCCGGCGTCGGTGCGCCCCAGCACCAGGAACACGTCGGCGCTCTGCCCGAAGGTCACCCAGCGCTTGGCGCCGGTGACGACCAGCCGTTCGCCGTCGTCCTCGATCCGCGTGCCGACCTCGGCGAGCGCGCTGCCGGCCTCCCGTTCGGTGGCGGCGAAGCCGGCCAGGCGTTCGCCGGAGGCCAGTGCGGGCAGCCACCGCGCGCGCTGCTCCTCGCCGCCCCAGCGCAGCAGCGCCGCGGCCGTCATGCCCTGGACGGTGAGCAGCGCGCGCAGGGCGCCGCAGACGCCGCCCAGGTGCGCGACGGCCTCGCCCAGCTGGGCCGGGGTGGCGTCGGCGCCGCCGTGGCGGGCGGGCAGGTCGAGGCCGAGCAGCCCGGCGGCGGCCACCGCGCGGACGGCCTCGTCGGGCAGCGCGCCCTGCTCGTCCCAGCGGGCGGCCTCGTCGCGGACGGCGGCGGCCAGCTCGGCCGCGGCGTCGACCGCCGAAACCCCCAGGTCGGACGGGGCGGACGGCCTGGTCTCGCTAGCCGTGGGCGGCACAGCCGGCCCCCGTCTCCTCGCCCGTGCCCAGGCCGGCCCGCTTGCGCTCGACCAGCGCGGCGATCCGCTCGGCGGTGCGGAAGGAGTCCAGGTCGAGGTCGTCCACCTCGATCCGGATGTCGAACCGCTCCTCGACGAAGACCACCAGCTCCAGCGCGAACAGCGAGTCCGCGAGCCCCAGTGCGAAGTAGTCCTCGTCCGGCGCCACCGGCCGGCGCAGTGCGACGGTCAGGAACTCCCGTATCTCGATTGCCGTGTCGGTCACGCGGTGCTCTCCCAGGGTCCGATTTCCACCAGCAGCAGGTTCCAGGCCGCCACCGGGCTGACGTTGACCAGGACGACCCGGTCGCCCTCGGCCAGCCGCCCGTTCGCCAGCGCCGTCCAGAGGTTGAGGAAGACGTCGTTCGGCCCCAGGTGGCCGTACCGGGCCAGGTTCTCCCGGCACTCCGGCAGGAGGTCGACGCCCAGCGACTCCGCCAGGAAGCGCAGTCCGCCCGCCGAGAGGTTCTGGCTGGCGTAGCCGGCGACGTCGGCGCGGTCGAGGCCGTGCCGCTTGAGCAGCCGCTCCAGGAGCGCGGTGAGCCGGTTCCTGGTCTCCACCGCGAGCCGGAAGGAGTAGCCGGGCAGGTCCCGGCACTCCTCCTGCCAGCTCTCCCAGGGGCGGTCCCGGTAGTCCACCCGGAAGAGGTCCCAGTACGCGCCGTTGGTCTCCTGGACCAGGTCGAGCACCCGCACCGGGCCGGTGCGGGCGAGCAGCAGGGCCTGCCCGGCGTCCCCGTTGACGGTGACGGGGTGCCGGTAGCGGCCGGGGGTGGCCGGGGTGGAGGCGTGCGCGACCAGGACGTGCCGGACGTCCGGGTCGGCGGCGAGCAGTCCGCGGGCGGCGAGCAGGGCCGGGCCGAGCGAGACGCAGCCGAGGCCGCCGACGCCGAAGGTGACGGCCCGGTCGGCGCCGAGCCGGGCCTGGAGCCTGGTCGCCTCGGAGCTGAGCAGGGTCTCGGGGGCCCGGGAGTCGACGACGATCAGGGCGTCCAGGTCCTGGGCGGCGAGCCCGGCGCCGGCGAGCGCGCTGCGGGCCGCCCGCTCGGCCAGCCCGGTCGGGCCGAGCTCGCGGTCGACGGCCACGGTGTCGATGCCCAGGCCGGCCAGCGTGGTTCTGCGCTCGCCGTCCAGGCCCGCCAGTTCGGGCAGTTCGCCGACCGGCACCCGCTGCTCCGGCAGGTGCCAGGCCGCCTCGCGCACCGCGAGCGGCGCGGGGGCGCCGCCCGTCCTCGTCGTCTCCATGCCGTGTCCTCGACTCTCCGCTGTCTGTCCGCTGTCCGTCCGGGCGTCCGTCCGGGGTCTCTCGGTGCCGTCCCGGCCGCGTTCCGGGCCAAGCCGGGCACGGCTCAGGCGCTGCGCAGGCAGCCGTCCGCCGCCGACTCGGCGTAGGCCTCCCCCAGTTCCCGCACCGCCTCGGCGACGCCGCTGCGGGGCACCCCGGCGTACCCCACCACCAGGGCCGGCCCGGACTGCCAGGACCGGTGGTGGTACGAGCGGCCGCCGCGTACCAGCACCGAGCGGCGCAGCGCCCGGGCGACCAGCGCGGCCTCGTCCACCCGGTGCGGGAGCTGGACGTAGGCGTGCAGGCCGGCGAAGGCGCCCACGATCCGGGCCCCGGGCAGCCGGCGCCGCACGGCCTCGTGGAAGACCTCGCGGCGGGCCCGCAGCCGTTCGCGCTGGCGCCGCAGGTGCCGGTCGAGTTCGCCGCCGTCCAGCAGTTCGGCGAACGCGTGCTGGGTGAACACGTCGCAGCCGAGGTCCCGTTGGGAGCGGACCTCCTCCAGGCGGCGGCGCAGCCGGGGCGGGGCGACCAGCCAGCCCAGCCGCATCCCGGAGGCCAGCGACTTGCTCGCGGTGCCCGCGTAGAGCACCCGGGAGGGGGACAGCCGTTGCAGCGCGGTGGGCCGGCGGCCGTGGTCCAGCCAGAGGTCGCCGTCGTAGTCGTCCTCGATGATCCAGCCGTCCACGTCCTCCGCCCAGCGGACCAGGGCGGCCCGCCGCTCGGCGCTGAGCACGGCGCCGGTGGGGAACTGGTGGGCGGGGGTGACCAGCACCGCGCGGGCGCCGGTGCGGGCCAGCGCGGCCACGTCGATGCCGTGCTCGTCGACCGGGACGGACGGGCAGTCCAGGCCCGACTCGACGATGAACTGGCGCTGCTGCGGGTGGCACGGGTCCTCGACGGCGAGCGCGCCGAGGCCGGTGCGGGGCAGCGTGGCGCAGACCAGGCCGAGCGTCTGGGCGAACCCGGAGACCACCATGACGTGCTCGGGGGTGGTGTGCACGCCGCGCGCCCGCCCGAGGTAGCGGGCGAGTTCGGCACGCAGCGCCGGGACGCCGGACACCGGCGGGTACCCGAGATCGCGCGGGCCGAGCCGGCGCGCGGCCCGCTGGTAGGCGGCCAGCCACTCGCGCTGGGGGAAGGCGGAGGCGTCGGCGCCGCCGGCCCGCAGGTCCCAGCGGATCACCGGGGCGGGGCGGGCGTCGCTGAGCAGGGTCGGCATCCGGGTGCCCCGGTCCAGGTGGGTGGCGACCCGGGTGCCCGATCCCCGGGTGGCCTCCAGGTAGCCGCCGGCGACGAGTTGCCCGTAGGCCTCGACGACGACGCTGCGGGACACCCGGAGGTCCTCGGCGAGCTGACGGCTCGACGGCAGCCGGGTGCCGGGGTGCAGCGCCCCCTCGGCGATCTCCCGCTTGATGCCGTCCCGGATCTGGGCGGTCAGCGGGAGCACGTCCTCCCGTGCCACGTCGATCAAGGTGTTCCAGGGCATGCTTGGCTCCTCCCTCCCCCGCCCACGGCGGCCCTGCCCGGCCCGTCGGCCCTGTCAAGCCCTCCGGACCTGTTCAGCCCGTCGGCCCGGTCCGGCCCGCCGGCCCTAGCGGGCCTCGGACAGACCGGCCCGCTCGGTGTCCAGCAGCGCCCGCAGGCACGCGACCCGGACGGCCCGGCCGACGGCCTCGCCCTCCTCCTGGGCGATGCCGACCCCCCAGTAGGAGTGGGAGTCCACGACGATCTCGAAGGCGGCGGTGACCGCGTTCAGCGGTGCGCCGGCCCGTTCCACGACGAGGCCCTGGATGACGGCGTCGAGCCCGTAGCCGGCCACCGCCTCGGCGGTGGCCCCGCTCCAGCGGGTGTCGCCGGGCTCCGCCGCCAGCGGCTCCGGCTCCGGCAGGCCGGGCACGGTCTCGGTGCCCAGCGCCACGTACCGCTCGACGAAGTGCTCCCACAGCTGGTCGCCGGTGATCTCGCCGCCGATCTCCTCGCAGACCGCCTGCATCTCGGCCGCGAAGTCGATCTGGAGGCGGCGCGGCAGCTCGATGCCGTACTCGGTGCGCAGCAGGTGGGCGATGCCGCCCTTGCCGGACTGGGTGTTGATCCGGATCAGCGCCTGGTAGTCGCGGCCGATGTCGCGCGGGTCGATCGGCAGGTACGGCACGTCCCAGACCTCCTGCCCGGACTCCTCGCGGGCGCGCAGGCCCTTGGCGATGGCGTCCTGGTGGGAGCCGGCGAAGGAGGTGTAGACGAAGTCGCCGGCCCACGGGTGGCGGGCGGGGACGGGCATCTGGTTGCAGCTCTCGACGATGCGGCGGATGCCGTCGATGTCGCTCAGGTCCAGCATCGGGTCGACGCCCTGGGAGAACAGGTTCATGGCCAGGGTGACCAGACAGACATTGCCGGAGCGCTCGCCGTTGCCGAACAGGGTGCCCTCGACCCGGTCGGCCCCGGCGAGGACGGCGAGTTCGGCGGCCGCGACGCCGCTGCCGCGGTCGTTGTGCGGGTGCACGCTGAGGATGGTGCGCTCGCGGTGGAGCAGGTTGCGGTGGGTGTACTCGATCCGGTCCGCGAACTCCTGCGGCGGGAACACCTCGACGGTGGAGGGCAGGTTGATCCGCAGCGTGTGCGCGGCCCGCGGGGCCCAGAAGTCGAGGACGGCGTTGCAGAGTTCGAGCGCGTAGTCCGGCTCGGTCTGGGTGTAGGACTCCGGCGCGTACTGGAGGTAGATCTCCGTGCCGGGGATCGAGTCCTGGAGTTTGAGGGCCTGTTCGGCCCCGTCGAGCGCCATGGCGGTGGTCTGCCGGCGGTCCTTGCGGAAGACCAGGCGGCGCTGGACCTCCGAGGTCGGGTTGAAGATCTGGAGGACGGCGCGGGGCACGCCCTCCAGGGCCTTGACGGTGCGTTCGATGAAGTCGCCGCGGATCGGCGTCATGACCTGGACGACGACGTCGTCCGGGATCGCGCCGGTGTCGACGAGGCGGCGGAGGAAGGCGTGGTCGTCCTGCGAGGAGGTGGGGAAGCCGACCTCGATCTCCTTGAACCCCATGGCGACCAGCAGGTCGAACATCCGCCGCTTGCGGGTGATGTCCATGGGGTCGGTCAGGGCCTGGTTGCCGTCCCGCAGGTCGACGCTGCACCACAGCGGGGCCTGTTCCGCGCGGCGGCCCGGCCAGCCGCGGTCGGGCAGCCCGACCGCCTGGTACGGCTGGTACTTCCGGACCGGCATCGCGCTGTGGCGCTGGATGCCCTGGTCGCGGGCGGGTGTGCCCTGCGGCGTGTCCGCGTCGGTGGGTTGAGCGGTCATCTCTCCTCCACAACGGTGGTCTGGGCGTCTTGTGGGGACGCTCTGCTAGCTCTGCTAGGCGGGCCAGGAGCTGAACTGTCTCCTCCCGTAGAGCAGCGGCGACGCGTCGCTGAGCTCGGTGATCCGGATGACCTCGCCGAAGACCATCCGCTGGCCGCCGACGGGGACCAGCTGGCTGACCCGGCAGTCGGCCACCGCGTGGGCGTCGTGGACGAGGTGGGGTCCGCCGGCGCCGGGGGGCAGCCGCCAGGTGGTGGCGTCGAACCGGTCCGGGTCGCCGGAGGCGAACAGTTCGGCGGTGCCGCGGCCCTCGGCGTGCAGCAGGTTCACCGCGAACTGGCCGCTGCGCAGCACGGCCTTCAGGGTCGGGCTCTCCGCCCGCATGCCGACCAGCAGGGTGGGCGGTTCGACGGTGACGCTGCACAGGGCGGAGCAGGTCATGCCCCAGGGCCGGCCGGCGTCGTCCAGCGAGGTGACGATGGCGACGCCGCTCGGGAAGCCGGACATGAAGGTCCGGAAGTCGGAGGGGGTTGAGGTGACGAGTTCCACGTGATTCACCGCTCGACTGGGTAGGGGACCGGCTCCGCGGTCCGGGGCGCGTCCACGCTCGCCGTGCGCCGGTCGATGACCCACAGCAGCGGGCCGCTGAGCACCGTCGTGAACAGGGCCATCACGACGAGGGCGAGGAAGAGCGCCGGGGTGAGGATCCCGGCCTGGTAACCCGTCTGGAGGACGGCGAGCTCGGTCAGGCCGCGGGCGTTGAGGAACACCGCGATCCGCATGCACTCCACCGGGGGCCGGCCGGCCGCCCGCGCGCCGTAGTAGCTGCCGACCAGCTTGCCGAAGATCGCGAGCACCACCGACAGGACGACGGCCTGCCAGGAGAACACGCTGAGCGGCGCCGAGGCGAGGCCCATGCCCGTCACCGTGAACAGCAGCGGCAGCACGATCCGGCCCCAGCCGCCGACGGTGTGGGCGGCCCTGGTCCAGGGGCCCGCGCCGTCGTCGCCCGGCAGCGCCAGGGCGACCAGGACGGCGCCGAGCACGTCGGTGAGGCCCAGCCGCGAGGTGGTCAGGGCGGCGGCCACGGCCGCGGCGGCGGTCAGCCCGATCGGCACCGCCACCGGGATCCGTTCGGCCCAGGCCCGGGGCCCGGGCAGGGCCCCGGCCCGGCGGATCAGCCAGGCGCCCAGCAGGCCGACGACGAACACCAGGTACGGGGTGATCTTCCCGCCGCCGTGCGCCAGGCCGACCGCGATCGCCAGCAGCGACCAGGTGACGGCGTCGATGGAGACCGCGATCGCCATGCAGAGCCGGCCGATCGCGGTGTTGAGCATGCCGCGGTCGTCCAGGATGCCGGCCAGCACCGGGACGGCGGTGACCGCCAGCGCGATCGCCAGCATCAGGACCAGCACCCCGGCCGGGGCGCCGCCGCGCAGGGCCGGGGAGCCGTCGGCCAGCACCCACGCGGCGAACGCGACGCCGCAGCCGAGCGGCAGCAGCAGCGAACCGGCGGCGGTGAGCGCGATGGTGCGCCCGCCCAGCCGGCTGCCGCCGGCCCGGATCTCGTGGACGGCGCCCACCAGGAAGAGCGCGAGGCCGAGGTGGCCCGCCTTCTCCAGGAGGGCCCCGCCGTCCATGGTGGCCGGCTTCCAGTGCCACTGGCTCGCCAGCAGCGCCCCGAGCAGGAGGCAGGCCATGATCTCGCCGACGATCTCCGGCTGCCGCAGCAGCTTCGCCAGCCGGCGTCCGAGCAGTGCCACGGGGACGAGCAGAGCGAGCGTCACCGCGGCCGGTACGTACGGAAGACTGTCCATGGTGCCTCCTTTCTCGGGGAGCCGAAGGGGTCAGTGCATCTGGGCGAGGTACTCGTACTGGCTGGGCAGGCGCTTCAGGAGCTCGGCGGACTGGTCGCTCAGCAGCTGGAACTCCTTCTCCGCGCGGCTGCCGTCCTGCAGGGCGAGTGCGGGCGGGGCCTTGAGCTCGATGCCGCCGAGGCCGAGCAGCATGGCCAGGTAGGAGTAGGACTCGAACCCGTGGAAGTGCGGGAAGATGGTGGCCTCCGTCGGAGGCTTGGCCTTCCACAGCTCGATCCGCTCGGCCAGGCCGTCGGGCATCACCCGGGTCTTGGCGTCCCGCCAGTAGGCGTTGTCCTCGCGGGCCGCGGCCTTGTAGTGCAGGACGAGGAACTCCCGTACGCCGTCGATGGTGTTGCCGACGATGCGGTTGTAGGAGCGGCGCAGCCCCGGGTCCCAGTTGGCGTCCGGGAAGTGCTTGACCAGTTCCTCGATGCCCTGCTGGATGAAGAAGATGCCGGTCGACTCCAGGGGCTCGACGAAGCCGCTGGACAGGCCGATGGCGACGCAGTTGTTGACCCAGGCGTTGCGGGTGCGGCCGATCCGCATCCTGATGTGGTTGGCCTCCAGGCCCTCCGACTCCGGGCCGACCTTGGCCCGCAGCGTGGCCTCGGCCTCCTCGGGCGTCGCGTACTCGTCGGAGTAGACGTAGCCGGTGCCGATGCGGCCGAACAGCGGGATGGTCCAGATCCAGCCGGCGTCCGAGGCGGTGGCGGTGGTGCAGGGGCGCAGGCCGCGCTTCTCCATGTCGACCGGGACGCGCAGCGCCACCGCGCGGTTGTTGGGCAGGGTGTCCTGGAAGGAGGTGAACGGCTCCTCCAGGGTCTGGTTGATCAGCAGGCCGCGGAAGCCGGTGCAGTCGATGAAGAGGTCGCCCTCGATCAGGCCGTGCTCCTTGGTGCGCACGCCGCTGATCCAGCCGCGGTCGTCCTGGACGACCTCGACGACGTCGTCCTCGATGTGCTTGGCGCCGCGCTCGGTGGCGTACCCGGAGAGGTAGTCGGCCAGCAGCGAGGCGTCGAACTGGTAGGCGTACGGGAACTGGGTGTCCTGCTCCGTGAGGGTGTCGCGCTCGGTCGTGTTGCCGCCCTCCTTGAAGTCCTGCTCGAAGAGGGTGCCGTCGAGGTAGCGCGGGGACTTCTCGGCGTCGCAGATCGCGGCCATCAGGAACACGTCCTGGTCGAAGCGGTCGCCGGAGCGGCTGTTCAGCCACCAGTCGGTGAGCGGCAGGCCGTCGACGACCCGGAGGCGCTCGAAGGGGTGGTAGAAGTAGTGGCCCTTGCGCCGCCAGTTCTCGAATCGGATGCCCAGCTTGTAGGTGGCATTGCACTTGGGCATCCAGACGTGCTCCGGCAGGCCCAGGTAGTTGAAGAAATGCCGGACGGTGCTGAAGGTCGCCTCGCCGACCCCGATGGACTTGATTCGCTTGGATTCCACCAGCGTGACGGAAATGCGATCGCCGAATGCGGCGCGCAGGTACGAGGCGGTCATCCAACCGGATGTCCCACCACCGACGATGACGACGTTGCCCAGCATTCCTGACCCTCTCAGCCGGTCGTTCAACCCGGAGCCCCGGGCTGTCCCATGGCTCGAAATCCTGCGGCAGCGGAGCCTCCGGAAAACAGGCTTTTAAGCCTCAGCGGAAACACGCACTCCAGCGCGTCCCGGCCTTCGCCGGGTGTTTTCCGGCATGCCGAACAGATGACACCCGATGGTTGGGGGTGCCATCTGTTCGGCGGAACTCGCCGGAATTCGGCGGGGGTTCGGCAGTGGCTGAGCCTGACCGGCCGGGCCGGCTCAGCCACCGTCCAGCAGGTAGTCGTGCAGCAGCGAGATGACCCGGGCCCGCTGCGCGGTCAGGTAGAAGTGCCCGCCGGGCAGCACGTGGAACGCGAACTCCTTGCCGGCCAGCGCCTCCCAGCCGCGGGCCCGCTCGACGCTCACCGTGACGTCGGAGTCCCCGGTGAGCACCACGACCCCGCAGTCCACCGGGCGCAGCGCGGTGGGCCGGTAGGAGTCGATCAGCAGGTAGTCGTTGCGCAGGATCGGCAGCACCATCTCCCGGATGTCCGGGTCGTCGAAGATCGACATCTGGGTCCCGCCGTGGCCCGCGACCGTGGCGAGGAGCTCGTCGTCGCCGCGGGGCAGGGCCGGCGCCCGCCCGGCCGGTCCGTCGCCGGAGCCGGCCGGCGCCTGCGGCGGCGGGTAGCCGGAGAGCACCAGCCGGGCCACCGGCAGGCCCTGCGCGTGCAGGGACTGCACGGTCTCGTACGCGAGCAGCGCGCCCATGCTGTGGCCGAAGACGACCGTCTCGACACCGGGGCGGTCGGTCTCCAGCAGCGCCTGCGTCAGCTGGGCCACCAGGGTCGCGGCGTCCTGGACGAAGGGGTCCTCGATCCGCTCCTCCCGCCCCGGGTACTGGACGAGCTGGAGTTCGACGGCCGCCGAGAGGTGGTTGGCCCAGGGCCGGTAGAAGCCCGCGCTGCCGCCGGCGTGCGGCAGGCAGACCAGCCGCCGGGTCGCCTCCGGGCGCGGCCGGGGGATCACCAGCCAGGGTTGGTCGTCGTTCAAACGGTCACTTCCTTCCGTCGGCCCCGCGGGGCCGTGTCCGTACCGGCCCGGCCCGGCCGGTCATCCGCAGGCCCGGACGATCTCGCGCAGGGCCTCGTGCATGCGCTGGAGCAGGGCGGTGGCCGCCGCCTCGTCGAACCGGCCGCCCGCGTACACGCAGGACAGCTCCATCCGGCCGCCCTCGACCGCGGCGGCGACGTCCAGCTCGTAGGTGCGGGTCTCGCCCGGCTCGTGGTCTCCGCCGCCGTGGTCCAGGTGGCGCAGGATCAGCCGGTCCCCCTCGGGCAGCTGGTTGTCCCACTGGCCGAGGTAGTTGAAGCCGATCCGGGCCCTGGGCGCGGGGACCAGCAGGTCCTCCCGGGCGTCGGCGGCCGCCGCCAGCCGCAGGACGCCGTGGCCGATGCCGCGGCGCGGGACGGCCCGCAGCCGGCGCTTGGCCACCCGGACGGCGGCGGTCGGCGCCAGCTCCGCGGGCACGTCGAGCAGCACCGGGTAGATCGTGGTGAACCAGCCGACGGTGCGGGACAGGTCGACGCCGTCCAGGATCTCCTCGCGGCCGTGCCCCTCCAGGTCGATCACGGTGCCGCCGTCGCCGGCGTGGCCCTGGGCGGCGAGCGCCTGGGCGAGGGCGGTCAGCAGCACCTCGTGGACCTGCGCGCGCAGCACGCCGGGCACCCGGCGCAGCAGCGCCTCCGTCTCGTCCCCGGTCAGGGTGTGCCGCGCGGTGCGGCGGTCGCCGAACCGGCCGGTGTCCAGGGGCTCCCCGGCGGGCTCGGGCAGCGACCGCCAGTGCGCCAGCTCGTCGTCGAAGCCGCCGGTCAGGGCGTGCTCGCGCAGTCGGCGGGACCACTGGCCGAAGGAGGTGGAGCGCGGGGCGGGCCTGGCGGGGCGGCCGGCCGCCAGGTCGGCGTAGGCGGAGCGCAGGTCGTCGAGCAGGATGCGCCAGGAGACGCCGTCGACCACCAGGTGGTGCGCGGTGAGGAACAGCCGGGCCGGGCGGTCCGGCCCCAGGTCGGCCAGGACGGCGCGCAGCAGCGGCCCGTCGGCCAGCCGCAGGCCGCTCTGGGCCTGCCGGAACGCCTCGGTGGCGCGCTCCTCGGCGTCCGGCGCCCCGGCGAGGTCGAGCCGCTGGAAGTCCCAGCAGCCGTCGGACTCGGCCGCCACCTCCTGGGACCAGGTGCCCTCGGCGTCGCGGGTGTAGCGGGCGCGCAGCATGTCGTGCTGCCCGACCAGCGCGGCCAGGGCGGCGCGCAGGGCCTCGGTGTCGGTGCCCGGGACGAGTTCGAACAGCAGCGACTGGTTGAAGTGGCCCGGGTTGACGGTGTGGTGCTCGAAGAACCACTGCTGCACGGCGGTCAGCGGCACGGGCCCGGTGGCGTACGGGTCCTCCTCGGCCGGCCCGCTCTCCCCCGTCCCGGCGGCCTTGGCGAGCGCGGCGACGGTCTTGTGTTGGAAGAGGTCCCGGGCGGTGAAGTGCAGGCCCTCCTGGCGGGCCCGGGCGACCACCTGGGTGGAGAGGATGGAGTCGCCGCCGAGCAGGAAGAAGTCGTCCTCGGCGCCCACGTCCTCGATGCCCAGCACCGAGCGGAACACCTCGGCCAGCGCGGTCTCCACCGGGCCCTTCGGCGGGGTGGAGACCCTGGTCAGGGCCTCCCGGGCGTCCGGCAGGGCGTCCCGGTCGACCTTGCCGTTGGTGGTGAGCGGCATCGCGTCCATCGGGATCAGCGCGGCCGGCACCATGAAGGCGGGCAGTTCCTCGGTCAGGGCCTCGCGGACCTCGCGGACCGCCTCGCCCCGGTCGCGGCCGGGCGCGGCGACCAGGTAGCCGACGAGCTGCTTGCCGCGGTCGCTCTCGCGGACCACCACGGCGGCCTGGTCGACCGCGGGGTGGCGCTGCATGGCCGACTCGATCTCGCCGGGCTCGACCCGGAAGCCGCGGATCTTGACCTGGTCGTCGGCCCGGCCGCGGAAGTCGATCCGCCCGTCGGGCAGCCAGGCGCCGAGGTCGCCGGTGCGGTAGAGCCGGGCCCCGGGGTCGTCCGCGAAGGGGTGCGGGACGAACCGCTGCTCGGTCAGCTCCGGGCGGCCCAGGTAGCCCTGGGCGACGCCGCGGCCGCCGAGGTGGATCTCGCCGGTGACGGCGGGCGGCACCGGGTTGCCGTGCGGGTCCAGCAGGTAGACCTCGGTGTTGGGCAGCGGCCGGCCGATCGACAGCCGGCTGCCGGCCTCCTCGTCCTGGACCTCGAACATGGTGGCGCCGACGGTGTTCTCGGTCGGGCCGTAGCCGTTGATGAAGCGGTGCACCCGCGACCACTTGCGGGCCAGGCCGACCGGGCAGCGGTCGCCGACGGCGAGCACCACCGAGCCGGCGGGCAGCGCCTCGGGCTCGACCGCCGCGAGGGCCGCGGGCGGCAGCGCGAGGACGGTGGGCCGGCCTCCCGCCATGGCGCGCAGCTGCTCGCTGCCCAGCGCCTCGGACTCGTTCGCCGGGAGGGCGAGCGCCGCGCCGGAGACGAGGGCGAGGAAGGTCTCCCAGACCGCGCCGTCGAAGCTGGGCGAGGAGAGCTGGGTCACCGTGTTCTCGGGGCCGGTGCCGACGATCAGCCGGGAGGCGTTGACGACGTTGGTCAGGCCGCCGTGGCCCAGCAGCACGCCCTTGGGCGTCCCGGTGGAGCCGGAGGTGTAGACGATGTAGGCGAGCGCGTCCGGCCCCACCCGGTCGCCCTCGGGCACCGGTCCGGTGTGCGCGTCGAGCTGCGGGCGCAGGTCCTCCAGGATCAGCGGCTCGGCGGCGGACTCGCCCGCGTCGGCGGCCAGCGCGCGTTCGGTGAAGACGAACCGGGCGCCGGTCTCGGCCAGCATCAGCTCCCGGCGGGCGGCCGGGAAGCGCGGGTTCAGCGGCAGGAAGGCGGCGCCGGCCTTGAGCACCGCGAGGGTGGCGGCCACCTGGTCGGGGCCGCGCTCGCAGCACACGCCGACGACGTCGCCGGGGCGGGTGCCGCGGGAGCGCAGCAGCTCGGCCAACAGCCCGGCCCGGCGGTCGAGTTCGGCGTAGCTGAGGCGCTCGTCGCCGCGCACCACCGCGAGGCCGTCGGGGCGTTCGGCGGCCCGCTTGGCCACCAGCAGGTGCACCGGGTCCTGTTCGGGGAAGGCCACCGGGTTGCGGGCCCAGTCCACGGTGAGCCGGTTGTGCTGCTTCGGGTCGAGCAGGTCGAGCCGGCCCAGCTCCTGGTCGGGGTCGGCGGCGATCGAGCCGAGCAGGGTGGTCAGGTGGCCGGCGAAGCGGCGCACCGTGGCCTCGTCGTACAGGTCGGTGCTGTACTCCAGGGCGGACCAGAGGCTGCCGTCGGGGCGCTCCTCGAAGGCCACCACGAGGTCGAAGCCGGTGCTCGCCTGCGGCAGGGCGAGCTGCTCCATGGTCAGCCCGGGAAGGTCGAGGGTCGCCTCGGGGGCGTTCTGCAGGACGATGAGCACCTGGGCGAGCGGCATCCGGCTGGGGTCGCGCTCGGGCTGGACGGCGTCCACCACCCGCTCGAACGGGACCTCCGCGTGGTCGAAGCCGGCCAGCACGGTGTCGCGGACCTGGCCCAGGAAGTCCCGGAAGCCCAGGCCCGGCTCGATCCGGGCGCGCAGCACCAGGGTGTTGAGGAACAGGCCGACCAGGTCGGCGAGTTCGGGCTCGTCGCGGCCGGCCACCGGGGTGCCGATCGCGACATCCTCCTGCCGGGAGAGCCGGGCCAGCAGCAGCTGGGTGGCTGCGGTGAGCGTCATGAACAGCGTCGCCGCGGCGGACTCGGTGAGCTCGCGCAGCCCGGCGACGGTCTCCGCCGGGACGCTGAACTCGTGGAAGGCGCCCGCCCCGGTGGGCACGGCGGGGCGCTGCCGGTCGGTCGGCAGCTCCAGCACGGGGACGCCGTCGAGCTGCTCGCGCCAGTAGTCGAGCTGCTCGTCGAGCCGCCCGCCGGAGGCCCGCTCGCGCTGCCACACCGAGTAGTCCGCGTACTGCGGCCCCGTCGCGGGCAGGTCGGGTTCGCGCCCCTGGAGCGCGGCCGCGTAGTACTGGCCCAGCTCGCGGGTGACGATCGACAGCGACCAGCCGTCGTGCGCGATGTGGTGGATGCTCAGGACGAGCACGTGCTCGCGGTCGGAGAGCCGGACGAGGAGGGTCCGCAGCACCGGGCCGGTGCGCAGGTCGAAGGGCCGGCCGGCCTCCTCGCGGACCAGTCGCAGCAGTTCCTCCTCCCGCTCCTCGGGCGTCCCGCCGCCGGCCTCCACGACCGGCAGCGGGATGTCCACGCTCGGGTGCGGGACCTGCACCGGGACGCCGTCCACCTGGTCGTAGGTGGTGCGCAGCGCCTCGTGCCGGTCGACGACGGCGGCCAGCGCGCCCTGCAGCGCGGCGCGGTCGAGGTCGCCGCGCAGCCGCAGCGCGAAGGAGGAGTTGTAGCCGACCGACTCCGGGTCGAACTCGTACAGGAACCACATCCGCTGCTGGGCGAAGGACATCGGCAGCGGGCGGTCGCGGTCGGCGGGGCGCAGCGCGGTGCTCGCGGCGGCCTCGGGGGCGGGCGTCTCGGCGCCCGCCAGGCGGTCCCGCAGCAGGGCCCGCAGGTGCTCGGGCAGGGCCGCTATGCGGTCCTCGCGGGACGTGGACGTCTGGGTCTCACTCATGTCGGTTGCCCCTACTCCGCCGCCGGCGCCGACTGGCGCGCGGCCTCTCGCTCCAGTTCCTCCAGCAGCGCGTCCTCGACGAGTCGCGCCACCCCCGCCACGGTGGGGTTCTCCAGGAGGCTGCGGAAGGCGATCCGGATGCCGAAGGTCTGCTTGATCCTGGTGATCGCCTGCACGCTGGTCAGGGACTGCCCGCCGAGGGCGAAGAAGCTGTCGTGCGCGCCGACCCGCTCCACGTGCAGGGTCTCGGACCAGATCCCGGCGATCAGCTTCTCGGTCTCGTCGCGCGGCTCCACCCACTCCTCGGCGGCCTCGACGGCCGTCTCGGCGGGGTCGGGCAGCGCGGCCCGGTCGATCTTGCCGTGCCGGGTGAGCGGGAAGGACTCCACCTCGGCGAAGGCGGCCGGCACCAGGTGGGCCGGGAGCCGCTCGGCGAGGTAGCCGGCGAGCTCGGCGGCGCCGGGGACGCCGCCCGCGGCCGGCCGCAGGTAGGCGACCAGGCGGGCGTGCTCGGCCTCGCCGCGGACCAGGACGACGGACTCGGCGACGCCCGGGTGGGCGTCCAGGGCCGCGGTGATCTCGCCCGGCTCGATCCGGTAGCCGCGCAGCTTGACCTGGTCGTCGAGCCGGCCGAGGAACTCCAGCCGGCCGTCGGACAGCCGGCGGACCCGGTCGCCGGTGCGGTACAGCCGCTCCTTGGGGTCGAACGGCGCGGCCAGGAAGGCCTGTTCGGTCAGGTCGGGGCGGCCCAGGTAGCCGCGGGCGAGGCCGTCCCCGGCCAGGTACAGCTCGCCGGGCGCGCCGACCGGGGCGAGGTTGCGCTCCGGGTCCAGGACGTAGGCCCGGACGTTCTGGACGGGCAGGCCGAGGACGGGCCGGGGGCTGTCGGCGACCCGGCAGACCAGCGCGTCCACGGTGGCCTCGGTGGGCCCGTAGAAGTTGTAGGCGATCAGGTCGGACTGGGCGCGCAGCCGGTCCCACTGGGCCTGGCCGATCGCCTCGCCGCCGAGCGCCGCGCCGCGCAGCGGGTGGCTGCCGGGGGCGAGCAGTCCGGCGTCGTCGAGCTGGCGGAACCAGGACGGGGTGGTCTGCAGGAAGTCGATCCGCTGCTCGGCGCGGTAGGCGACCAGGGCGTGCGCGTCGCGCCGCACCTCGTCGTCGACCAGGTGCAGTTCGTGGCCGGCGACCATCCACAGCACCGGGTTCCAGGAGGCGTCGAAGGACGCGGGCGCCAGGTGGGCGACCCGGACCTGCCGGTCGCCGCAGGCCTCGCGCAGCGGCTCGAAGACGGTCCGCAGGTGGCTGTCGAGCAGGTTCGCCAGGCTGCCGTGCTCGACCAGCACGCCCTTGGGCTTGCCGGTGGAGCCGGAGGTGTGGATGACGTAGGCGGCGTGCTCCGGGGCGAGGTCCGGGTCGGGGGCGGTGGCGGGCCGGGCCGCGATCGCGTCCCGCTCGCGCTCCGGGACGACCAGGGCGACGTCGGCGGGCAGCGCCAGCGTGGTGCTCGCGGCCTCGTCGGCGATCACCACCCGGGGCTTGACGTCCTCGACCAGCAGCCGCAGGCGTTCGGCCGGGGCGGCCGGGTCCAGCGGGGTGTAGACGCCGCCCGCCTTGAGCACCGCGAGCAGCGCGGTGATCAGGCCGGGGCCGCGCCGCAGGCAGACCGCGACCGGCACCTCGGGGCCGACGCCCCGGTCGGCGAGGTGGTGGGCGAGCCGGTTGGCCCGCTCGTCCAGCTCGGCGAAGGTGATCCGCTCGCCGCCGTGGACCAGGGCGACGGCCTGCGGGGTGGCGGCGGCCTGGCGGGCGAACCGCTCGGGCACCAGGGCGTCGGTGGTGAGCGCGGTGGCGGTCTCGTTGTGGCCGGTGAGCAGCCGCTCCCGGTGGGCGGGGGCCAGCGCGCGCAGCTCGGCGAGGGTGCGCTCGGGCTCGGCCGCGATCTCCTCCAGCAGGGCGCGCAGGTCGCCGGTGACGCGGTCGGCGGTGTCGGCGTCGAAGAGCCCGGGGTCGTAGGCGAGCCGGAAGGAGAGCTGCTCGCCGGCGAAGACCGCGAGCACCATGGCGTAGCTGGTGGGCTCCTGGGAGCGCACGTCGCGGATCCGGATGCCCTGGTCGGAGCCCAGCTCGCCGTCGAAGGGGTAGTTCTCGACGACCACGTAGCTGTCGAACAGGTCGACCCCGGCGGGCAGTCCGGTCCAGCCGCGGATCTGCGCCAGTGAGACGTACTCGTAGCTGCGGGCCTGGACCTGGTCGCGCTGGAGGTCGCCCAGCCAGTCGAGGACGGGCTGCTCGGGGCGGACCTCGACCCGCACCGGCAGGTTGTTGATGAACAGGCCGATCATCGACTCGACGTCGGGCAGGTCGGCGGGGCGGCCGGAGACGGCCGAGCCGAAGCAGACCTCCCGCTCCCCCGCGTAGCGCGAGAGCGTCAGCGCCCAGGCGCCCTGGGCGAGCGTGTTGGTGGTGAGCCGGTGGCGCCGGGCGACCTCGGCGAGCCGCTCGCTGACCTCGGGCTCCAGCTGGAAGACGCTGGTCGCCTCGCTGCCCTGGCGGGCCGCCTCCTCGCCGGCCCGGTCGGCCGGCAGGGCGGTCGGGGCGGTGAAGCCGTCGAGCAGCTCGCGCCAGTAGCGCTCGGCGTCGGCCAGGTCCTGCTCGCCGAGCCAGGCGACGTAGTCGCGGAACGGGCGGCGGGCGGCCGGGCCGGGCCGGTCGTGGCCGGTGAGCCGGAGGTAGTCGTCGACCACCTCGGAGACCAGTTCGGCGCTGCTCCAGCCGTCCAGCAGCAGGTGGTGCGAGGTCCAGACGACCCGCAGGGCGCCGTCCGGCTCGTCGATCAGAGCCAGGCGCATCAGCGGCGCCACGGCCAGGTCGATGCCGCGGGTGCGGTCCTCGGCGAGGTAGGCGGCGAACCGCTGCTCGCGCTCGGCCGCCGGCAGGGCGCTCCAGTCCAGCCGCTCGACGGGCACGGTGACGTGCTCGCGGACCACCTGGAGCGGCTGGTCGGTGTCGACCCGGGCGAAGCCGGTGCGCAGCATCGGGGTCCGGTCGGCGAGGCGCTGCCAGGCCTCGGCGAAGGCGTCCGCGTCCACGCCGCCCTCCAGCAGGAAGGACAGCTGGCCGAGGTAGACGCCCTCGCCCTCCTCGGTGAGGCTGTGGAACAGCAGGCCGTGCTGCATCGGCGTGGCCGGGTAGAGGTCGGCGATCCGGCCCAGGGCGGTCAGCTCGTCCAGCAGCGGCTGGTCGACCCGGGCGAGCGGGAAGTCCGAGGGGGTGGCCCCGGAGGCGGCGGCGCCGGCCTCACGGCAGTGCGCGACGATCCCGCGCAGGGCCTCGACCAGCTGGTCGCCGACCCGCTGGACGGTCTCGGTGGTGTGGGTCGCGGTGGAGTGGAACAGCTCGAAGCCGAGCTTGCCGTCGCGCACGTACGCCACGATGTCGAGCGGGTACTCCAGCAGTTCCCCGGGCGCCTGCTCGGTGCCGTAGCCGAGCCGCACGTCGTGCAGCAGGCCGCCGTCGTGGCCGTCGACGACCCGGCCGAGGTAGTTGAAGCCGACCTGGGCGCGGGGGCCTTCGGCGAGCAGCTCGCCGGGCGCCCCGGCCGGGCTGAGGTGGCGCAGCGCGCCGTAGCCGATGCCGCGCTGGGGGACGGCCCGCAGCTGCTCCTTGACGGAGCGGAGCCGGGCTCCCCAGTCGGCGCCGTCGGCGGTGTCCAGGGCGACCGGGAAGGAGGTGGTGAACCAGCCGGTGGTGCGGCTCAGGTCGACGTCGTCGAAGATCTCCTCGCGGCCGTGGCCCTCCAGGTCCACCAGGACGGCGGATCGGCCGGTCCAGTCGGCGAGCACCCGGGCGAGCGCGGTCAGCAGGACGTCGTTGACCTGGGTGCGGTAGACCGCGGGGACCTCGCGCAGCAGCGCGTCGGTGCTCTCCGCGTCCAGGCCGACCCGGACGGCGGCGGCGGTGGCGACGGTCGGGGTGCCGGTGAGGTCGGCGGGCAGCGGCTCGCCGCCGGCGCGGCCGGCCGCGAACCAGTGGTCCAGCTCCTCGTCGAAGCCGCCGACCGCGGTGTGCTCGGAGAGCCGGCGGGACCAGTCGAGGAAGGAGGTGCCGCGCGAGCCGAGGTCGACCGGCCGGCCCTCGGCGGCCTGCCGGTAGGCCGTCTCCAGGTCGCCGAGCAGGGTCTGCCAGGAGACCGCGTCGACCACCAGGTGGTGGGCGGTGAGGAAGAGCCGGGCGCCGGCGGTGCCGCCGAGGTCGGCCAGCACGGCCCGCACCAGCGGGCCCTCGGCCAGGTCGAAGCCGGACTGGGCGGCGGTGGCGGCGGCCAGCAGCGCGCCCTCCGGGTCGGCCTCCAGGGTGAGGTCCAGCCGCTCCAGCGGCCAGCCGTCGCCGGGGGCGGCGATCTCCTGCTGCCAGCGGCCGTAGACGGTGCGGAAGCGGGTGCGCAGGGCGTCGTGGTGGGTGAGGAGGGCGTCGAGCGCGGTGCGCAGGTGCGCCTCGTCGGGGAGTTCGCGCAGCTCGGCCAGCACGGACATGGTGCTGTGCTGGGGGGCCTCGGTGTGGTGCTGGAAGAAGGCGCGCTGGATCGGGGTCAGCGGCGCCCTTCCGGTGACGGGTTCGGTGTTCACGCCGGCCGGCTCCTCGGGTTCGTGGGTCGAGATCGCGGCGGCGATCCCGGCGATGGTCTGGTGGCTGAAGATGTCCTGCGAGCTGAGGCGCAGTCCCAACTGCCGCGCCCGGGAGACGACCTGGATGCTCAGGATCGAGTCACCGCCCAGGTCGAAGAAGTTGTCGTCGACGCCGACCTCGGGCACCCGGAAGACCTCCGCCCAGAGCCCGGCGAGCGCCTGCTCGGCGGGGTTGCGGGGGGCCGTCCTGGTGGTGGCCGGGCGGTCGTCGGCGGCCGCGGCCGGCAGCGCCCGCCGGTCCACCTTGCCGTTGGCGTTCAGCGGCAGCCGGTCGAGCCGGACGAAGGCCTGCGGCACCATGTGGCGGGGCAGCGAGCCCTCCAGGTAGCGGCGCAGCTCGGCGCTCTCCGGTGCGGTGCCGGGCCGGGGCACGACGTACCCGGTCAGGACGGCGCCCGGCTCGGAGCGCAGCGCCGCGACGGCCTCCAGGACGTCGGGGTGGCGGCGCAGGACGGCCTCGATCTCGGCGAGTTCCACCCGGAACCCGCGGATCTTGACCTGGTCGTCGCCGCGGCCGAGGAACTCGACGTCGCCGGTGGGCAGGAAGCGGGCCTGGTCGCCGGTGCGGTAGAGCCGGCCGTCGGGGTGGGGCGTGAACGGGTCGGCGGAGAAGCGCTCCTCGGTGAGGTCGGGGCGGCCCAGGTAGCCCCGGGTGACGCCGGTGCCGCCGAGGAAGAGCTCGCCGACGACGCCGAC
Source organism: Kitasatospora sp. NPDC056731 (assembly GCF_040687675.1). NCBI lineage: Bacteria > Bacillati > Actinomycetota > Actinomycetes > Kitasatosporales > Streptomycetaceae > Kitasatospora > Kitasatospora sp. NPDC056731. The sequence continues at coordinate 66,899 of NZ_JBFBNR010000029.1, forward strand.
CGGCAGCGGCTCCAGGTCCGCGTCCAGGACGTACATCCGGGTGCCCGGGATGGGCCGGCCGATCGGCACGGACGCGACGTCCGGCAGGCTCTGCGGGGTGACGGTGAAGTACGAGGACTCGACGGTGGCCTCGGTGACGCCGTAGGAGTTGAGCACGACGGTGCCGGGGGCGACGCTCTTCAGCAGCCGCCGGCAGTCGTCGGTGCGCCAGTTGTCCGAGCCGACGGCCAGGTAGCGCAGCGGCGGGAAGGCCCGGCCGGTGCGGGCGGCCTCGTCGGCCAGCGCGTTGGCCAGCGAGGGCACCGTCTCGACGTGGGTGACGCGCTGGCGCTCCATCAGGTCGAGCAGGCGCACCGGGTCGGTGGTGGCGTCCTTCGGGCAGAGCACCAGGGCGCCGCCGGTGGTCAGCGCGTGCGTCAGGTCGGAGACGAAGACGTCGAAGGCCATGCTGGCGAGGTTGAGCTGGCGGACGGGGCCGCGGTCGAGCCGGTAGGCCTCGCGCCAGGCCGCGGCGGCCCGGGCGACGCTGCGGTGCTCGACCGTGACGCCCTTGGGCTTGCCGGTGGAGCCGGAGGTGTAGATGACGTAGGCGAGGTTGTCCGGGGTCACCTCGGTGCTGGGCGCCTCGGCGGGCCAGCTGTCGATCGCCTCGCGGTCGGCGTCCAGGCAGAGCACGGTCGCGTCGCACAGCGGGAGCCGCTCGGCGAGGTCCCGTTGGGTGACGAGCATGGCGGCGGCGCTGTCGTCCAGCACCAGGCGCAGCCGCTCGGCGGGGTGGGTGGGGTCCAGCGGCAGGTAGGCGGCGCCGGCCTTGAGGACGCCGAGGGCGGCGACGACGGTGTCCGGGCCGCGGTCCAGGCAGATCGCGACGACGGTCTCCGGGCCGATGCCCTGGCCGACGAGGTGCTGGGCGAGCCGGTTGGCCCGGGTCTCCAGCTCCGCGTAGGTCAGCACGGTCTCCTCGAAGACCACCGCCTCGGCGTCCGGGGTCTGCTGCGCCTGCTCGGCGATCAGCTCGTGCAGGCAGGAGTCGGCGCCCGGGGTGCCGGTGTCGTTCCACTCGTACAGGACGCGGTCGCGGGCGCGCAGCGACAGCATCGGGACGTCGCCGACCCGCTGGCCGGGGGCGGTGGGCATGCTGCCGAGCAGGACGGCGAGCTGGTCGGCGAGCACCTCGGCCTGGGCGCGGTCGTAGAGCGCCGGGTCGTAGGAGAGCAGCAGGGTCAGCGAGCCGTCGTCGTCGTAGGCGGTGAGGTCCAGCGTGAAGCTGGTGGTGTCGACGGCGCGGACGTCGCTGAGGCGCAGTCCGTGGCGTTCGGCGGCGGCCCCGTTGCCCGGGTAGTTCTCGAACACCACCAGGGTCTGGAACAGCGCGCTGCCGCGCGGGACCTTGCTGCTGCGCTGGATCTCGGCGATCGAGGAGTACTCGAAGCGCCGGGATTCGGCCTGCTCGGCCTGGAGGGCCGCCAGCCACTCCACCAGCGGGGCGTCCTGGTCGACCTCGGTGCGCAGCGGCAGGGTGTTGAGCAGGTTGCCGACCATGGTGTCGGCGCCGGGCAGCTCGGTCGGGCGGCCGGCCACGGTGGTGCCGAAGCAGACGTCGCGCTGCCCGGAGTGGCGGGCCAGCAGGATCGCCCAGGCGCCCTGGACGGCGGTGTTGAGGGTGAGCCGGTGGCGGCGGACCATCGCGACCAGCGCGTCGGTCTCGGCGCCGGACAGGCCCACCCGGACCTGCCCGGCGGACTGGGACTCGTGGCCCTGGGGCACCGAGCGGCCGAAGGGCAGCTGGGTCGGCGCGTCCAGGTCGCCCAGCAGGGCGCTCCAGTGGGCGGCGGCCGCGGCCTTGTCCTGCCGGGCCAGCCAGGCGACGTAGTCGCGGAACGGCCGGCGCTCGGGCAGGGCCGGGGCCTTGCCCCGGCCGTCGGTGAGCGCCTGGTAGGCGGCGAAGAGGTCGGCGAACAGGTGCGAGGTGCTCCAGCCGTCCAGGACGGCGTGGTGGAAGGTCCACACGACGCGGACGGTCCGCTCGTCCTCGCGGGCGAGGGCGAGGCGCATCAGCGGCGCCCGGGACAGCTCGATCCCGGTGGCGCGCTCCTCGTCGATCAGCGCCTTGAGCCGGCGGTCCAGTTCGGCGGCGGGCAGGCCGGTCCAGTCGAGGTGGCGCACCGTCAGCCGGGCGGATCGCTCGACCACCTGGACGGGCTCGGGGACGCCGTCCCAGACCAGCCGGGTGCGCAGCGCGGGGGTGCGGTCGACCACCTGCTGCCAGGCGGCGGCCAGCGCGTCGACGTCGCGGACGCCCTCCAGCCGGAAGGCGACGTGGTCGGAGTAGGCGCCGACGCCGTCCTGGTTGAGGGTGTGGAAGAGCATCCCGCTCTGCATCGGGGTCAGCGGGTGGATGTCCTCGACGGCGGAGCCGGCCGGCACCAGCCGGTCGACGGTCTCCTGGTCGAGGGTGAGCAGCGGGAAGTCGCCGGGGGTGGCGCCGCCGGCGCCGGGGGTCAGGCAGTGCTCGACGAGTTCGGTCAGGGCCGCCGCGAAGTCGTCGGCGAGCCGCTGCACGGTGGCCTGGTCGTGGCGCTGCGGCGCGTAGTGGAAGTCGAAGGTCAGCACGCCGTGCCGGACCTCGCCGACGATGTCCAGCAGGTGCGGCCGCTCCTCGTCCGGGTGGTGGTCCAGGCCGTAGTCGGGTTCGACGGCGCGGAACAGCTCGCTCCCGGCCGCGGCGTCGCTCCACTGGCCGAGGTAGTTGAAGCTGACCTGGGGCTGCGGCGCCGCGGCCAGGGCGGCGGCCTGCGGCTGGTCGCCGCGCAGGTAGCGCAGCGGGCCGTAGCCGGCGCCGCGGCCGGGCACGGCGCGCAGCAGTTCCTTGGTGTCGCGGATGAGCCGGCCGAGCGGGCGGTCGGCCGGGGACTCCAGCAGCACCGGGAAGATCGAGGTGAACCAGCCGACCGTCCGGGAGACGTCGGTGCCGTCGAGGATCTCCTCGCGGCCGTGGCCCTCCAGGGTGATCAGGGTGCGGGCCCGGCCGGTGAAGCGGGCGAGTGCGCGGCCGAGCGCGGTCAGCAGGACGTCGTTGACCTGGGTGCGGTAGACGGCGGGCACGTCCTGGAGCAGTTGCCGGGTGCGCTCGGCGTCGAGGCCGGCCGAGACGGCGCGGGTGTCACCGACGCTGTTGCGGCCCTCCCGGTCGGCGGGCAGGTCGGCGGAGCCGGCCGGCACCGGGCGGGCCCAGTGCGCCAGTTCGCCGTCCAGGCCGCCGTCCTGGGTGAAGGCGGCGAGGCGGCGCGCCCAGCCGCGGTACGAGGTACCGGCCGGGCCGAGGTCGACGTCCTCGCCGCGGACGGCCTGCCGGTAGGCGCTCTCCAGGTCCTCCAGGAGGATCCGCCAGGAGACGCCGTCCACGGCCAGGTGGTGCACGGTGAGCAGCAGCCGCGCGGGCTCGCCGACGCCGTGGTCGAACAGCAGGGTGCGCACCAGCGGCCCTTCGGCCGGGTCCAGCGAGGCCTGCGCGGCCTCGGCGAGGGTGCGCATGGCGGCGGCGCGCTCGCCGGGGGCGGCCTGGTCGAGGGTGATCCGCTCGATCCGGGCCTCGGCCGGCACGGCGTCGGCGTCCGGCGCGGTGACGGTCTGGACCCGCCGGCCGTCGGGGCCGGTGGCGAAGCGGGTGCGCAGGGCCTCGTGCCGGCGGACCAGGCCGGCCAGGGCGCGGGCCAGCGCGGGTTCGTCGACCGCGCCGTCCAGGGTGATCAGCACGGACTGGTTGAAGTGGTGGGCGCCGCGGGTGTGGTGGGCGAAGAACCACTCCTGGACGGGGCCGAGCGGGGCCGGCTCGTGGTCGTCGGCGTCGACCTGGACGACCGGGGCCTGCTCCACCGGGCGGGCGGCGCGGGCGAGGTCGGCGAGCGACTGCCGGGAGAAGATGTCCTTCGAGGTGATGACGAGGCCGGCCCGGCGGGCCCGGGCGACCACCTGGATGCTCAGGATGGAGTCGCCGCCGAGTTCGAAGAAGTTGTCGTCGGCGCCGACCTTGCCGATGCCGAGCACCTCCGACCAGACCTCGGCGAGCGCCTGCTCGGCCGGGTCCTCGGGGGCCCGGTAGTCCTCCCGCTCCAGGGGGGCGTCCGGCGCCGGCAGGGCCCGGACGTCGACCTTGCCGTTGGGGGTGAGCGGGAAGGCGTCGAGGGTGGCGAAGGCCGTCGGGACGCTGTAGGAGGGCAGCCGCTGCTCGGCGAAGGCGCGCAGGTCCAGCGGCGCGATGACGGCGCCGGGCTCGGCGCGCAGGTAGCCGACCAGCCGCTTGTGGTCGCCGTCCGCGAGGGCGACCACCAGGGCCTCGGCCACCGCAGGGTGGGCCTCCAGGACGGCTTCGACCTCGCCGGGCTCGATCCGGTAGCCGCGGACCTTGACCTGGGTGTCGGCGCGGCCGAGGTACTCGACCAGGCCGTCGGCCCAGCGCACCACGTCCCCGGTGCGGTACATCCGCTCGCCGGGCTCCGCCGCGAACGGCGAGGGCTGGAAGCGCTCCTCGGTCAGCTCCGGGCGGCCCAGGTAGCCGCGGGCGACGCCGGGGCCGGCGATCCAGAGCTCGCCGGGCGCGCCGGGCGGGACGGGGCGGCGGCGCTCGTCGAGGACGTACACCGCCGTGTTGGAGATCGGGCGGCCGATCGGGATGGCGCGCACGCCGTCGGTCTCGCGGATCAGGTGGGAGACGGCGAAGGTGGTGGTCTCGGTCGGGCCGTAGCCGTTGACCAGCCGCTGCGGCGGGGCGCCGCCGGCCAGCAGTTCGGCGATCCGGCGCGGGTTGAGCGCCTCGCCGCCGACCAGCAGGTGGCGCATGCCGCCGAAGGCGGTGGGCTCCAGGCCGACGACCTGGTTGAAGACGCCGGCGGTGAGGAACATCGCGGTGGCGCCGGTCGAGCGCAGTGCGGCGGCGAAGGCCGGCGGGTCGAGCAGGACGTCCTTGGTGATGACGGCGATCCGCGCCCCGGCCACCAGCGGGCCCCAGAACTCGAAGGTCGCCGCGTCGAAGGTGGCGTCGGCGACCTGCGCCACCACGTCGTCGGCCGCCAGCGGGGCGTAGTCGGCGCCGTGGACCAGCCGGACGATGGAGCGGTGCTCGACCACGACGCCCTTGGGCCGGCCGGTGGAGCCGGAGGTGTAGATGACGTAGGCGGCGCTCTCGGGCCCCGCGTCGGTGGCCGGCGGCCCGGCCGGGAGGGCGGCCAGCTCGGCGGTGCGCTCGGCGGGCAGCAGGGCCGGGACGGCCAGGTCGGGCAGCCGTTCGAGCAGCTCCCGGTCGGTGACGCAGAGCGCGGCCCCGGTGTCCGCGAGCATGAACTCCAGCCGGTCGGCCGGGTAGTCCGGGTCCAGCGGGACGTAGGTGCAGCCGGCCTTGAGCACGGCCAGCAGGGCGACGACCAGGCCGGTGCCGCGGGGCAGGCAGACCGCGACGTGCTGGCCGGGGCGGGCGCCGTGGTCGAGCAGCAGCCTGGCCAACTGGTCGGCCTGCTCGTCGAGTTGACGGTAGGTCAGCTGGCCTTCGGCGGCGGTGACGGCGATGGCGTCGGGGGTGGCCGCGGCCTGTTCGGCGACCAGCGAGTGGACGGTCCGGTCGGCCGGGTAGGGCACCCGGTTCTCGGCCCAGTCGCGGGTGACGGTGTCGAGTTCGGCGGCGGTGAGCAGCGGCAGGTCGCCGACCGGGCGGTCGGCGTCGGCGGCGACGCCCGCCAGCAGGAGCAGCAGCCGGGTGCAGAGCGCGTCGACGGTCGAGGCGTCGAACAGGTCGGTGTTGTACTCCACCGTCCCGCCCAGCGTGCCGTCGGCGGCCGGGGTGAACTCCAGCGTCAGGTCGAAGATGGAGGACACCGAGGGCGCGCGGAACTCCTCGACGGCCGGGCCGCCGAAGTCGGGCAGGGCGCCGGGGTCGTTCTGGAGCACGAGGGCGGCCTGCACCAGCGGGGTGCGGCTCGGGTCGCGCTCGGGCTGGATCTCGTCCACCAGCCGGTGGAAGGGGACGTCCTGGTTGCTGAGGGCGTCCCAGAGCTGGTCGGTGGTGCGCTCCAGCAGGTCGCCGAAGGCCTCGTCCAGGTCGATCCGGCCGTGCAGGACCAGGGTGTTGACGAAGAAGCCGACCAGCGGCTCCAGTTCGGTGCGGTCACGGCCGACCGAGACGGTGCCCAGGCCCACGGTGCGCTGGCCGGTGTGCCGGGCCAGCAGCACCTGGGTGGCGGCGGCGAGCACGGCGAAGAGCGTGGTGCCGCGTTCGGCGCCGAGCGTGTCGAGGCCGGCGGCGACCTCGGCGTCGACCTGGAAGGTGTGCAGGGCGCCGACGGTGGTGCGCACCGCCGGGCGGGGCCGGTCGGTGGGCAGCTCCAGCGGCTGGATATCCGCCAACTCGTCGCGCCAGTAGTCCAGTTGCCCGGCCAGGCGGTCCTCGGTGCAGCGCTCGCGCTGCCAGCGGGAGTAGTCGCGGTAGCTGACCGGCAGCGGGGCGAGGGTGTGCGGGCGGCCCTCGACGGCGGCCCGGTAGAGCTCGCCGAGCTCGCCGGTCAGCAGGCCCTTGGACCAGCCGTCGGCGGCGATGTGGTGCAGGTTGAGGAAGAGCGCGTGGTCGTCCGGGCCGTGCCGCACGACCGTGGAGCGCAGCAGCGGGCCGCTGGCGAGGTCGAAGGGGGTGGCGAGTTCGCGGCGCAGCAGCGCGGCGAACTCGGCCTCCCGCTCGTCGGCGCCCAGCGCGCCCAGGTCCACCGGCTCGGTGTCCGGGGCGTAGGCGGGCCGGACCTCCTGGCGGGCCACGCCGTCCTCGGTGGTGAAGACGGTGCGCAGCGGCTCGTGCCGCTCGACCAGGCCGGTCAGCGCGGTGCGCAGCGCGGCCAGGTCGAGGCCGCCGCGCAGCCGGAGGCCGAACGAGGTGGTGTACTCGACCGCGTCGGTCTCGAACTCCTGGAGGAACCAGAGCCGTTCCTGGCCGAAGGAGAGCGGGGCCGGGCCGTCGCCGCCGGGCCGGATCGCGTCGCGGTCGCCGCCGCCGGCGCCGGCGGCTGCCAGTCGCTGCCGCAGGATCTCGTCGGCGTCCTGGCCCTCGCTGTGTCGCTGGTCTGTCATCGGTTGCTCCCCCGCGCGCCACCGCGCGTCGTCGTCCGGTCCGCCGGTGTCCGGCGCACGTCTTCGAGTACTTGCTTGCGGACCTGGTCCGCGAGGGCCGCCACGGTGCGGGCGGCGAACACGTGCCGGGCCGAGACCCCGACGCCGAACACCTCCCGGATCCGGGCGGTGACCTGGAGGGTGAGCACCGAGTTGGCGCCGTGGTCGAAGACGTTGTCCTCGGCCCCCACGACGGGCACGCCCAGCACCTCGGCCCAGATCCCGGCCAGCGCCGCCTCGGTCTCGTCCCGGGGCGCGGTGGGCTCGGCGGCCGGCCGCTGCTCCTCCGGCTCCGGCAGGGCCCGCCGGTCGATCTTGCCGCTCGTGGTCATCGGGAACGCGTCCAGGACGATGACGACCGGCGGGACCATGTAGCCGGGCAGCCGCTCGGCGAGCCGGGCCCGGATCTTCTCCGGGTCGGCGGCGCCGTCCGCGGGCACCACGTAGCCGGTCAGCACGGTCTGCCCGGACGGCTTGGTCCGGGCGACCACCGCGGTCTGCTCGACGCTCTCGTCGTCGAGCAGCGCGGTCTCGATCTCGCCCAGCTCGATCCGGTAGCCGCGCACCTTGACCTGGTTGTCGATCCGCCCGAGGAATTCGAGCGTGCCGTCGGGCAGCCAGCGGACCAGGTCGCCGGTGCGGTAGAGCCTCGCGCCGGCGGTCGCGGCGAGGTGGTCCGGGACGAACCGCTCCTCGGTGAGCTCCGGGCGGCCCAGGTAGCCCCGGGCCACCCCGGCGCCGCCGACGTACAGTTCGCCGGGCACGCCCACCGGGACGGGCTCGCGGTGCTCGTCGAGCACGTAGCCGGTGGTGTTGGCGATGGGCCGGCCGATCGAGGGCAGCCGCCCGACCGGGGCGTCCTCCTCCGCCTCCAGCACCGTGCCGGTGGTGAGCACGGTGGTCTCGGTCGGGCCGTACAGGTTGGACAGCGCCATCGCCGAGCCGCGCGGCAGCCGGCGGCGCACCACGTCGGCGCCGGTGAGGATGTGGCGCACCCGGCCCTGGTGGAGCGCGGGCTGGTCGAGCAGGCCCTCCAGGCGCGGGGCCGGGATGAGGATGAGGGTGATCCCCTGCTCGACGATCCAGCCGGCGAGCAGGTGCGGGTCCTCCAGGACGCGGTCGGAGGCGAACCGGATCTCCACGCCGCAGGCGAGAGCGCCCCACTGCTCCAGCACCGTCGGGTCGAAGCCGGGCGGCACCATCTGGGTGGCCCGGTCGCCGGGCCCGGCGTCGAAGAAGTCCCGGTACCAGTCGCACAGGTTGACCACGCCGCGGTGCTCGATCAGCACGCCCTTGGCCTTGCCGGTGGAGCCCGAGGTGTAGATCACGTACGCGAGGTCGGACGGGCCGACGGCGACCTCGGGCGGCCCGTCGTGCGTGCCGGGCCCGGTGTCCTCGACGTACAGCACCTCGACGCCTTCCGGGGCCTCGGGCCCGGGCAGGTCGCGCTGGGTGAGGAGCACCGGCACCCCGGCGTCCTGGAGCACGTAGACCGTCCGGTCGTCGGGCAGTTCGGGGTCGAGCGGCAGGTAGGCGGCGCCGGCCTTGAGCACGGCGAGCTGGGCGATCGTCATCTCGGCGGCGCGCCGGGTGCGGACGCCGACGACGCTGCCCGGGCCGACACCGCGGTCGGCCAGCCGGTGGGCCAGCGCGTCCGTCAGCGCGTCGAGTTCGGCGAAGGTCAGGCTGCGGTCCTCGGTGGTGACGGCCGCGGCGTCCGGGGTGCGCCGGGCCTGGTCGGCGACCAGGCCGTGGATGGTCGCCGTGTGGAACCGGGCGCCGGTCGCGGTGGCGTTCCAGCCGGTGGTGACCAGCCGGCGTTCCTGCTCGTCCATCAGCGGCAGCTCGTCGACGAGCCGGTCCGGGTCGGCCGCCGCCATGCCCTCCAGCAGCACGGTGAGGTGGCGGGCGGTCCGGGCGACGGTCTCCGGGTCGAAGAGCGCCGTGCTGTACTCGACCAGGCCGCCGAGCCGCCCGTCGCGCTCCTCGAACTCGAAGCCGATGTCGAACAGCGCGTGCATCCGCGGCAGGGCGCTCTCCTCGACCCGCAGGCCGTCGGGGCCGGGCAGCGCGTCCTGGGCCCGCTTGAGCATCAGCGCGGCCTGGATCAGCGGGGTGCGGCTGGGGTCGCGGTCCGGCTTGAGCTCGTCGATCAGCCGGTCGTACGGCAGGTGCTGGTGGGTGAAGGCCTCCAGCACGCCCTGCCGGACGTCGGCCAGGAAGGCGCCGACGGTCGTGTCGGGGGTGGTCCGGGAGCGCAGCACCAGCGTGTTGACGAAGAAGCCGAGCACATCCTCCAGTTCGCTGTGCTCGCGGCCGGAGACGATGGTGCCGACGGCGATGTCGCGCTGGCGCGCGTACCGGGACAGCAGCAGTTGGACGCCCGCCGTGAGGACGGTGAACAGGGTGACGCCCTCCCGGCGGCAGAGCCGGGTGAGGGCGGCCACCAGCTCGGGGCTCAGCTCGAAGGGGTGGCCGGCGCCCCGGGTGGCGCGGGTGGCGGGCCGGGGCCGGTCGGTCGGCAGCTCCAGCGGCACCACGCCGTCCAGCCGGCGCTTCCAGTAGGCGAGGTCGGCGGCCTCCCGGGCGCCCCGCTCGCCGTGCTGGTGCACGGCGAAGTCGGCGTACTGCAACGGCAGTTCGCTCAGCGCGGCGGGCCGGCCGGTGGCCTCCTGGCCGAGCAGGGCGACGAGCTCGCGGGCCATCACCTCCTTGGACCAGCCGTCGGTGACGACGTGGTGCATGTCGAGGACGAGCAGGTGCTCGGCGTCGGCCAGCCGGATCAGCCAGGGGCGCAGCAGCGGGCCGCCGCGCAGGTCGAAGGAGCGGCTCAGCTCGGTGCGCAGCAGCTGGTCGAGGTCGTCGACGCGCCCCTCGGCCGCGAGGTCGGTGAAGCGCACCGGCCGGTGGCCGGGGGCGTGGACGACCTGCACGCCCTGGCCGCCCTCGGTGGCGAAGGTGGTGCGCAGCGCCTCGTGCCGGGCCACCAGGGCGTCGACGGCGCGCCCGAGGGCGTCCCGGTCGAGCGGCCCGGTCAGCCGCAGGCCGAGCGGCGAGTTGTACTCGGTGCCCTGGGACTCGTAGTCGTACAGGAACCAGAGCCGCTGCTGGCCGTAGGAGAGCGGCAGCGGCCGGTCGCGGCCGACCGGCACCAGCCCGGCCCGGCGGGCGGGCTCGCTGCCCAGCCGGCCGGCCAGCCCGGCGACGGTGGGCGACTCGAACAGGGTGCGGATCGGCACCTCGACGTCCAGCACCGAGCGGATGCGCCCGATCAGCCGGGTGGCGAGCAGGGAGTGGCCGCCGAGGTCGAAGAAGCTGTCGTCGACACCGATCGAGGCGACGCCGAGCACCTCGCAGAACAGGTCGCAGAGCTGCTCCTCGCGGGCGCTGCGCGGCCCGTGCCCGCTGCCGGCGGCGACGGTGCCCGGGTCCGGGAGCGCGGCCCGGTCGGTCTTGCCGTTGGGGGTCAGCGGGATCTCGGGGATCGGCACCACCACGGCCGGGACCATGTAGCCGGGCAGCGTGGCGGCGGCGTGCGCGCGCAGTTCGGCCGGGTCGGCGCCGCCCCCGCCGGCCGGCACCACGTAGGAGACCAGCCGGGTGTCGCCGGCCCCGTACTCGCGGGCGACGGTGACGGCGCGGGCCACCGCGGGGTGCCGCTCCAGGACGGCGTCGATCTCGCCGGGCTCGATCCGGAAGCCGCGGACCTTCAGCTGGAAGTCGGCGCGGCCGACGTACTCCAGGTTGCCGTCGGCGGCCCAGCGGACGATGTCGCCGGTGCGGTACATGCGCTCGCCCTCGGCGCCGTACGGGTCGGGCAGGAAGCGGTCCCGGGTGAGGTCCTCGCGGTGCAGGTAGCCGGTGCCGACGCCGTCCCCGGCGATGTACAGCTCGCCGGCGGCGCCGATCGGCACCAGGCGCAGCGCCTCGTCGAGGACCCGGACCCGGGTGTTGCCGATCGGCCGGCCGATGGTCGGCGCGCCGGGGCGGTCGTCCAGGCGGGCGGCGGTGGACCAGATGGTGGTCTCGGTGGGCCCGTACAGGTTGGTGACCTCGCTGCCGAGCGCGCGCATCCGCTCGGCGAGGGCGGCCGGCAGGGCCTCCCCGCCGACCAGCATCCGCAGGCCGCGCAGCGCCTGCGGGACTTCGTCGCACAGGGCCTGCCAGAGGCTGGGGGTGGCCTGCATGATCGTGGTGCCGGTGCGGCCGACCAGGGCGCCCAGCCCGGCGGGGTCGGTGACGGTCGCACGGTCGGCGAGGACCACGGTGGCGCCGCCGACCAGCGGCAGGTAGAGCTCCAGGGCGGCGATGTCGAAGGCGATCGTGGTGACGGAGGTCCAGACGTCCTCGGCGGCGAGCGGGAAGAGGTCGGCCATCGAGACCAGGAAGTTGGTCAGCGCGTGGCGGCTGATGACGACGCCCTTGGGGCGGCCGGTGGAGCCGGAGGTGTAGATGACGTAGGCCGGGTCGGCGGCGGTCGCGGCGGGGCCCTGCGGCCCGGCGGGCTCCGTCGCCAGCCGGGCGCGCACCTCCTCGTCGTCCAGCAGCAGCCGGTGGGCGGCGGTGGCGGGCAGCCGCCCGGCCGTCGCGCTGTCGGTGACCAGTGCCGAGGGGGCGGCGTGGTCGAGGATGTAGCCGATCCGGTCGGCCGGGTAGTCGGGGTCGAGCGGCACGTAGGCGGCGCCGGTGCGGGCCACCGCGAGCAGGGCGACGACGAGGTCGGCGGAGCGCGGCAGCGCCAGGGCGACGAGCCGGCCCGGGGCGGCGCCGTGGCGGCGCAGCTCGCCGGCCAACCGCTCGGCCCGGTCGTCGAGTTCGGCGTAGCTGAGCACGGTGTCGCCGGCGATCAGGGCGGTCCGCGCGGGCTGGGCGGCGGCCCGGGCCCGGAACAGCGCGGAGACGTCGGCGTCGGGCACCGGCCGGTCGGTGGCGTTCCACGCGGTCAGCAGGGCGTGCCGTTCGGCCGGGTCCAGCACCTCGTAGCCGTCCGGGTCGGCGTCCGGCGCGGCGACGGCGGCGGCCAGCAGGCGCGGCAGCGCGTCGGTGAGCCGCCGGACGGTCGCCGGGTCGAACAGCTCGGTGCTGAAGGTCGCGGCCAGCCGCAGCCCGGAGCCGTCGGGCGCGCTGCGGAAGCGCAGCTGGAGGTCGAACGGGGAGTGCTGGCGGGGAAGTTGGGCCACCTGGGCGTCGAGCGCGCCGAAGCGGAGCCGGGCGGGCAGGTCCTCGGCGAGGTCGAAGGCCACCTGGGCCAGCGGGTGGCGGTTGAGCGCGCGCTCGGGCCGCAGCTCGCCGACCACGGTCTCGAACGGGACGCCGCCGTGGCGCCGGGCCGTGTCGGCGACCGCCGCGCAGTCGCCGACCAGCTCGCGGAAGGAGGCGCCGGGGCGGCGGACGACCCGCAGCACCACCGGGTTGGCCAGCGGGCCGACCACGGCGGCGCGCCGGGCGTCGTCGCGGCCGGGCAGGCTGCCGACCAGCGGGACGTCGGCGCCGGCGCCGAAGCGGCCCAGCAGCGCCACGACGGCGGCGTGCAGCACCGCCTCGACGCCGGCGCCGCAGTCGGCGGCCAGGTCGGCGAGGGCCGCCGCCAGCGGACCGTCCAGCTCGCTGCGGTACTCGTCGGCGGCGTAGCGGGTGACGGCCGGGCGCGGCCGGTCGACGGGCAGGTCGAGCTGCGCCGGCGCGCCGTCCAGGGCCGCGCGCCAGTGGGCGAGTTCGGCCGCGGCGTGCTCGGTGGGCCGCTCGGGGGCGCCGTTCAGCTCCCGGTCGGCGGCGGCCGCCGCGGCGTACTGCGGGGCGGGCTCGGACGGGCCGGGGGCGGCCGGGGCGGTGGCCGCCGCGTACGCCCGGGCCAGGTCGTCGACGATCACGGCGAGCGAGCGCTCGTCGGCCGCGATCTCGTGCACCGTCAGGACCAGCACGTGGGCGTCCGGAGCGGTGGCGAGCAGCCGGGCCCGCAGCGGGGGCTCCCGGGTGAGGTCCAGGCCCTGGCCGGCCGCCCGGGTCAGCGCCTCGTCGAGCGCGTCGGGGGCGACCGGCTCGGGCCGCAGCCCGGCGAACGCCCCGCCGTCGGGGGCGGGTTCGGGGCGGCAGCGGCCCTCGGCCTCGCGGTGCACGGTGCCCAGCAGCGGGTGCCGCCGGACCAGGGCGTCCAGCGCGGCGCGCAGCTGCTCCGGACCCAGGCCGCCGGCCAGCCGCAGCGCCACCGTGTGGGTGTGGCCGGCGGCGCCCTCCTGGAAGCGGTTCAGGAACCACAGGCGCTGCTGCGCCGGCGACAGGACACTGTCGTTGGTGATCGTCACGTTCGCTCTCCAGCCTGTTCAGGCGACGCGTCGCAGGACGCGGCCGCCGAACTGCATGTGGTCCGCGCGCCCGGTCTCCGGGTCGAGCAGGAAGCGGCCGAGGTGTTCCACCTCGGGCAGCCGCGGGTGCCGGGCGGCGAAGAAGCGCTCGCCTCGGCCGGTCAGGTCGTACTCCATCCCGTCGTCGTCGACCAGGACGGTGGCGCCGGGGTGTGCGCCGTCCGCCGTGTCGGCGCCGGGGCGGATCCGGTACACGGTCTCGCCGTTGGCCCACCGCCCGACGCGGTCCGACAGGTCCTGCGCGGCGCCGGCGGCGGGGCCCGGCGCGTAGCCGGCGACGTCCACGCCCTCGGCCCGGAGCTGGGCCAGCAGGTCCTGCCAGGCGCCGAGGCCGGCGGCGGAGTCGGCCTGGAGGGCGATCACGGTGCCGCGTTCCGGCTGGATCCGCAGGTGGCAGGTGGCGCCCGCGCCCACGCCGTCGAGGCCGAGCCAGCGGTCGGCGCCGTTGCCGTACCGGGCCCAGCCGTGGCCCCAGCCGTCGGCCAGGCCGAACGGCAGGGTGTCGAAGGGCGGTTCGGCCAGCTCCCGGACGGCCTCCTGGTCGAGCAGGGCGGCGTGCGAGGCGTCGCGGTCGTCCAGGTGGAGCCGGGCGAACGCGACCAGGTCGGTGACGGTGCCGGCGATCGCGGCGGCGGGGGCGAGGTCGCGGGGGATCTCGTCGGCCGCCAGGAAGGCCGGTTCGATGTCCAGCGGCCGGAGCAGGAAGTCCGTCACGGCGTTGCGCCAACTCACCCCGGCGGCGGCCTCGATGACCTTTCCGGCCAGCGCGAACCCGGCGTTGGAGTACGAGAACGCGGTGCCGGGGGCGAACAGCGGGCCGGCCGCGACGGCGGCCCGCAGCCCGCCGTCGCCGGGGCCGTCGCAGACCAGCCCGGAGGAGTGGCTGAGCAGGTGACGGGTCGTCAGTCTCAGCTCGGCGAAGGGTGGTTCGTTCAGGTACTCGCCGACCGGCAGGTCCAGGTCGAGGTCGCCGTCGAAGGCCAGCTGCATGGCCAGCGTCGCGGTGAAGAGCTTGGTGAGCGAGGCGAACGGCGCGGCGGGCGCCGGCCCGGGCTCCGCACCCGCCTCGGCGACGTGGAGTTCGCCGGCGTCGTAGAACGCGCACCGGAGGGAGCGCACACCGTGTTCGCGCGCGAGCCGTCCGGCCTTTTCACGCCATGACTGTGAATTCACTAAAACCCACCCACCGCATTCACCGGAATCCGAAAAAGGCGCAGCACAACAGCCCCGTTCGGCCGTGTTCCGTCCACGGCTCGTCGGTACGGGGATTACGCAAAAGGGGAATTCGCTCTGGTGAATGCAGGCTAACACCGGGCGGCGGGGCCGGTCAGGGTCGTTAAGCGGCAGCCGAATGACCCTGGTTGCCGCACTGCGAAACGCCGTTCGACCTGCCCGGAAACCCGAAAACGCCGATGGGGTCCGCGGTCGCGGACCCCATCGGCGGGTCGGTGTGGCAATGGTGGGGGCGGAGCTACTCGCGCAGTCCGATGGCCTCCACCGGGCGGGCGCGCAGGGCGAGCTTGGTCGGCACCAGAACGGCCGCCGCGGCCAGGGCCGAGGTCGCCGCCACGATCGCCAGGTAGAGCAGCGGCGGAATGTGCGGAACCAGGGACCCGGTCAGGCCCATGCTCACCGTCATCAACGGCACGATGGGCACCAGGCTGCCGACCACCACCGCGATCAGGATCAGCATCAGCGTCTCGGTGCGCATCATCCGCATGACCTGTTCGGGGGTCGCGCCCACCAGCCGCAGCAGCGCGAACTCCCGTGCTCTGGACAGCGTGGTCATCACCAGGGTGTTGGCGACGGCCACCGCGATGTACCCGAAGACCAGGACCAGCGGCAGCGCGCTGCCGAACAGGTTGGCCGTGCCGGCCTTCTCCTGGGCGGCGGACAGGCCGCCCTTGTCCTGGACGTGCACCCCGGGGTAGCGGTCGTTGAGCCCGGTGAGCTCCCCGATCACCTTCTTCTTGTCGGCGCCGTCCTTGGCCCGCACCAGCACCGAGTCGTACATCCGGCGCGAACTGTGCTGGAGCACGGTGTCGTAGGACAGGGTGATGTCGCCGAAGCCCAGGCCGCGCTTGTACACGGCGATCACCTTCGGCTCCAGCGTCTGCCCGTCGGGCATGTGCACCTTGATCTGGCCGCCGACGTTCGCGCCGAGCGTGGCCGAAGCCCCGCTGCTGATCGCCACCGTGTCCGTGGACAGGTTGTCCAGGGAGCCCTCGGAGACGTCCAGGTCGACGACCCGGCTCAGGTTGCCCGGGGTCAGCCCCTGCGCCTTGTAGTCGAAGATCTCCGGCGAGCCGAGCATCTTCGTCGAGGCGAACAGGTCGACCCGCACCGTCCCGGCCGCGGCGTCCACCCCGTCCAGGCCGGCGATGAACTTCGGCGCGGTGACCGGCAGGCCGCCGGAATCGCTCGTCACCGTGTAGTCGGCGACGACGCCCGCCTGGGCCTGCGCCTCGGCCGCACCCGACGTGGTGGTCGGGATGAACAGCTGCACCGAGGCGAAGCCGATCGCCAGGATCAGCGGGCCGATGCCGGCCGCCAGCCGCCGGGCGTTGGCCCGGGTGTTGGCCACGGCCAGGAACCCGAGGGTCCCGAACCGCCGCTGGAACGGCGCGGCCATCAGCCTGGTCGCCTTCGCCACCACCGGCGGGGCCAGCATGAGGATCGCGATCACCATGATCAGGCCACCGCTGCCGGCCGCGGCCACCGCGAAGATGCTGCCGAAGAACAGCGGCAGCAGCGACGCACAGAAGCCGAGGACGAACAGCAGGATCCCGATGGCCACCCGGGCGCCGCCGATGCCCGGCTGCTCGGTCTGGGCCTCGCTGAGCGCCTCCACCGGCCGGATCGACACCACCCGGCGGGCCACCGCGAACGCCGCCACCTGCGCGGCGATCACGCCGATGCCGACCGCGGCGATCGCCGGGATCGGGCCGTAGGAGAACTCGAAGTCGTCCGGCAGGATGCCGATCGCGCCGAGCGCCCCGCGCAGCACCCCGGCGGCCAGCATGCCGGGGAAGCAGCCCAGGATCGAGGCCACCAGCGAGATCACCAGGGCCTCGCCCGAGATCATCTTGTGGATCTGCTTGGGCGTCGCGCCGACCGCGCGCAGCAGCGCCAGCTCGCGCCGGCGCTGGTGCACGCTGAGCGCCAGGGTGCTGCCCACCACCATCATGGTGATCAGCACGACGGTGCCGCCGAGCGAGCCCGCCAGCTCCTTCAGGCTGCCCCGGGCCGAGGCGACGTCCGGGTTCTCGACGCTGCTGCGCCCGTCACCGGTGTAGACGTCGATCGCGGAGCCCTTGAGCGCCTTGTCGATCCGGTCGCCGAGCTTGCCGGCGTTGGTGTCCTTGGGCGCCAGCACGCCGATGGCGCTGACCTGGTCGGTGCGGCCGAACAGGGTGCGCGCCTCGTCGTCGGAGAAGAACACCGGCGGGGTGCGCAGCGCCCCGCCGCCGCCCTTGTAGGTGACGATGCCGACGATCTTGTACGAGCTGGCGTCCCGGGTGGAGGCGATCTTGACGCTGTCGCCCACCTTCACCTTGCGGTGGTCGGCGACGGACTTCTCCAGCACCACCTCGCCGGCGCGCTTCGGCTCGTCGCCGTTGCGGTCGTACGGGCCGAGCGCGGCCGCGCCCCAGTTGGTGCCGTTGGACGTCCGGTCGTCGGCGCCCTTGACCAGCTCCTCGCCGTCGTTGGAGACGATCTGCGCGGGGAAGGTGAGCACCGGGACGGCCTTGTCGACGCCCTCGGTCCTGGCGACCTTGTCGACCAGGTCGATCGGGACGCCGACGGCGTCCTTGAGGTCCTTGGACTTGCTCTTCTTGGCCTCGTGGACCGTGAAGTGCTTCTGACCGCCGACCACGACCGCAGCGCCGGAGTAGCGCTGGACCGGCACCCCGTTGCCGATGCCGGACTGGAGGATGATTCCGAAGGCCGTGACGAGCACGGACGCGCCGAACAGGGCGACGAACGCCCCGACGAACCCGGCCTTACGCTCCTTGACGGTCTGTACGACGAGCCTGAACACGTCTCACCACTCCCCCAGCCGGGTCATGCGCTCGGCCACCCGGTCCGGAGTGGGGTGCGTCATCTCCTCCGCGTAGCTCCCGTCCGCGAGGAACACCACGCGGTGCGCGTAGGAGGCGGCGATCGGGTCGTGGGTCACCATGATCACCGTCTGTCCGAGGCTGTCCACGACCTCGCGCAGCAGCGTCAGCACCTGCTTGGCGGTGCGGGTGTCCAGCGCGCCGGTCGGCTCGTCCGCGAAGACCACCTCGGGCCGCGCCGCCAGCGCCCGGGCGATGGCCACCCGCTGCTGCTGGCCGCCGGACAGCTCCGAGGGCCGGTGGCTCATCCGGTCGGCGAGACCCACCTGCGTCACGACCTGCTGCAACCACTGGTGGTCCGGCTGGCGGCCGGCCAGCATCAGCGGCAGGGTGATGTTGTCCGCGACGGTCAACGCCGCCATCAGGTTGTACGCCTGGAAGATGAAGCCGACCCGCTCCCGGCGCATGATGGTCAGATCGACCTCGCTGAGCTGCGCCAGCTCGGTACCGCCGAGCACCACCGAGCCGGCGTCCGGGCGGTCCAGCCCGGCGGCGCAGTGCAGGAAGGTGCTCTTGCCCGCCCCGGACGGGCCCATCACCGCGGTGAAGGTGCCCCGGGCGAAGGCGAGGGACAGATCGCGCAGCGCGTGCACGGCCCCGACGCCCTTGCCGTACGTCTTCCGGACCCCGTCGAGGCGGACGACCCAGTGGGCGTCCAGAGCGGCACTGCCGTCCGGCCGCGGCGGCGCCGCGTACTCCTCCTCCGCGGCCGCGCTCTGGAACTCCTCCGTCCGCGCTCCGCGTCCCTTTCTGCTCACTTCCGGCCTCCACCACTCGCACGCACTACTTGACGTTCACGAAGGTAAGTCCTGGAGCAGGTGCGGAACCAGGGCACGAACTGGAGAGTCGATGGTGCAGAAAAGTGCCACCCACCGCCGCATTTGGGACGGTGGTAGGGTGATCGGGATGACGACTCGGAGGGTTTTAGGAGCCGTGCGAGCCCCCAGCATTGCCGAGTTGCGACGCTTACAACCCGAGCAGTGGGTCCGCCAGACGGTGATCCGTTTCCCTCCGGCCGCGGGCTACGTCCTGCTCTGCCTGATGACCGGACTCGCCGGGCTGCTGCTGTTCTACCTGATCGCCATCATCTTCGCGCTCTGCCTGGTCGGAACGGGCTTCCTGCTGCTGCCCAGGACACTGCGGGTGCTGCGCAGGTACGCGGAGGTCCACCGCCGGTGGGTCGGCCGGCTGCTGGAGACCGAGGTCCGCACGCCCTACCGCGACCTGGAGCCCGGCCGCACCGGCCCCCGCAAGCCCTCCCTGCGCGACCCGGCCGTCCGCAAGGACCTGGTCTGGGTGATCACCCACGGCGTCGTCGGCTCGGCCCTGTGCATCTTCGCCCTGAGCATCTGCGGCAACGCCTTCAACTGGCTGTCCGCGCCGGTGTGGTGGAAGCTCGCGTCGGGCGAGCGCAACTCGATCATCCTGATGAACGTCGACTCGTGGCTGAAGTCCTTCGTCGCGGTGTTCATCGGCGTCGGCTACGCCGTGGTGGCGATGGCCGCGATGCGCGGGCTGGCCCTCGTGCACGCCCGGATGTCCCGCCGGCTGCTGACCGCCCGCCCCCGGGTCGCGCTCGCGCAGCGGGTCCGCGAACTCTCGGTGACCCGCGCCGAGGCGCTCGACGCGCACGACGCCGAACTGCGCCGGATCGAACGCGATCTGCACGACGGGGCGCAGGCCGGCATCGTCGCCGTCTCGCTGCGGCTCGGCATGATCAAGCGCGCGCTCGGCCAACGGCCCGAGCAGGTCCCGGAGATGGTGGACGCGGCCCAGAACCTCGCCGAGCAGGCGTTGGAGTCGCTGCGCCACCTCGTCCGCGGCATCTACCCGCCGGTGCTCGCCGACCGCGGGCTGACCGACGCCGTCCGGGCGCTCACCGCGCTGTGCGGGGTCCCGACCCGGATAGACATCGACGAGTCGGCCGGCGCGGCGCCCCGCGCGCCCGCCGCCGCCGAGGCCGCGGCCTACTTCGTGATCTCCGAGGCGCTCACCAACATCACGAAGCACAGCGGGGCGCGCAGCGCGCTGGTGTGGCTGCGGATCGCGTCGGACGCCATCTCGATCAGGGTCGAGGACGACGGCAAGGGCGGCGCCGCCGAGGGCACGGGGAGCGGGATCCTCGGACTCCGGCGCCGGGTCGCCGCCTTCGACGGGACCACCGACCTGTTCAGCCCGCCCGGGGGCCCGACCGTACTGAAGGTGGAGATTCCATGCGGATCCTGATCGCCGAAGACAACGCCCTGCTCCGTGAGGGGCTGGTCCTGCTGCTGAACAGCGAGGGGCACGAGGTGTGCGTCACCGTGGACAACGGGGACGACCTGCTGCCCGCGCTGCTCGAACACCGCCCGGACGTCGCCGTGGTGGACGTCCGGCTGCCGCCGACGTTCCGCGACGAGGGCCTGCGCGCCGTCGTCGAGGCCCGCAAGCAACTGCCCAACCTGCCCGTCCTGGTGCTCTCGCAGTACGTCGAACGGGCGTACGCGACGGAGCTGCTGGCGCAGAGCGCCTCCGGGGTCGGCTACCTGCTGAAGGACCGGGTGGGGCGCGCCGAGGAGTTCCTGCTCGCGCTGGAGCGGGTCGCCGACGGCGGCACCGCGATGGACCCGGAGGTCATCTCGCAGCTGATGGTCCGCCGGGCCGGCGACGACCCGCTGTCCTCGCTGACCCAGCGCGAGCGCGAGGTCCTGGCGCTGATGGCGGAGGGGCGCAACAACGGCACCATCGCCGAGATGCTGTTCATCGCGGAGAGTTCGGTGAACAAGCACATCGGCAACATCTTCGCCAAGCTGAACATGCCCACGCCGGACAGCGGCCACCGCCGGGTGCTCGCCGTGCTCACCTACCTGCGGGCCTGAACGCCCGAAGCAAGACACGCGGAGAGGGGCGGCGCCGGTCGGGCGCCGCCCCTCTCCGCGTCCCCCTCCTCAACTCCCGGACGGGTGCTCCCGGTTGTCGGGCAGGGCGGGGAAGGCGCGGACCGCGGGGGTGACGGTCACGCCGAGTGCGATCAGCAGGAACGCCGCCGCACAGCTCAGGACGGTGGGCACGGCGTGCACCGTCTCCAGCAGCAGCCCGCACAGCAGCGGGCCGAGCGCCGCGCCGGCGCCCATCGAGACCCCGATCAGGCCGGCCAGCCGGCCGCGCATCTCATCGGGGGTGACCATCATCTGATGACCCGCCACCAGGGCGGTGGCGGTGGGTGCGAGGAACGCGGCCGCGCCCAGCACCAGCCCGGACGGCCAGCCGGTCGGCACCACCGCGAGCAGCGGCACCAGCACGGCGGTGGCCCAGGTCAGCACCATGAGCGCCGTGAACGGCGAGAGCGAGCGGCGCAGCCGCCCGGCCGCCAGCGCACCCGACACGCCGCCCGCGCCGACCAGGGCGCCGATGGCACCGATCTCGGCACCGGACCGCCCGTCCTGCTGGGCCATCACCACCACGGCGATCAGCAGGCCGCTGAACACCAGGTTGAAGGCGGTGCCGAACAGCACGGTGGCCCGCACCGCCGGGTTGCCGCGCAGCCAGCGCAGCCCCGACGCCATCGCCTGCAACGTCCCCTCGGGCCGGTCCGCACCCTCGCCCTCGGGCGACGACGCCGGTGCGGCCGGCGGCGCCGGCAGCCGCAGGAACAGCAGCGTGACGAAGGCGATCGCCGAGGTCACCGCCTGGGCGACGAACGGCAGCAACCGCTGGACGCCGTACAGGAATCCGCCGATCCCCGGGCCCACGATGGTCGCGAGGTAGTAGCGGGCGGTGTTGCGGGTCACGGCGTCGGCGAGTTGCGAGGACGGCACGACACTCGGCAGCAGCGCCTGGTCGGCGGTGCCGAACAGCGAGGTGCACACCCCTTCGACCACCGCCACCACCACGATGGCCGCCAGCGGCGCGTGCCCGATCGCCACCAGCAGCGCGAGCACGCCCAGCGCCGCGGCCCGCCCGAACTCCGAGACCAGCATCAGCGTCTTGCGGCTGACCCGGTCGGCCAGCGCCCCCGAGGGCAGCGCCGCGAGCGCCCGCGACCCGGCGATCGCGAACTCGGCCAGCGAGGCCTCGAAGGCGGAGCCGCCGAGCCCGAGCACCAGCAGCGGGTACGCGATCAGCGTGCCCTGCGCCCCCAGCTGGGAGACCATGTTCGCGGTCCACAGCACGTTGTACTCGCGGTTGCGGGACAGCGGCGGCGGGCCCGGCTCCGCGGCCACGGCGGCATCGGCCGTCGTACTGCCCGAGGTCACTGCGGCGGGGTCGGCAGCGCCACCGCGGGCGCCGACGTCCGCTCCACCGGGCGGAGTTCGGACCACGCGTGCGCCCCGGCCATGCTGACGAACAGGTCACGCGGCGGCACGAAGGGGGCCCGCCCGTGCGCCACGCTGATGTTGTCCACGATCAGAACCTCACCGGTGTGCACGTTGACGTCGATCTGCTGCGCCCGGTACGCGGCCTGGAGCTGCCGGACGACCTCGTCCGGGATCTCGCTGCCGTCCGCGTAGAAGGTGTTGGTGGGCATCCCCCACGGGCCGTACTCCTCCAGCAGGAAGTCGGCGACGTCCTCGCGCAGGGTGCGGGCGTGGAAGAAGGTCAGGTGGTTGAACCAGGAGCGGACGCCGGTCTCCGGGTGGGTGGCGACGGCCCAGCGGAGCTGACGCGTCCTCAGGTGGTTGCGCTCCAGCCACTCCAGCTCGATGCTGTTGGCGTCGCAGTAGGCCTTGACCTCGTCCGGGTCGCTGGTGCCGAACGCCTCCTGCCAGGAAAGGCCCAGGCCGGGGCGGAAGTTGCGGACGAGCAGGTAGCCCTCGCGCTCGAACCGCTCGGCGGTCTCCCGGGGCAGCCCGGCGTGCAGGGCGCGGCAGTCGGCCAGCAGGCTGGCGCCGCCGTCCGGCGACTCCTGGCGGCAGAAGAAGAACAGGTAGCGCGGGACGTTCAGGTTGTACGACTGCTCGGTGTGGAGGAAGATCTCCTCGGTCGCCGGGTGGTCGGTGGCCGTGAACACCCCGGGGTGCAGCTCGGTGCGCGGCGAGGAGCGCTCGGTGTAGTCGAGCGGCCGGCCGACGACGGCGTTGACGAAGGTGTCCAGCTCCGGCCACTCCTGCCAGTCGAAGCCGCTGAGCACGACCGCGCCGTGCTCGGTGATCCGCCGGCGGATGAACTCCCCCTGCTCCTTGCCGAGGTCGACCAGCCGGTTCCCCGCGGTCTCGGCGGTGATCCCGAGGACCAGTCCGTCGTGCCGCGCTTCGGTCGAGATGCTGATGGCGGTTGTCACGGAGTGACTCCCTTCTGCGGGCTGCGGGCGCGAAGCCGCTCGGCAGCGGTGTCGAGGGTCTGGAGTGGACGGTTGAAGGCGATCCGGACGTAGCGCTCGCCATCGGCCGGATCGACGAAGAACGAGGTGCCCGGCGCCACCAGCACACCGGTCTCGGCGAGCAGCGTGCGGATGAAGCGCGGGCTGGGCTCGTCGGTCAGCCCGTCGATCCGGGCCAGCACGTAGCAGCCGCCGGCCGGGGGCGTGAAGTCGAAGCCGGCGTCCCGCAGCAGGGCCACCGTCCGGTCGCGCCGCTCGCGCATCCCCGCCGCGTGGTCCCAGCGCTCCGGCAGCAGCAGGTCCGCGTTGGCGGCGGCGTGCTGGAGCGCGGCCGCCGCACCGCCGGTGGTGGCCACGTGCACCTTGCGCAGCAGGGCGGTGAGCTCCGGCGCCGCGCGCAGGAAGCCGAGCCGCCAGCCGCTGATCGCATGGCTCTTGGAAAGGCTGCCGACCACCACGGACCGGTCGGCCAGGCCCTCGATCTCGGCGACCGAGCGGTAGCCGGCCGACTCGTAGATGTACCCGGCGTACACCTCGTCCGAGATCACCACGGTGCCCCAGCGCCGGCACAGCTCGGCGAGCAGGTCGAGGGTGCCGCGCTCCAGGACGACGCCGGTCGGGTTGGCCGGGCTGTTCACGATGACGGCGCGGGTGCGCGGTCCGAAGGCCGCGGCCAGCTCGTCCGGGTCGACGCTCCAGTCGGGCTCCCGCAGCCGGACCGGGCGCGGGCGGGCGCCGGTGAGGGCGATGGCGCTGAGGAAGTTCTCGTAGAAGGGCTCGAACACGATCACCTCGTCGCCGGGGTCGACGAACGAGAGCAGGGCGACGGCCAGCCCCTCGCTGCCGCCGACGGTGACGGTGATCTCGGAGCCCGGGTCCGGGGCGCCGGGCAGGGCCGCGGCGATCCGCTCGCGCAGCAGCGCCAGCCCGGCCGGGTCCTGGTACTGGTGGACGCCGGCCCGCAGCGCGGCCACCGCCGCCTCGACCAGCCCGGGCGGCGTGTCGGGGTAGGCCGGGGTGCCGACCGCGAGGTCGATGGTGTCCGGCGGCAGCCCCTCCAGCAGCAGCGCGGCCAGCCCCCCGCCGGGCAGTCCGGCGACCCGCTCGGCGCCCAGGGCGCGGCGGGCCGGGGTGTCATGGTGCGTGGTGGCGCTCATCGGCTCACTCCCGCGGCGTCGGTCCGGAGCCGCTGTTCGGTCTGGAGCGGCGCTTCGCCCTGGAGCCGCTGCTCGGCCAGGTCGAAGGCGCCGCGCGGGATCTCGGGCAGCCAGGACGGGCGGCCCGCCTCGTACGCCTCGATGTCCCCGGTCCTGAGCAGGGTCTCCGCGATCACGTCCTGCCCTTCGAGCAGCCGGGCCCGGGCCCGCGCGTCGACCGTGAACGGGTGCTCGCCGCCCGGCCGGCGCAGCAGGCCGGCCCGCAGGTCCACGGTGAGCCGCAGGCCCTCGGCGGACTCCGCGAGGTCCATCAGCTCCTCGACCACGGGGGTCGGCAGGTCGACCGGGACGAGCCCGTTGTTGAGGGCGTTGCGGCGGAAGATGTCGCCGAAGCCGGTGGCGACGACGGCGCGGAACCCCCAGTCGCGCAGCGCCCAGACGGCGTGCTCGCGGGAGCTGCCGATGCCGAAGTCCCGGCCGGCCAGCAGGACCGTCGCGCCCGCGTGGCGCGGCTGCTCCAGGACGAAGCCGTCCTCGGCGCGCCAGCGGGCGAACAGCGCGTCCTCGTAGCCGCTCTTGGTGACCCGCTTGCAGAACTCCGCGGGCAGGATCTGGTCGGTGTCGACGTCGTCGCGGCGCAGGGCGACCGCGCGACCGTGGTGTTCGACGAAGGGTTCCATACTCAGCTGTCCTCTCTCCGGCCGGGCCGGCGCTGTCAGGCCAGGTCGGCCGGGGCCGCGAGCCGCCCGGCCACCGCCGTCGCGGCGGCGACCGCGGGCGACACCAGGTGGGTGCGGGCCCGCGCCCCTTGGCGGCCTTCGAAGTTACGGTTCGAGGTGGAGGCGCAGCGCTCGACACCCTCAAGACGGTCGGTGTTCATCCCCAGGCACATCGAGCAGCCGGGCAGCCGCCACTCGGCGCCGGCGGCCGCGAAGACCTCGTGCAGCCCCTCCGCCTCGGCCTCGGCCCGCACCTGCATCGAGCCGGGGACGACCAGCATCCGGGTGCCGGCGGCGACGGTGCGCCCGCGCAGCACCCCGGCCGCGGAGCGGAGGTCCTCGATCCGGCCGTTGGTGCAGGAGCCGACGAAGACGACGTCGATCGCGAGGTCCCGCATCGAGGTTCCGGGCCGCAGGCCCATATAGGCCAGCGCCTTCTGCGCGGAGGCGCGTTCGAGCGGGTCGGCGAAGGTCTGCGGGTCGGGCACGGCGGCGGCGAGCGGCACGGTCTGGGCGGGGTTGGTGCCCCAGGTGACGAGCGGGGTGAGCCCGCCCACGTCGAGCACGACCGTCCGGTCAAACACGGCGCCGGGGTCAGTGGCCAGGGTGGACCAGTCGGCGACGGCGGCGTCCCAGTCCGCCCCGTCGGGGGCGTGCGGACGGCCGCGCAGGTACTCCAGGGTGGTCTCGTCGGGTGCGACGATCCCGGCCCGGGCGCCGGCCTCGATGCTCATGTTGCAGAGCGTCATCCGGGCCTCCATGGAGAGCCCGCGCACCGCGTCGCCCCGGTACTCGATGAGGTGGCCCTGCGCCCCGTTGGCCCCGATCCGGGCGATCAGCGCGAGGATCATCTCCTTCGCCCCGACCTCCGGGGGGAGTTGGCCGGTGAACTCGACGGCCAGGGTGCGCGGCCGGCCGATCTCCAGGCACTGGGTGGCCAGGACGTGCTCCACGTCGCTGGTGCCGATGCCGAAGGCGAGCGCGCCGAACGCGCCGTGCGTGGCGGTGTGGCTGTCCCCGCAGACGATCGTCATGCCGGGCTGCACCAGGCCGAGTTCGGGTCCGACGACGTGCACGATCCCCTGCCGCCGGTGGCCGACCGAGTAGAGCTCGACGCCCTGTTCGGCGCAGTTGCGGCGCAGCGTGTCCAGTTGGACCAGGCTGACCGGGTCGAGCACCGCGGTCGCCGTGGTGGCGACGTTGTGGTCCTCCAGCGCCAGGGTCAGCCCCGGCCGCCGGACGCTGCGGCCGGCCAGCCGCAGCCCGTCGAAGGCCTGCGGGGAGGTGGCCTCGTGGGTGAGGTGGAGGTCGATGTAGAGGAGGTCCGGTCCGCCGGGCCGGGAGGCCACGACGTGGCGCTCCCACAGCTTCTCCGCGAGTGTCCGTGCTGGGCCCATCGTCGTCCCTCTCTCCCCTGCGCTGTCCGTGCACTACGGCCTTGGGGCGGAACCCCGGCCACCGCATGCCGTCCCGGCCGTACGGACCTCAGCCTCCATGGCGCCACCCGCCGCCCACCACGTCTTTAAGCCGGTGCGAAAACGCCCAGCACAGGCGATCACGTGCACGAAGAAAGGTGCAGAGAACTGCACCTCGGATCGGAAGTAAGCCCCCATGAAATCGGCGGCGCCCGGGTTCAGGATGGAGTCATCGAAGGCGGAACCAACGCCGGGACGACGGGCAGAAGATCATCGGATCCCACGGGACCCAGGGAGGAAGCATGTACCCGATGCGCAGGAGCCACGGGGCCGAACCCGGACACCGGCGGAGCAGGACGGTCGTGCTGACCCTGGCCGCCGTCCTCCTGGTCGGCGCCGGAACGTCCGCCTGCCAGGTCAGTACCAAGGCCGCCGACCGGATCGAGCTGTGCGCGAAGATCTTCGGCAAGACCTTCACCGATCCGTTCCCGGACAACGTGGAGGAGGCCCGCAAGAAGATGCGGGCACGGGCCGACGAGCTCGACGGGCTGGCCAAGCAGGCCGGGGACGACAAGCTCCGCAATGCGATCCAGTCGACCGCCGACAAGATGCGCAACGCCGACATCCGCGAGAAGGGTGCGGTGCGCACCGTGGTCGGATACATCGGTGAGCAGAACGACCGCATCAAGGAACTGCGCCAGACCTGCCTCGACCACCACGACTACCCGTGATGACTGGGCTTCCGAACCAGCGTCACCGTTGAGGCTCCCAGCGAGCGCACGGTGACCACAGACCGGAATCGGTGAACAGGGCACTAACAGTTCCCCCACCGATTCCCTTGGCCGGGCCCCTCGTTGGGTCCCCCGTCTTCCGGGGGGCCCGGCCGTAAATCTCCCCGTACCAATACAAGCCAGGAGCAGTCATGCCCGATTCGAGCGGCTGGAAGCCCACTAAGGAACGCCCGATGTGGCCCTGGGTCGTCCTCGCGGTGGTCGCCGTTGGCGTTCTGATCAACGTGCTTATCACGATCTGACGAGCAGATCGAATCCGCGCCTGAGGAACTTCCGCGCTCTTGGCAGGTAGGCCGAGAGCGCGGACCCACGTCCGGCGCGACTCCGGCCCCACAGACCCCTCTCACCCCACCCGCCCCACGGGTCACACAACCCGTCAGGGGGCGGCCGAACCGAGTCGAGTCCGCTATCCGGATCAGGTGCAGAGAACTGCACCTTCGAACTGGCGAAGACTCGACTGTCACCCCCCTAAAGCGCCACGTAGCGTAGTCGGTACGGGAACGGGCATGGCCATGTCGAACTTGCGGTCACGCACGATCGACCATCCACCTCACCGTGGATCCCGGCTCCCGACCCGCCTACATCAACGGCATTCATGGGGGACTCGTGCCACGTCTGCACTTCACGTCGGCAAGCCTGTTGAGAACGCGTATCATGCCGACCCCGGACTGGGTCAGCGAATCACTCTTCGCCCTGGACCTGCTCTCTTCCCGGCACCGCCAGGCGAAACGCCGGCTCCGATGGCATAAAACCCGTCCCGTCGGGCCGGCCCGCCGGCTGGGTCCCACCCACCGGCTCGGCTCCACCCAGCGGCTCGTCGAACTCGCCCGGACCATCCGCCCGTTCCCCGACATGGACACCATGGTCCGGCGCGCCCGGCACTCCGGGAACGGCGCCGACCTGCGCCTGCTCCGGGACCTGGAGTCCTTCTACCGCATCATGGTCGCCCCGCACTGGGACGTGATCTCCCTCACCGTTCAGAGCGACCGGAAGAAGCGGCTGGAAATCCTCCAGGACTGCGGCGCCCGCAGCCTGCTGAGCACTCTTCACCCGACCGTCCGGCTCTCCACCTGCTCGCTGGAGATACCCGGACAGAACGAGGACGTGCAACTGGAGGAGGTCGGGCTGACCATTGCGCCGTCCTACTTCCTGGCACCCGATTCCCCGGTCCTGGTGGACGACCACACCATTGCCGACGGACCGACGCTCTTCTACCCCATTCTCCCCGACGGACCGAACTGTGCGACCGAGGGCGTGATCGAAGCGGCAGCGATGCCGGCCTGAGACCGATGACCTCCGATCGCGACAGCATCGGAACTTCAAGGGGGAAAACAGCAATGCGACGCATATTCTTCAGTCCGGCGAGCCTGGCCAAAGTATCGTCGGCCGCCCATCTGGATCCGATGAGAGAGGCGCTGTGCGCCCTCGAAACCTTCGCGACGGGCGGCGGAGGCCCCGTCTTCCATTCCTGGCGACGCCGGGTCGCGGGTGAACGGGACGGCCGGGCGCTGGCCGAACTCGCCCGCACCGTCCGCCCTTTCCCGGATCTCTACCGAATTCTCGAAAATTCCTCCGCGGCCGGATCCGGTAACGAATTCCGACCGCGGGTCCTGCGCGATCTGGAGACATTCCACCGGATCGCCGTGGAGCCGTACTGGAACCAGGTGTCGACCCTGCTCGAAGTCGACCGGAACGCCCGGGCCCAGATCATGATGAGCGGCGGCGTCGACCAGTTGCTCAGCACCCTGCACCCGGCGATCCGCTGGCGCCCCCCGGTGCTGGAGGTCCCCGGGACGGGGCACGACATCAAACTGGAGTCGACCGGCCTGGAGATAGCGCCGTCGCTGTTCCTGTTCTCCCGGTCGCCGATCCTGGTCGAACAGCAGGGCGACCGGCCCCTGCTGCTGCTCTACCCGATCCCCGTCCCGCGCGACCGGGAGAACCTGTGGGACCCGGCGCCCGACGGCGACCAGGCCCTGGGCGCCCTGCTGGGGCGCACCCGGGCGGCCGTCCTCCAGGTGCTGACGACCACCTGCACCACCACCGAGGTCGGCGAGCTGGTGGGCATCTCCACCGCCGCCGCGAGCCAGCACACCGCCGTCCTGCGGGCGGCCGGCCTTATCACCACCCTGCGCTCGCTCAACAAAGTGCACCACACTCTGACCCCCCTGGGCGGGGCGCTTCTTCGTGGGGATCCACTCGTCTGACAATTCGCCCTATACCGACGATTCCCGAAGTAACGAACCCGCAACACGCCCCGAGGAGCGATCTGGATCTGACACGGATGGTCTAGGAAAGTGCACCATACATACGGATGCGGGCAGCATGGCCTAAACCCATTACGAGCGAGTAGGTTCTGGGCATGCACGCACGATGCCTTGTCGCCGCACGCATCATTTACGGAAGCCTGGGAGCGGATTCATGATGGGAGGTGGACCAGCTGAGCGGGAAGCCGCCCCAGACTGTGCCGTCACGCTGGAAAACGTGTCGAAAATCCACCCGGGCACGAACGGTCCCACAGCGGTCCTGCGCGAGTTCTCACTCGGCGTACGAAAAGGCCGCTTCTGCGCCGTCATGGGAGACGAACGCGCCAGCACCACAGCACTCCTGGAGTGCATGGCCGGCGTCACCACCCCGTCCACCGGAACGGTCCACTGGGCCGACGGTGGACGGGGTTCCGTCGGTGCGCTCTGGGGCCAACACGAGCCCGTCCACCCGAATGTGACGGTTCGTGAATTCGTCGACCCGGGCGTTTCCGCACTCGGCCGCCGCCAGGCCTGGCAGATCAGCCGGGTCACCCGACTGTGGCTCTGGCGGCGGCCGCTCCGGAGACTGGGCCGGGTCCAGCAGCACAACGCCATGCTGGCCCGGCTGCTGGCCGGCTCACCGCGCCTGCTGCTGGTCGACACCCCCGGCCACGACGACTCGCCCGAACTCGCCCGCGCCATCGGCGCCTCACTCCGCCGCGCGGTCCGCGCCCTCGACCTCACGGCGGTCCTCGTCACCACCGACCCGGAAGCCGCCGCGTGCGCGGACAGCGTCGTCTTCCTCCACCACGGCCGCCTCGCCGACGCCCTCGGCCCCTCCACCCCCGCCGAGATCGCCGACTGCCTCCAGCACCTCCGAAGAGGCTCGACCACCTGATCCGCCCCGCCTTCCCCGGCGCCCCTCTCCCAGGGCGCCCCCGGCGCCCCTTCCCCGGCGCCCCTCGCCCTCCCCGGCGCCCCCCGGTCAAGCGGTGCACAGCGCTTCCCCAGTCGCGGCTCCCGCGCCCCGTACGCCCTCCCGCGCACCGCGCCGGCGCATCCCGGACCGCCGCCCGCCGCACCCGCCGCCGCGGGGCAGTGCGGCGGCAACGTCGCCGACTCCACCACCTCCGGCACGTGGAAGCTGCACGACCCCGACGGGCCGAACCCCGCGAAGATCGGCGTGGTGACCTTCTGCACCACCGCCTCCCCCGCCGTCACCGGCGACGGCGTGGCCGCCATCCACCACCACGTCGGCCAGCCCGTCTGCAACCCCACGGCCGCCGACCCGGCCGAGAAGCTCTTCCAGATCGTCGGCGACGTCCAGCTCCAACCGGTCCACGCGGACGGCGGCTTCGGCGCCCTGAGCGCCCTGAGCGTCATCAACGGCTTCTCCGCCGACCGCTGAGGACCGGCCACCGCGCACCGATCGCCGCGCACCGATCGCCGATCACCGAGGACGGACCGCCCGACCGCCGAGGACCGACGCCGAAAGATCCCCGAGCCCCTTCCGGAAGAAGGGACTCGGGGATCCTCGGACCGGCCGGCCCGACACCGGCGGTCAGTTCGGGGCACCGCCTGCGCGGTCAGGCCGGCTCGACCGGCTCCGGGTTCCGGGAGGCGGCCAGGGTGCGGCTGAACGCGGCGAGGGCGGCGGCGACGGCCAGCAGACCGACCACGACCGCGAGGTTGCGCCCGAGGTCGGCGAGGTCGCGCGGCAGCGCCCAGTAGTAGGGCGCGGGGAGCATGACCGCCCAGGGGAGGGCGGCCAGCGCCACTCCGACGGCGCGCGGCCGGTCGGGCCGGCGGGCGGCGAAGTGGACGAAGAAGGCGATCGCCATCACCACGGCGGGCCAGGCCGACGACGCGTCGAGCAGCATCTGGGTGCTGCGCGGGAAGATGATCTCGGAGTAGTCCTCCAACTCGCGCCAGGGCCAGGCGAGGACGAGCGCGCTCATCGGCAGCACGATGGCACCCGCCGCGACGACCGTCCCGACCCGGGCGCGGACGCGCTGGTCGACGCCGTCGGGCGGGGCGATGAGCAGCGGCACCCCGAGCAGGAGCCAGAGGGGCAGCTGGTAGAGGGACAGGAAGAGCACCCCGGCCGGGTGGACGAAATAGCCGACCGCGGCGCCGATCCGGGCGAGGACGCCGACCAGCACCAGGACGCGGGCGGCGCCCCAGTGCCCGAGGCCGGCGCCGAGCAGCGCGAGGAGCCAGGGGACGGTCTGCACCACGCCCACCGCGGACGCGGCCGTGCTGTGCAGGCCCATCAGTTCGGAGTGCGGCTCCCTGATGAAGAGGCCCATCAACAGCTGGACGAAGGCCAGGGCCGCCCCGCCGGCCAGCAGGTACGGCGCGGCGCCGGCGAGCGCCCGGCCCGCGGGGTCGCCGGAGCTGAGCCGGGTCCGCAGCCGGGCGGCGTGCGCGGCCAGGGTGACCCACTCGCGCAGCACGGTGCGCCGGTCGGCGCCCTCGACGGACTCGGCGAAGACCGCGGCGATCTCCTCGCCGTGCGAGGCCCGGTAGGCGGCGGGGTAGATGCCGATCAGCGGGAGCCTGCCGGGCAGCGCCCCGGCCTGCTGCGCGGTCATGCCGCACCGCCGCTCAGCCGGAGCGCCCCGAGGCGCGGACCCCGCCCGAGCGCGAGCCTGCGCTCGGCCTCGACGACTCCGGCCCGCAGCCGCGCCGTCTCCGCGCCCAGGACGTCCCGGCCGTCCTCGGTGAGGGCGAAGGTGCGCCGCATCCGGCCGCCGACGACCTCCTCGTGGTCGATCCGGATCAGCCCCTGCTGGAGGAGCCGGTCCAGCGCGGTGTAGAGCGTGCCGGTGAGCAGCTTGGTCCGGCCGTCGGAGATGGCCAGGACTTCCTGGACGATCGCGTAGCCGTGCCGCGGGGCATCGGCGAGCGCGGTGAGCACGAGCCGGGTCGGCTCCTGTAGTTGACGGTTAGCCATGGCCGTGAGCATAGATCAATGGCAAACATATGTCGATGATTTAGCTATCGGCCCGCTCCGCCCCCGCACCCGGCGGCCGCCGGAGCGGGCAGGCGCACGGTGAACACCGAGCCCGCGCCGGGGCTGCTGGCCGCGTGGACGCCGCCGCCGTGGAGCTCGGCGAGCTTGCGGACGATGGCGAGGCCCAGACCGCTGCCGCCGCTCTGCCGGTTGCGGGACTTGTCGGCCCGCCAGAAGCGCTCGAACACCAACGGCAGGTCCGCCTCGGCGATGCCGCCGCCGGTGTCGGCGACCTCGATCAGCAGCGCGTCGGACTCCGTCCGGTTCCGCAGGGTGACCGTGCCGCCCGCCGGGGTGTGCCGGACGGCGTTGGCGACCAGGTTGCCCACCAGCTGGCGCAGGCGCACCGGGTCGGCGAACACCTCGCACCCGGCCCTGGTCGTCGAGGCGGTGTCAACGACCAGGGCCACGCCCGACGCCTGCGCCCGGGCGCCGTGCGCGGTGGCGACCTGGGCCAGCAGGTCCTCGACGTCCACGGGCTCGCGGTGCAGGGCCAGTTCACCGGCGTCGGCGTCGGCGAGGTCCCGCAGGTCGTCGATCAGATGCTGGAGTTGCAGGGCCTCCTCCAGCAGCGAACTCGTCAGGGCGCCGTCGGCGGTGACGACGCCGTCCTCGACGGCCTCCAGCCAGCCGCGGATGTTGCTGAGCGGGGTGCGCAGCTCGTGCGCGATGTCGCCGACCATCGCCCGGCGCAGTTCCTCCAGCTGTTCGCGGCGCTGCGCCATGGCGTTGAAGGCGGCGGCGAGTCCGGCGATCTCGTCGCGGCCGGTCGCGGACACCCGGGCGGAGAGGTCCCCGTCGGCCATCCGCCGGGCGGCGCGGGTGAGCGCGTTCAGCGGCCGGGAGAGCCGCAGGCCGACGATCGTGGTGATCGCCACGGTGACCGCCAGCACCAGCGCGGCGACCTCGGCGACCCGCCCGCGGTGCGGGGCCGACAGCACGGGGGCCTGGTCCGCCGCGCCGGCGGGTGCGCCGACGAACAGCAGCACGGGCGGCGCCACGTACCGGACGAGCTGCTGCCGGCGGGAGTTGGCGAGGCAGGCGGAGATCACCTGCTCCTGCTCCCGGTCGCGGGCCGGGGCCCACTGCAGCCCCAGGGACAGCGTCACGGGCCGGATCTGCTGGCGCTCCAGACAGGCGTTGACGAGCGCGGTGAGGTCGGCGAGGGCGGCGCTCTCGGTGCGGGTCGGGGCGTCCAGCACCAGCGGGGGCGCGCAGCGCACGCCGAGCGGCCGGCCACCGGGGACGCTCACCACGGGGCGGCCGGCGGCGTCGTCGGTGACGGTCGCCTCGACGCCCAGTTCCGACCGCAGGCAGCCGGCCCGGTTCCGCGCGGCCTCCTCCATGGCCGCGCGCTCGGCGGTCGTCAGCCGGAACGGGCCCACGGCGCGGGCGTCGATCCGGTCGGCCGGGGCGTCGGGCAGCATGGCGAGGTCGACGGAGAGCGGGTCGACGGTGGTGGTGGGCGTCCGGGGCAGCACCGTCCGGTCGGCGGCGCCCGGGGGCGGCGCCGACGGCGTGGCGGCCGGGGGCGGTGACCCGGGTGCGGTGGCGGCCGACGGCGGTGACCCGGGTGCGGCGGCCGCGGAGTCGACGACCGGCTCGAAGCGCGGAGTGGTCAGCAGGATGCGCTGCCCGGTGTCGGCGGCGAGCCGCCGCACGGTGCTCTCCGCACCCGTCCAGTCGGGGTGGGTCGCGGCGTAGCCGAGCAGTTCGTGGTAGATCCGGGCCTGGTCCGCGAGGACCTGGCGCTGCTCCTGCCTGATCGCGCCCGTCGTGGTGCGGGCGGTCAGCCAGGCCGTCGCGGCGATCGAACAGAGCGAGACCAGGGCGGAGAGGGCGAGCAGCCGGACCAGCAGGCTGCGGCGCGGCGGGGCGTCACGACGCACCGCGCGGCCCCTCCGCGAGCTTGTAGCCGATGCCGTAGACCGTCAGCAGGCGGGTGGGGCGCCGTGGTTGGGGCTCGATCTTGCGGCGCAGGTTCATCACGTGGGTGTCGACGGTCCGGGTGGTGATGTACCGGTCGATGCCGTGCAGGTGCTCCAGCAGCTGGGCCCGGGTGAAGACCCGGCCGGGCTGGGCGGCCAACACCTGCAGCAGCCGGAACTCGCCGGGCGTGCAGCTGACGGGCCGTCCGTCGGCGGTGACCTCGTGGCGCAGGGGGTCGATGGTGAGGGCACCGGCGGTCAGCACGACCGGCGGCGCGGCGGCGGGCGGCGGGAGCGGCGCCATGGTGGGCGCGGTCGACGGCAGGGTGGGCGCGGCGGGCGGCGCGGAAGCACCCGGGGTCAGCGGCCGGGACCCGCGGCGCAGCAGGGCCCGGACCCGGGCGACTAGCTCGCGCGGGCTGTACGGCTTGGTGAGGTAGTCGTCGGCGCCGAGGTCGAGGCCGAGCAGCAGGTCCTCCTCGGCGGTGCGGGCCGTCAGCATCAGTACCGGCAGGGCGGATTCGGCGCGCAGGGCGCGGCAGACGTCGAGCCCGTCCATGACGGGCATCATCACGTCGAGGACCAGGAGGTCCGCCGGGCCGCGCCGGGCCTGTTCCAGCGCGGCCCGGCCGTCGTGGACGACGACCACGCGGTGCCCTTCCCGCTCCAGGTACAGGCGGGCCAGGTCGGCCTGCTTGGGATCGTCCTCGGCGACCACGACATGTGCGCACATGAGGATGATCGTAAGTCGCCCTCCGGAAGCACCCCTACCGGTTCCCGACAGCCTCTCGACAAGTTCCTGACATCGACGGACCAGGGTGGGTCGAGTCCGCCGGGGGAAGCCCCCCGGCCCCGCCTCCGAAAGGCTCCCGCGTGATGCCCTCCCGCCGTCTGGTGTCCCTCGCCGCCCACGTCCTCGGGGCCGCCCTGCTGCTGTCCACCGTCCCCGCCGTCGCGGCGACGGCCGCCGAGCGCAGGCCCGCCCCCGCCGCGCCCACCGTCGAGGCGGCCGAGGTGATGCCGCACCTCCAGGCCCTGCAGCGGATCGCGGACCGCAACGGCGGCAACCGCGCGCACGGCACCAAGGGGTACGCGGAGTCGGTGGCGTACGTGAAGCACGCGCTGGACCGGGCCGGCTTCCAGACGCAGCTGCGCCGCTTCTCCCACGACGGCAAGGACGGCTACAACCTGATCGCCGACTGGCAGGGCGGCGACCCCAACCACGTGCTGCTCACCGGCGCCCACCTGGACAGCGTCACGATGGGCCCGGGGATCAACGACAACGGCTCCGGCTCGGCGGCCGTCCTGACCACCGCCCTCCAGGTGGCCAAGGCCAAGCTGAAGCCCGAGCGGCACCTGCGCTTCGCCTGGTGGGGCGCGGAGGAGCTGGGGATGGTCGGTTCGGCGGACTACGTCAAGAACCTGTCCGCCGGTGACCGCAAGGCCATCGACCTGTACCTCAACCTCGACCAGGCGGGCAGCAAGAACCTCCAGCAGTACCTGCTGGTGAAGGACGCGAAGAACAACGAGACCGCGGCCTTCCAGGCCTTCGAGAAGTGGTTCACCGACCGCGGCCTGGCCACCTTCGACATCCCGCTGGACAGCTCCGACAGCCAGCCGTTCGGGGACGCGGGCATCCCGTCGTCCGGCTTCAGCAGCGGCGTCTCGGACTGCATCCACAGCGCGTGCGACAACCTCGCCAACGTCGACCCCGCGACGCAGGCGACCAGCACCAACGCCATGATCGGCGTGGTCTGGCAGTTCGCCACCACCAAGCCCGCCCCCGCCGCTCCCGCCAGCACCGCCCCGGCCACCGTCCCCGCCGCCCCCCGGTCCTGACCGCCCGCCCCCAG
Organism: Kitasatospora sp. NPDC056731; assembly: GCF_040687675.1. Lineage (NCBI taxonomy): Bacteria > Bacillati > Actinomycetota > Actinomycetes > Kitasatosporales > Streptomycetaceae > Kitasatospora > Kitasatospora sp. NPDC056731. The sequence goes on from NZ_JBFBNR010000029.1 coordinate 102,952, forward strand.
GAGCCACAGATGCGCACACCGCTGAGTCGCCACCGCCGCAAGGCCGTCACCCTGGTGGCCGCCGCCACCGCCCTCGGCGTCGCCCTGACCGCCGCCCCCGCGGGAGCGGCCGGCATCGGGGACCCGTACTTCCCCGAGGACGGCAACACCGGCTACGACGTGGCGAACTACGACGTCCGGATCGCCTACGACCCGGCGCACCCCGACCAGTTGAACGGCGACACGACCGTCACCGCCCGGGCTCTGCAGTCGCTGGACCGCCTCTCCCTGGACCTCAAGGGCTTCCAGGTCACCTCCGTCACCGTGAACGGCACCCCGGCCAAGTCGTTCTCCCGCTCCGGCACGCACAAGCTGGACATCGTGCCCGCCCGCCGGGTGGCCGGCGGCGCCACCTTCGCGGTGCGGGTGGTGTACGCGGGCAAGCCCGACCCCGAGGGCTGGCACCAGCTGGTCTCCGGCGGCGTCAACGCGATGGGCGAGCCGCACTCGGCGACCTCCTGGTTCCCGTCCAACGACCACCCGTCCGACAAGGCCACCTTCTCGCTCGCCGCAACCGTCCCCGACGGCTGGACCGCCATCGGCAACGGCCGGCCCGGCCAGACCACCAGCAAGGACGGCTCGACGACCTTCCGCTGGCGCGAGGACAAGCCGATGGCCACCTACCTCAGCACCGTCGCCATCGACAAGTTCACCGTCCACCGCTCGGCGCTGCCCGACGGGACACCCGTCATCACCGCCTACGGCCCGGACGTGCCGATCGACGACATGGCCAAGGCGACCGAGGCCCAGCAGCCCGAGATCATCGCCTTCCTTGCCTCCAAGTTCGGCCCGTACCCGTTCTCCTCCGCGGGCGCCATCGTCCGCAGCTGGACCAAGGAGACGGGCACCGGCGCACCGGACCTGGAGACCCAGAGCCGGCCCACCTACACCAACTACTTCTGGGACTCCGCGGCGGTCCACGAGATCACCCACCAGTGGTTCGGCGACAGCGTCTCGTTCACCGACTGGCGCGACGGCTGCATCGCCGAATGCGTCGCCCAGTACGCCAACCAGCTGTGGGACGAACACCAGGGCAGCAACCTCGACACCGGCTTCTACGCCCCCGGCGTCGAGGAGAACCGGAACAAGCCGGAGTACTGGTCCACCAAGCTCTACGACCCCGGGCAGGGCAAGGAACTCGCCTCGGCCCTCTACTTCAAGGGCTCCCTGATGATGCACGCCCTGCGGCGCACCCTCGGAGACGACGCGTTCTTCGCCACCCTCAAGCGCTGGACCTCCGACCACGCCTACGGCAACGCCACCTTCCCCCAGTTCGAGGCCCTCGCCGCCAAGGTCTCCGGCAAGGACCTCAAGGGCTTCTTCGACGCCTGGGCCCACAGCACCACGATCCCGGCGAAGGAATACCTCTACCCCGGCCCCCTCGCCCCCCTCGCCCCGCCCGCCAGCCGGTAACACCCCGCCCGGCCCCCCGCACCGACACCAGCCCTCCTGATCCCCCATCAGGAGGGCTGGCGCACGCCCGGGCTGAGCTCCTCCAGGACGATGTCGGAGACGGTCCTCGGCTGCGGGCGGTGCGGAACCGAGGTGCCGCCGTGCGTCGGCCTGAAGTCGCCGACGGGGGCCGGGAAGTGGCCCATCTCGTGGAACAGGCCCGAGAGGTCCGTGTCCTGCGGCGGCAGCGGCGGCAGCTCATGGGGCAGGTCCCCGACCGGGACGAGCTCGATCTCCGACGGGCCGCCCCCTGGCGTGCCGTCCCCCGTCGTACCGCCGCGCGGTGGGCGCGGGCCCTCCAGCCGGCCGTTCAGCCAGCCCTCGATGTGGTCGCCCGGCGAGATGGAGAACTTGTTCCCGGGGTTCATCACCCCGTGCCGCCACCCCCACGCCCCGGCGAACGCGCCGTTGGCCGCGCCGGAAACGTAGTCACCCGACAACCCGAACACCGCATCCTGCGCCGCGCCTTCGGCCATCCCGGTCAGCGCCCCGTAGCCGGTGTTCCAGACCAGCCCGGCCGCGCCCTTGGCGAACGCGCCGGCCTCCTTGCCGGTCAGCGAGGTGAAGCCCTTCCCGAGCCCCTTGCCCAGGCCCTTGCCCAGCCCCTTGCCGAGCCACCCGGCACCGACACCGACCGCGCCGCCCACCGCCCCGTTGATGGCGGCCGTGCCCAGCTCGCCGCCGTCGATCGACGTGCGGTGGCCCTGGCCCAGTTCGATCACCTGGGCCAGCAGGTCGAAGCCCACCTGGGCCAGCACCGACTCGGCGACCCGAGTCACCGCACTGATCAGCGCCTTGCGTAGGAAGGCCCACACCAGGGCCCTGGTGAAGGCGATCTCCACGGGCGCCGCCTCGGCCCCGCCGAAGAGGAACAACGCTGCGTCGATGGCCAGTTGAACGGCCAGGACCACCAGCGCACCGATGATCTCGATGCGCAGGGTCTCGATCTGGTTCGCCAGGTTGTGCAGCGCGTCGGCGGCGGCGTCGCAGCACTGGGCGATGAGCGGCAGCGCGGCGTCGTCGGCGACGGCGAGCCTGGCCAGATAGGCGTCGAACGCGTCCCTGGTGACACCGGTCAGACCCTGGTCGAGCTGGGACTTGGCGTCCGTCAGGTCCAGGACACAGGCACGGATCGACTTCGCCGCCTCGGTCCAGGCATCCGCCTCGGCCCGCAGCGCGCTCTCGTTCCCGGTAGGCCACTTGTTCCCCACCAGGATCATCAGCAGGTTCTGCAACCCGTCCGGCAGCGAGGCGTTGGGGGCGTCGACCGCCATCACGCGCCGCCGCTACCGGACACCGGGAACGTCCAGGCGAGTTCCGTGGCATGCTCGTCGGCCTTCTCGAACGTGCTGCGAGTGGCGCCGAGGGCATCGGCCAGCTTGCGCAAGGTGTCCGGCAGCGCCTGCACCGCCTTCAGCAGATCGTCCCGCGGCTGGGCGAAGACCTGGTCGAAGCCCTGCCCGAGCGCCGGATCATCCCCCCAGGGCGCCGCGCCGGACAGGGCCGCAGAACTCAGCGCCGTCCAGGCGGCAGCCATGCCGTCGGCCGCCCGCCCCGCATCCGCCCCGGCCTTGCCCATCAACGCGAAGTCGACCACCAGCGTCCCGTCCAGAGCCGGCAGCTGCGGCACCGCCGGCCCGCCGTACGGCGGCACCCCGGTAGGCGCATTGCGGTAACCACCAGTGGGACCAGGCACATCAGGCAACGGAGGACTCGGCACCCACCCACCTCACCCGACCCCACCCCGGACCTCGACCACTCTTGACGACATCCCAACGATCACCGCCCCACTCCTGACACCCCCCTGACGCCCCCGGACCCCGCGTCGCCCATGCTCCATTGCGAGAGCCGCCCCATCCGACACATCGGATGGGGCGGCTCTCGAAACGGACCTACTGCCGAAGGAACGCGGCGAACGGCACGCCGCCATCGTCCGCATCGGTCAGTCGCAACCGCTCCTCACCTTGGCGCTTGACGTACTGAAAAAACCGCTCGCACCTCAGATCGCCATCGACGGAGACCAATTGGGCGACCGCACCAGGTCCGGCATCGGAAAGCGTCCCGTACTTCCAGGTGCCGGTGAACTTCACCACGGTCGGGGACCTCTTTCCACGACACATGGCGGGGAGCAGGCTCACCTCGCCGAGCTTGCCGCCCTCCAGGAACTGAATCGAAGCAACGGGCGCCTTCCAGGATCCGATGACAGCCGGGACAGGATCCTTCGCCACCGTGCACGAAGCCGCCAGCGGCAGAGCCGATGCCACACAGACGGTCAGAACAGGCAGCCTCCCACGTCCACGCACCCGGCTCGGCCTCTGCATCCCGATCACTCCCACCCCGTTCCATATCGCCAGGAATCGAATCCACCGCGACGTCTCAGTCCTTCTTCATGACGAACCCCTGACTGACCAGCACCCACAGGTCCTTTCCGTTCTCCTCGGCCGTCAGCCAGAACCGACAACTACCGCTCCCGTCCTTCCGGGTCGCGTCCACGTAGACCCCCGGCCCCACGTCATCGAGAACCGACTTCTTCCAGCGCCCCTCGATCTCCGTCGGCCGTTCCCGGCCCACCGAGGCAGCGCTGCACACGCGGGCCGGCACTTGTGCCGATCCGACCCGCCCATCCGGAAGAAGCTCGACAGCCGCCGTTCCTCCGGCCCACCGTCCGACCGGATCGGGCACCTCAGGTGCAGAAGGTCGGACCGTCATCCACAGGGCCCAGCCCAATCCGAGGACGCCCAGCACCCCACCGAGCACACTCCACAGGACAATTCGCTGCCCCTTCACGCACCCTCCATCAAAGGATCTGGCAGCGAGGCCATCTCGAAGACCGCCCCGCCGCCTCAGAAGTCACGCGTCACCACCTGCGACAGTCCGAACAGGTCAGCGCAGGATCGCCTTGACAGCCATGCCGAGGACAGCCACCCCAGGAACCACAATGAAGAACCAGCCGACAATCAACGCGATCACCGGGATCGACTTCTTCTCAGCACCCTCCACGAAGAAGTCGCGGATTCCACGAAAATTTGCGACCAAGGCTAATCCCAGGACAACCGGTATCAGCATTCCAAGGACAACCATCAAAACTCCCGACCTCACAGGACAAGGACCGCATACGGTAGCACCGCCCAGCCAGAACTGACAATCCATCAGTTTATTCTGGATCCCGGCCACCCTGCCCTGCAACGAAAGCCTTCCCCGTCCACTTATTATCCTCCACGCAACAGCTCCACGAGCTAACCCCTCAACAGCTGAGCGCCCCATCCGGCAACCGGATGGGGCGCTCATGGCACAGACCTACTGGCTATCCACAGCCGACGGACTACTGTCGGGCGAACGACTCTTGACCAGCGCCCACCCCCTCCCTTCCATGATCCCTCACTCGTGGCGGGCTCGCCAAGCGATTACTCGATGAACCCCACCAGGATTGAACGGGAAGTTACCGTAGGTGCCCAGAATAAACACCTGGGTCCCCGATGCGCATCACGCGCCCGGGGACCCAGATGTCGCAAAATCAGGATCTAGGAGCAGGCGCGGGCATCACTACCATTGCGTAGATCACACCAAGTACGCTCATCAGCAGGAAGGGCCAAGCACCCGCAAGGAGATAGAGCAGTGGGGGCAGAGCAAACAACACGGCGGCCACCCCCCGGACATTCCTCCCCCTGGCCGCCCAAAAAGAGACCAGGAAGAGAAAGAACAGCGTGGGGACAGTTATTGTGATCGAGATAAGCGCCAGCAGCTTGAGGCTATCCAGGAAGTCGGCTCGAGGGAATCCATTGGCGTCATGCCCTCCGGGCGCAAATGCTGAAAGAACGAGCATAAAAACGCACACGGGAGCCACGCACACCGCAAGATATCTCAGCAGCGCCCGACTGAACCACCGGCCGACTCGATTAAATCTGTTAATCAGCACCCTGATACACACCCGCCATTCTGGTAGGTACGGCCCGAAGGCGAGAAGAGGGATGACGCAAACGGAACTGCAAGCAGGCCAGGATCTCCCTCTCTTTCGCTGGAACTATCCGCGGCGACACCCGGACATTCCTCGTAGTCGGATGGCGCGACGTACCGCCAATTACCGTATCGTGATGCCCCGCCACAGTTGACGGCATCACGGTAAACGTTGCGCCACCGGTATCGGTATCCCAGAAAACGGTCATGTGCGCGCTATCGGCTGGCGAATTCGACCAAGATCGATTATCCCCCAGCAAACTCCCAAAGGCGGCACTCTTCATATGGATGAAGAACCTCGCCATGATGATACCGTTACCACCGCCATTGCTGGGACCCGACTTAGCGAACCTCTGTGAATATGCGGGCGTCGGCCCAAACCCCACCTCGCGAGCAGTGTCGTAGTAGTCGCGGTTGTTCTGTTCAACGATCTTCTGGTAGTTCGGCCCCTCGCTCTCCACCTTGGTGCCCATGTTGGAGCACTTGGCCATCCCGCTGGCGCACTCCTCCAGGGCCATGCCGGTGAGGTCGGTCTTGTTGACCGGGTCATTGTTGCTGTACACGTAGGCGTTCCACTGCTGCGGGTCCGTAGGCAGGAGCAGCGGATCCGCGCTGAGGAAGCGGCCGGTGCTGGGCTGGTATTG
>NZ_JBFBNR010000030.1:0-104397 GCF_040687675.1 Kitasatospora sp. NPDC056731
CCCATCCGCATATCGCATACCTACGGCATAGCGCGCAAATGACCGTCAGTCAGCTACACGAACAGGCCAATCACCCCGAAGCGCCGAAGTCAGTAACGTCATGCGGCGCCTGGTCGGGACCGCTGCTGCCCCTCAGCTGCCCGGCATGCGTGTGGAAGCGGGCATGGGCTACGAACTCTGGCGGCTGCGGCACCTTCCGACGGGAGCCCAGATGTATGTCAGTGAGCGCGACGTACTTCCACCTGAGCAGCAGCGAGGCCGACTCCGGGCCTTTCCGAGTCGGCAACTTGGGTTGGGCGACCCGCTTACTGCTGACGAGTCAGGCATGCTTGCGGCGGTTCCGGAGACTGGTCCCGCGATGAAGCGACTCCTGGCGGGGCTCTGTGTCCGCATGTCGCTTCGAGATCCTGGCAGGACATTTGATCTCGGATGCTGGTTTGCAGATCCACTTGATCGGACACCAGAGCGGGCTCGATGGAGTGCATCCTGTCGACTATGGGGGTCTGGGTCTAGGTGGGATCTTGAATGGTTTGGGTGTCCTTTCCCGGAGGATGTGGTTGCTGCTTTGACGCATCCCGTTGCTGGGATCAGCGGCGCGGAAGCGGTGCGCGTGTCGAAGTACAGCTGGGTGGTTCGGCTCGACGATGCCGAGCTTCACCTGCACGATCGAGAGGTATGAGGCGGTTCGGGAGATAGGCGCGCTGGTGACTCAGCAGGCGTTGAGTCACCGCTCGCGCCATACTTGATCATGTGACTAGGCAATCAGCGCGCGAATCGATGGTGCTTCGCACAGGCGAATCAGTTGTCGTCGGGCGCTTCGCTGCGGGTGACTCCATCGAGGAACTGACCAGCCTGCTGCACCGTGCCTACGCTGATCACGCTGTGGCTGGCCGGGTTTTCTTCGCCTCTTACCAGTCCTTTCAGGACACCGCGCATCGTCTCGGAAAGGGCGAGTGCTGGGTGGCCCTGCGCGGGAATCAGTTAGTGGGCACCGTGACCGTGGCTGTTCCGTTCGAGGTGCCACAGGGGTACCCGGCCCCGGCGGGGGCCGGTGCGTTCTGGCAGTTGGCAGTGGACCCATCGCTGCGGGGAACGGGGCTGGGGCAGCGGCTGCTGGTGCTGGCAGAGGAGCGGGTTGCTGCCCTGGGCGCGGCGCAGATCGTGATCGACACGTCGGCCGAGGCGGTCGAGCTGCTGGGCTGGTACTGCCGGCGGGGGTATCGGCCGGTCGGGACGTGGCGATGGGATGTGACGAACTACGAGAGCGTGGTGCTCGCGAAGGAGCTGTCGGCGGGCTGACGTAGATCTGGCAACGGCTTCTGGGGGAGTCCCCAAATTGGGGACTCCCCCAGAAGCCGTTGCGGGAGTTACTCGCCGAGAGTGCGTGCCGCCTCCTGGGCGGCGAGGGCGAGCGCTTCGTCGAGGGCGTCGAGTTGGCGTCCGCCAGCGCTGGCGATGGGGCCCTTGCCGCCGGCTCCGCCGCCTACGGCGCGTGCCGCCGCAGCGAGGATCTGGCTGGCCTGGGTGCCGGTGGCCTGCAGGTCGCGGGTGATGGCAGCGGCGAGAAGGGCCTTGTTGTCGTGCTCGGTGCCGAGGACGACGATGGCGGGGGCGTTGCCCAGGAGGTCGGCGGCGATGGCGGCGAGAGTACGGAGCTCGTCCGGCCCGAGGTCGGTGACCTTCTCGGTGACGATCCTGCTGCCGCGGCCTGCGAGCTGCTGGGCGCGGCTGCGCAGTTCGGCGTCGCGGAGGCGGCCGAGTTCCTGCTGGGCGGTGGTGAGCGCGTCGAGGCGCTTGCGGAGCGTGTCCGGCGCGTCCTGTGGGCGGGTGCCGAGCAGGCCGGAGAGTTCTTCGAGCAAGCGCCGCTCGGTGTCGTAGTAGGTGAGGGCGTCGCGGCCGGTGAGGGCTTCGATGCGGCGCAGGTTGGAGCCGATGGAGGCTTCGCCGAGGATGCGGACGGGGCCGGCGTTGGAGCCGTGGGCGACGTGGGTGCCTCCGCACAGTTCGCGGGAGAAGCCGCCGATGTCGACGATGCGGACGTGGTCGCCGTACTTCTCGCCGAACAGTGCGATCGCTCCGGCCGCCTCGGCCTCGGACCGGGTGGCGTGCCAGATCCGCACCTTGGGGTCATCGAGGAGGTGGTCGTTGACCATGGTCTCGATGGCGGCGAGCTGGGTGCGGTCGACGGCGGAGAAGTGGGCGAAGTCGAAGCGCAGGCGGCCCGCGTCGACCAGCGAGCCGTGCTGGCGGGCGTGGTCGCCCAGGGTGTGGCGCAGCATGGCGTGCAGCACGTGGGTGGCCGAGTGCGAGCGGGCGACGGCCTCGCGGCGCAGGCCGTTGACCAGCGCTTCGGCCTGCTCGCCGGAGCGGACCTCGCCTTCGAGGACCCGCACGGTGTGGACGTGGAAGCCCTCCAACCCGGGCTTGGTGTCCAGCACCTCCAGACGCGCGCCGCTGGCTGTGCTGATGGTGCCGGTGTCGCCGACCTGGCCTCCGGACTCGGCGTAGAACGGGCTGCGGTCCAGGACCAGTTCGACGGTGCTGCCCTGGTCGGCGCCGGGCACCACGGTGCCGTCGGCGATCAGGCCGAGGACGGTTCCTTCGGCGGCGATGTCGTCGTAGCCGACGAACTCGGTGCGGCCGTGGCGGGCGGACAGCTCGCGGTAGGCGTCCTGGCGGCGCAGGGCGTTGGCGGTCTTGGTCTTGCCGCCGGCCTTGGCGCGCTTCTGCTGCTCGGCGAGCAGGGCGGCGAACCGGTCCTCGTCGACAATGAGTCCGGCGTCGCGGGCGGCCTCCACGGTCAGCTCGATCGGGAAGCCGTAGGTGTCGTGCAGCTCGAAGGCGGTGTCGCCGGTCAGCACGGTGGGGTTGCGGGTGAGGGCGGCGTTCAGCAGGCGGGTGCCCTGGGCGAGGGTGCGGGTGAACGACTCCTCCTCGGCGGTGACGACCTGCTCGATGAGGGCGGCTTGGTCGGAGAGTTCGGTCCAGACGTCGCCGAGGTTGGCAATCACGCTGCTGGTGATCGGCGCGAGGATGTCCTGGTCGATGCCGAGCAGGCGGGCGTGGCGGATCGCGCGGCGCATGAGGCGTCGCAGGATGTAGCCGCGTCCGTCTTTGGCGGGCAGGACGCCGTCGGCGATGAGGAAGGCGATGGAGCGGGCGTGCTCGGTGACGACCTGGAAGGAGACCTTCTCCTCGCCGGTGCCGGGGTAGTCGCGGCCTGCGAGTTCCTGGACCGTCTTGAGGGTGGGCAGGAGCAGGTCGGTGGTGCAGACGTTCTCGACACCTTGGAGGATCGTAGCGAGGCGGTCGAGGCCGAGGCCGGTGTCGATGCTCTGCTGGGCGAGGTCGCCGAGGATCGGGAAGTTGCCCTTCTTGTCGCCCTCGCCGCGCTGGGACTGCATGAAGACGAGGTTCCAGATCTCCATGAAGCGCTCGCCGTCGACGGCGGGGCCGCCTTCGGGGCCGAAGGTGGGGCCTCGGTCGTAGTGAAGCTCGGAGGAGGGGCCGCAGGGGCCGGGGACGCCCATGGACCAGAAGTTGTCGTCCATGCCCAGGCGTTGGATGCGCTCGGCAGGGACGCCGATCTTGCGCCAAAGCTGCTCGGCCTCGTCGTCGTCCTGGTAGACGGTGACCCAGAGCCGGTCCTTCTCCAAGTTGTAGCCCTGGGTGAGAAGTTCCCAAGCGTAGGCGATGGCGTCAGCCTTGAAGTAGTCGCCGAAGGAAAAGTTGCCGAGCATCTCGAAGAAGGTGGCGTGCCGGTTGGTGCGGCCGACGTTGTCGATGTCGGAGGTCCGGGCGCACTTCTGGAGGCTGGTGGCGCGGGGGTACTCCGGGGTGACCTCGCCCAGGAAGTAGGGCTTGAACTGGTTCATGCCGGCGTTGGTCAGCAGCAGGGTCGGATCGGAGGGGATGAGCGGGCTGGACGGGACCTCGCGATGTCTGCGGGAGGCGAAGTAGTCCAGGAAGGTGGATCGGATCTGCGTCGAGCGCATGGCGGTATGGCCTCACGGAAGAGTCGTGGAGGGTGGGGGGAGATCACACGCCGAGCCGGGCCGAGAACAGGGACTGAGAGGTTCTCAGTTCTCCAGCTCGACGCAGATAGCTCGCGCCCCCACGGTGTAGACCATGACTCCAGATCCGTTGCTCACTGATGGTGCAGCGCACGTGACCGAATCTTCTGTGCGCCGCACCATCGAGCGTAGCTGATCTGGCGTCAAGATCGCTCGCTGTCGGCGTCGGATGACCCCGCCTGCAGCAGGGCGAGCAGCACGTCGGTGAGCTCGGCGGGGTCGAGCAGGACGAGGTCAGCTCCGAAGCTTGCGAGTGCCTGGGGATCGGTGAAGCCCCAGCCCGCACCCAGGGAGGTGACGCCCGCCGCTCTGGCGGCGTGGATGTCCGCGTCCATGTCCCCGACGAAGACGGCGGCGTTGGGTGGAACGCCGAGTCGGTCGAGGGCGAGGTGCAGTCCGTCGGGTGCGGGCTTGGGCGTCGCATCCTCGTAGCAGACGACGGTGTCCATCAAGTCAAGGATGTCCATCGGCAGCAGCCATCCCAGCCGGCGGTGGTCCCGCCGGGTGACGATGCCGGTGGCCAGGCCCTCGGCCCGGAGCACTTTCAAGGTATCCGCGACGTGCGGGAAGACGACGGCGTCGAGGCTGGCCGTGGAGGTGGCCGCATCCCAACCATCCTCGTTGATCGCTCCGTACAGACCCAGCTCGGCGAGCACCTGCGCTCGCGGGGTGGTCGCGGCCCACAACGGGAAGTCCGCGACGCTGACGCGGCGGCCGAGTGCGGAGGTCGCGAACCCTGCCAGGGCGGCGAGTTGGGCGGACTTGCTGTCGACGAGGACGCCGTCGACGTCGAAGAGCGCGGCTCGTCTCACGCTGCATCTCCGTTCCTGGGCGACAGGTCGGCCTGGGTGAGCAGGCTGTGCAGGGTGACCCGCTGGGCGCCCAACAGCGTGCGTCCGCCGAGCGGGCGCTCCAGTACGCACAGAGCATCGGCGACGGGGGCTCCGGCGATCCGCAGGATGCGGGCCATGTGGAGCAGTTGGCCGCCGGAGCGGACGACGTCGTCGACGAGGACGGTGCGTCGGCCGTCGATGGCGGCGCCTTCGATCTGGCGGTGGGAGCCGTAGCCCTTGGGCTGGCGGCGCAGGAAGACGGCGGGCAGGCCGGTGGCGGCGGACAGGGCGACGACGAGGGGGACGCCGCCGAGTTCGATGCCGGCTAGGACCTGGGCGTTGTCGGGGACGAGAGTGGTCATGGCGGCGGCAACGTCGCGCAGGAGTGTCGGGTCGGCGGCGAGACGGTACTCGTCGAAGTAGGCGTCGAGTTGGGTGCCGTCGGCGAGCTTGAACGGGGCGTTGACGTATGCGGTTTCGGTGAGCCTGGCGGCGAGGCCGGCCAGCGGTGTGTTGGTGGTCATGTCCCTCCGATCGGGGCTGTGGCGTGGGCGGTGAGGTGGGCGCGGAAAGCGTCTGCGGACTCGGCGGCGGCGAGGAAGCCGAGCGGTCGGGTGGACGTCTCGAAGAGCCACTTCTGCTCGCGCAGGAAAGCGAGTAGGCGAAGGGCGGTCGGCCCGGCGAGGTACACCGGCACGGGCCGGACGGTGGTCGCGTAGTAGAGGGCGGCGGTCAGCTCGTGCAGGGTGCCGACGCCGCCGCCCATCGCGACGACCAAGTCGGCGTGTTCCAGGTAGTGGTTGAGGCGGGCGCCGAGGTCGGGCAGGTGGACCGACGAGGTGGCGTGCGGGTTGAACGCTCCCCACTCGTCGTGCTTGCCGATCAGCGTGACCGCGGTGACGGCGGCTCCCTGGGAGGAGGCCCCGCGGGCGGCGGCCTCCATCAGCCCGTTGTAGCCGCCGTGGAGAAGGGAGTACCCGGCTTGGGCCAGGGCTCGGCCGATCTCCTCGGCCAGCTTCTCTTCCTCTTCGGAGGCGGGAACGACGCCTCCGAAGAAGACGGCGGTGAGGCCCTCTCGGGCCCGGCTGGTCGCCGGGCCCGAGAGGTGGAGCGCGTTCACACCAGCTCCAGGTAGGTGCGGTAGGCGGCGACGGCGTCGCGCAGTCCGTCGAGCGCTTCCGGGCAGGTGCGGTTCACCAGGGCGAGCATCCGCTCGATCGCCGAGTCGACGTCTGCGGCCAGCGGGATCGCCGGCCCGCTGATCGCCGCGTCCAGGGCGCCCAGGCAGGCCCGGCCGATCGGGGTGACGGCGATCTCCTCGCGCAGCTGGTACCAGCCCCAGTACCGGGAGGTCGGCGCGAGGGCGGTCTTGATGAGGTCCTTCGTCGCGGTGTGCAGCCGGTGCCACTCGGCGTAGGCGACGAACCGCTGGCCGCGCTTGATGCGCTTGTGGAGCAGTACGGCCAGCACCAGGTGCTCGATCAGCAGCTCGGTGCACGAGCGCGGCCGGGCGAGGAACTCGACGGCGAAGCGCTCGGCCAGCGCGACCTCCTCCGGTGCGGCGGGTGCGGGCCGGCGGTTGAGGAGCGTGGCGGTGGCGACCGCCGCCTGCAGGTGGGGGATGCGGGAGGCGGGCGCGAGGTAGAGGTCGATCTGGTGCAGCCTGCCCTCGTCCGGGATGAGGAAGACCGTCCCGACGCCGCCGAGGTCGGCGACGATCGTGTCGCGCCAGCCGGGCAGCAGGGCGCCGGCCTCGATGGCCATCAGGTCGTCCAATGCCTCGACGAAGGCGGGCAGCTGGGCGTCGTCGACGCCGACGACGAAATCGACGTCGGAGAGGCGGTCGGCAGTGCCGTGGGCCAGTGAGCCGCGGACCATCAGGTGGGTGACGGCCGGGGAGGTGGCCAGGATGTAGGCGAGCTTCGCCAGGAGCGGGAGCTGGGTCGGGCGGTTGGCCTGGGTGAGCTCGGCCAGTTGCAGGGTGGGCATGCGCGTCCTCCGTTCGGATTCCGGCGGGGATGGACAGTGCGGATGAGCGAGATGGTTAGGGCGTGAGGGCGAGGAGGCGCCGCTTGGCCACCGTCCAGCGCGTCGCGGCCTCCATGTCGCCGAGCGAGGTGTGCAGTTCGGCGATCAGGTCGTAGACCGTGCCCTCGGGCAGGGCGTAGGCGTAGAACAGCCGCAGCAGCATGCGTTCGGCCGCATCGCTGTAGCCCAGCGCTGCCATGCCGCGGGCGGCTTCCAGCCGTTCGGCGAGGGTCGTTTCGTCAGGAGTGGGCAGCGGTTCCGCAGCTGCCGGGTGGAGGGACGGGCGCCGTGCGAGCCGCCGGTAGACGTCGTCGGCGTACACGTCGGCGATCAGGTGGATGCGGTCGGGGCCGAGCAGGTTGCACACCCCGTGCGCGTAGGTCGGCGTCAGCCGCCAGATCCGGCCGCCGGTCATGTGCACCTTCGTGCCGCCGGTGACCAGGAACGCGGAGGAGTTGGTGTGCAGCGGGATGTGCAGCCGGTGCCGCTCGACCTGGTCGAGTTCGTCGTAGTCACGGTGTTCCCAGAGGAAGGCGTTGGCCTCCAGTCGGGCCAGGCGCACCCACATGTAGTTCAGGCCCAGTTCGGTCAGCAGCGCGGCGGTGGCGGGCATCTGTCCGAGGAGCTCGGTCGGTTGGGCGGTGCAGTCGCCGATCGTCACGTCGCCGGCGTCGCCGGAGGCGTTCATGAGCGAGGTCGTCCACCAGCCGCCGGACTGGTAGGCGCTGTACTCCGCCTTCCAGGGGGCCCGCGCGGTCAGGGCCTCGTGGCGAATCCGTTCGAGCTGTGCGGGATCCACCGCGTCCAGTTGGGCGATCTGCCCGGCCAGGGTGGTCAAGGTGTTGTCCATCAGTTCCCTCCCGTTGCCAGCCTGCCGCTCGGCAGGCAGGGTCCACGTGGTGCTCGCCGTGGGTGTTCTCGGGGGCTGCTGGTCTCAGCAGCTGATCTCACGCTTCGCTGTCAGAAGTGCACGGAAAGCGAAGGAGTGCTCAGGATGGCGGCGCGTCGAGGGGCTTCGATACGACGCTGCTGCCGTCTTCTGGCCGCCGTCGTTCGCGGGCGGAGCGAGAGGCTTGCGTCGTCGCGCGTCATGACCACCGTCATGAGCACCGCCATCTCGGCCGGGAGGCGCCTGAAGGGGTTTCCTGCCGAGCTGCCAGGGCTATCGTCAGAACAGACGAACGGGGATCGGAGAGGATCTGCTGTGGCTCAAGATCCAACGCTGTTAAGGGTGTTGACGCTACAGCGGCACTGGCAGGTGCACGAGACCTTCCGGCTCCGGTTCGAAGCGACGGCCAACCGGCTGGCGCAGGAGGACGACGACCCTCGATTGGAGGGGCTGTCGGTCTCCAAGCGTCAGTTCGAACGCTGGTACGGCGGCGCGGTCAAGACACGGCCGTATCCGGACCTGTGCCGGGTTCTTGAGGCCATGTTCGGAGTCAGCGTCGATCTTCTCCTGGCGCCTGCCCCGGAGAAATCGAGTCCGGAAGCCGTCGCGCCCTCGTTCTTCGTCCCACCACCACGGCCGGCCCCCGTCCTCCTCTCGTCCGAGCAGGCGCACGTGCTGCCTGCTGGTGGCCCGTTCAGCATCGAGACCCGCCTCGACGCGGGCACCAGGGAATTGGAAAGGCAGGTTGTGATGGCAGCTCGTCGTGCGCTTCGATTCACCGCGATGGCGGAAGGCAGCGGTGTCGGCCCGGAGACGCTGGGGCAGATCCATGACGAGGTGCGGCGGCTTACCGCCGCCTATCCCCGGCTCGCCCTCCCCACCCTCCTCGGTGACCTAGTCGAGGTCCAGGACCTCACCTTCCGGTTGCTGGAGCACGGCAGGGTCAAGCCCCTGCAGGCCCGCGACCTGTACCTCCTCGCCGGGATCACCTCGGGAATGCTCGCGAAAGCCAGCCACGACCTGGGCAACCCGAGCGCCGCGATGATGCAGGCCCGCACCGCCTACGTGTGCGCCGACAACGCTGACCACCACGCGATGCGCGCCTGGATCCGCTCCCTGCAGTCGCTCATCGCCTACTGGGCCGGCCGCCCCGGCGAAGCCGCCGACTACGCCGCGCTCGGACAGTCCGCTGCCGACAGCGTTCGTGGAACTACGAGCGTGTGGCTCGCCTGTTTGTCCGCTCGCGCGAACGCCCTGCTCGGCGACGCCGAGGCCACGCGTGCTGCCATCCAGCGAGCGGAGGACGCCCGCTCGTCGGTCCAGCTCGACGACCTCGACGGCTTCGGCGGCATCATGACCTTCCTGGTGCCCCGACAGCTCTACTACGTCGCTGAGGCCACCGTGCACCTGGGCGAGGACCCCGCGCTCGGCGAGAGGCAGTCGGAGGCTGCCGTCGCCGCGTACCGCGACGCCTCCGAGGACGAGTGGGCCTTCGGCGACGAGGCCGGCGCCCAGACCGATCTCGCGCTCGCCCGCATCGCCCGCGGCGAGTTCGAGGGCGCGGCCGAGGCTGTCCGCCCGGTGCTCGATCTCCCCGTCGAGCAACGGAACTTCGGTATCACCAGCAGTGCTCAGCGCGTCCACAACGCTTTGCAAGCCGACGGCCGCCGAGGTGGCGGAGCGGTCATCAACCTGCGCGAGGAGATCGAAGCCTTCACCGCCACCCCGACGTCGGTCCTCATCCGGTGACCACGCCGGTAGGCTCCGCAGCCATGACCTCAGTCCACCTGGCCGGCCCTCGCCTGGCACTGCGCGAAGTCGAACCCGGGGATGCCGACGCCCTTCTGGCCATCTACGGCGACCCGGAGGCCACTCGGCATCTCAGCTTCGAGCCGCGCACCCTGGACCAGGTCCAGCTGATCACCGACCGCTCAATCGCGTCGGCGAAGGACAACCCAAGGACGGAGTACTGCCTCGCCGTCACCCGACTCGGCCAGCACGACCTGATCGGCTACGCCCGCCTGGCGACCGAGCCCCAGCAGGCGGCCACCATCGGCTTCGCCCTGCACCCCGCCGTGTGGGGGCGGGGGCTGGGCACGGAGACCGTCCATCTGCTGTGCGCGCTGGCGTTCAACAGGCTTGGCCTGCACCGTGTCTGGGCCGCGCGATCACCGCTCAACGAGGCGTCGGCGCGAACCCTGCTCCGGGCCGGGATGACCGAGGACGGCCGTATCCGCGACCACGTCTTCGTCCGAGGCGCATGGCGCGACTCGATCACCTACTCGATCCTGGAACAGGAGTGGTCGCCGATCGACTGGGTGGAGACCGCCGCTGCCGACGGAAGCTGACCCCGGGGGGAACGTGTGCTTACGGACCTGGCAGTGCCCCACCAGGTGATACCCGGGATCGCCGACTTCGTCCGTGGCGGCCTGCCTGCTCCGGCCGCCACGGACGACGGCAACCACTGGGTCGACGGCTTCTGCTGGCTTTACTGCGGCCAGCAGTGGACACGCGTGCTGTGGATCGGCCCGGCGAGCGTGGCTGGCGCCCAGGCAGCGATGTACGCCTGCGGACCCTGCATCCAGGAACTCCAGGAGCGGGTCTGGCGATCGATCCTCCTCAACGACGAACCGGCCCGGGAAGCGCCACCCGGCGCTCCCGTCGAGGCGGCCTCGCCCCGTGGGCGCCGGGCCGGTCGTCATTGAGGCAGGAGCAAGCTCCTACGTCGGGCGTGAATCCGGTCTCGGTCGGAGAGACGCTGGTCGATCCCCCCGCAGTACGACATCCCTGGCCATGCGAGCCACCAACCCTGTGGGCCACCGTCAGAAGAGGGGGATGTTGTCGGGACCGCTCTCCATACGATCACTCCCGCCAAATCGGGCTGTCACGGCGCCGTCAGGTGCCGTGTCTCGAACCTACGCCGACACGTCCCCACTCGGCGAAGGTTGCGGTGCCTGGCGTCCGCTGCCCTCGTCAAGTTGGCGGAGCAGTCGTACCCCGAAGTGGCGTATTCGTGGGTGATGGCAACCGGCGGACCGTTTCAGCGCCGTAGAAGGCATCGAACCGACACCTCGGCCCTGCTGCGTGCGTGGGTCAGTCGCCCTGTTGGGTCTGGCTCGTGTCGGTTTCGCCTGCGATGAGCCGGGTGATGAGGGTGCGGTTGTCGGGGGTGAGGCCGTCGAGGGTCGCCCTCACTGTCGAAGAAGCCGCCCGTCGCCTCGGCGTTGGCCGGACGACCATGTACGCCTTGGTCGCCTCCGGCGAAGTCCCGTCCGTGACGATCGGTCGTCTCCGCCGAGTGCCCGCCGAGGCGCTCAAGGAGTACGTGGCCGCCCGTACGCAGGCGCCCGTTTCGACTGTCGCGCTCGCGGCCTGAGGGGGAGCGAATGGCGAACACCCGGAAGCCCAACGGCGACTCCTCTATCTACGAGGGCAGCGACGGGCGCTGGCACGGCCGCGTCACGGTCGGCGTCAAGGACGACGGCACTCCCGACCGCCGCCACGTCAGCGCCAAGACCCGCACCGAGGTCACGGCCAAGGTCCGCAAGCTGGAGAAGCTGCGCGACAGCGGCACCGTGCCCAAGGCCGGCCAGAAGTGGACGGTCGGCAAGTGGCTGACCCACTGGATCACCGAGATCGTCCCTGGCACCGTCGGCGAGAACACGTACGCCGGATACGAGGTCGCCGTCTGCGTGCACCTCGTCCCTGGCCTCGGCGCCCACCGACTGGACAAGTTGGAACCCGAGCACCTGGAGCGCTTCTACAAGAAGATGCAGGCCGCCGGCAGCGCCGCTGGCACCGCCCACCAGGCCCACCGCACCATTCGTATCGCCCTCGGCGAGGCCCTGCGGCGCGACCACCTCACCCGCAACGTGGCCACGATCGCCAAGGCCCCGAAGCTCGAAGAGGAGGAGGTCGAGCCGTTCGAGATCGAGGAGGTCCAGGCGCTCATGGAGACGGCGCGCAAGCGCCGCAACTCCGCCCGCTGGCTCTTCGCGCTTGCTCTTGGTCTGCGGCAGGGCGAGGTGCTCGGGCTCCAGTGGAAGGACATCGACTTCGCCCGCGACGTCGCCTGGGTCAAGCGCGGCCGGCTGCGGCCCAAGTACCGGCACGGCTGTGGCGACCGCTGCGGACGCAAGCCGGGCTTCTGCCTGCAGAAGGAGCCGATCCGCCGCGAGACCAAGGACACCAAGTCCCGGGCCGGGCGACGCGCGGTGCCACTGCCTGAGCAACTCGTCGTGATCCTCCGGCAGCACAAGGAGGAGCAGGACCGCGAGCGGGCCCTCGCCCGGGACCTCTGGGTGGAGAAGGGATACGTCTTTACCTCGGAGACCGGCGAGCCGCTCAACCCCAGCACCGACTACCACCACTGGAAGCGGCTCCTGCGCGAGGCCAGTATCCGCGACGGCCGCCTCCACGACGCCCGCCACACTGCCTCGACGGTCCTCCTCCTGCTCGGTGTGCCGGAGCGGATCGTCATGGCGATCATGGGTTGGTCGTCGACCTCGATGGCCCAGCGCTATCAGCACGTCACCGAGCCGATGCTGAACGATGTCGGCAGGAAGATCGGCGCGGCCCTGTGGGGCCAGCCGAGCCCGGACTGTCTGGGGCGCGACGGCTGATCTCGGGCTATGTCGGCCCCGCCATCATGGCGGGGCCGACATAGCCAGGACCGTTTGTCGGAGGCGGTCCCTACGCTGGCTGCTGTGACCGACATCCTCACCTTGACGTTCTCAGCGGCTGCTGTGCTGGTCAGCGTCGTGGCCGTTTTCTACAGTCGCAGCCAGACGCGGGTGGCCAACCAACAGCTTCAACTGGCACAGCAGATCCGTAGAGGTGCCGCCGAGCCGTACGTGCTGGTGGACATCGTTCCGTAGGTCGGGGGCTCGGGCCTGTTGATGTTCCGCATTGAGAACGCCGGGTCCACGTTGGTCCGTGACGTACGGCTGGCCATCTCTCCGCCACTACAGGGAGGGGAATCGGAGGCGTGGGATCAGAGGTTGGCCCGCGTCGTCGCGCGAACGATTCCTCTGCTACCTCCTGGCCGGCGTATTGAGTGGCACTTCGCCTTTGGGGGGAGGTTGTTCGCCAGCCCGGATCTGCCGCGGCAGTACACCGTGACGGTCAATGCCACAGGCCCCTTCGGGGCAACGGCGCCTCTGACCTACACCATCGACCTGGATGCCATCGATGCATCCGCGCTTGAGAGGGGAACGATCGAGGCGAGCCTGGCGAAGATCGCCGACCAGGCGCAGACCCTGAAGGACATCCCTCACGCCATCGGCTCTGTTGCGAAGGCGCTGAAAGCTTCCCCGGTCAGTGGGGAGCAGAGGCTGGCACGACCTGAAGGCACCAGCGCGCAGCAAGGGCCGCCTACAGAGCAGGAGTGAAAGGCCGGCTGTCCTAACGGGCTGAGGCGAGGACCAGGCCGAGAACGCGCGGTCGAGGATCAGCTCTCAGGCCACGAAGCGCGAATGAGACCAAAACTGAGACCAGAGCACGACGAAGGCCCCGACCGCTGGGCGGTCGGGGCCTTCGTTATGGCTGGTCAGCCATGGCGGAGGATACGAGATTCGAACTCGTGAGGGGGTGCTCCCCACACGCTTTCCACGCGTGTGGGGGGTGGGGTCAGGGGGTGGGGCGGAGGGTGGCGGTGGTGGTGCGGGCTAGCCAGACGCCTAGGAGGGCTTGGAGGAGGCTGATCAGGAGGGTGGCGGTGATCATCAGGGAGGCGAGGGGTGGGAGGCCGGCGAGGGCGGCGAGGGTGCGGGCGGTGCCGGCTACGGCTTCGCCGGTGGCGGTGCGCCAGAGGAGGGGGGCGGCCCAGCCGGCGAGGGCGGCTGTGGTGGCGGTGAGGACGGCGGTGCGGGCTCGTTGGCCGCGTAGGGCGGTGGTGGTGCCGAGGGCGAGGCCGCAGAGGAAGGGGAGGTGCCAGAGGGACCAGAGGGAGCCGAGGGCTATGACGGTGGTGGCGAGGAGAGTGGGGAGGAGGAGGGGGAGGAAGGGGGAGGGGGAGGGGTGTTGTTGCGTCATGGTGGTCAGGCTCCCGGTCGCAGGGTCCACACCTTGGTGGAGGCGGGTTGGTCGGCGGCCATCAGGAGCGGCGGGTTTCGGCCCTCCCACCAGTACGGGATGAAGTTCCGGTACCAGGGTGAGGCCGGGTTCTCGCTCTGGCCGCCGGGGTAGACGGCCTGCGCGGTGGCGGTGTCCGGGCTCTTCCAGTCGACGACCATGCGCCAGCTCGGGCCGAAGGTGGAGTTCATGCCGCCGTCGGCCGCGTTGACGGTCCAGCGGTCGCCCTCGGCGGGCTTGGGGCCGTAGCCGAGGGCTTCGGCGCCGGTGAGGGAGGGGATCTGCCGGGTGTGGACGCGGTCCCAGGTCCAGGTGGCGGGGTCGTTGCCGAGGTCCTGGGACAGTTCGGAGACGGCCTGGGTGAATGCTGTGCGCATGGCGTCCGTCGCGGTGCGGGTCGGGCCGCCGGGGGAGGTGAAGGCCGGGTTGGTCGGGTCGTGCAGGGTCCAGGCTTCGAGGTTCTCGTCGAGGCTGGGCAGTGCGCTGGAGACCTTGAGGTACAGGCGGTCGCGTTCGACCGGCACCTTGGCGTGGTCCCACCAGGGCTGGAAGGTGGTCTCCAGGTAGTCGTTCCAGAAGGTCCACCAGATCGGGCCGCCGGCGACGCCGGGTTTCATGGTGTGGTCCCAGCGGTTCAGGACGTCGAGGGCGGCCTGTTGGCGGGGGTCGAGCTGCTGGTCGGCCAGGGCGGTCTTCAGGTGCGGCAGGATGACGGTGGCGAGGTAGTCCGTGACGTCGTTCTGCAGCGTGGTGAAGTCCGCGCTGGTCATCGCCTGGTGGCTCTCCAGGTACTGGTAGATCCGGTTGGCCCGGTAGCCGTTGTCGAAGGCGTTGAGCGTGGTGCCGATGTAGTACGGGTAGTCGGCGGAGACGGGGCGCTGGTTGGCCGTCGCGACCACGTGGTTCGGCGGGTTGTGGACCTGCGGGGTGGCGTCGAAGGGGATGGCGCCGACCACGTCGTATTCGCCGGTGCCGGGCATCGGGAACCAGGGGTTGCCGCCCTTGGTGAGGGGGAAGTACCCGGCGGCGACCACGCCGATGTTGCCGCCGCCGTCGGCGTAGGCGAAGTTGAGTGTGGGGGCGTGCCAGTCGGCGAGCGCGGTGCGGAACTCCTGGTAGTCGCGGGCCTTGTTGACGGAGAGCAGGACGGCCAGGTCGGGGGAGGGGATGTTGCCCATCCAGCTGACCGAGGTGGTCTGTCCGGCCCGGGTCAGGACCGGCCCGTGCACGGTGAGGTCGACGGCGAGGTGTTCGGTGTCGCCGCCCCGGACCGGGATGGTGTACTCCACCCGCTGCATCGGGTGCCACGCGTTGTTCCAGAAGTACTGGCCGGGGTGGTCGGGGCTGGTCTGCTCGCTGTAGAAGACCGTCGACTGGTTCTGCCCGTCCGTCAGGGACCAGGAGATGTTGGCGTTGCGGCCGATCAGCACGCCGGGCATGCCGGCCATGCTGGCGCCGGTGACATTGGTCTCCGGCGAGGACAGCGCGATCTGGTACCAGTACGAGGGCAGGGTCATCGGCAGGTGCGGGTCGCCGGCGAGCATCGCGTTGCCGCCCGCCACGGCCGGGCCGTTCGCCGCCCAGGCGTTGCTGTCCGGGAAGGTGTGGACCTGGGTGGCCGGGAGTGCGCGGATGGTGTCCAGCAGGGCGTGGGCCGCGGTCGCCTCCCCGGCGGGGTCGGGCTTCCCGGTGGGGGCGACGGGCGCGGGGCGGGGCTCCGACCGGTTGGCGGCGGCTTGGCCGTCGGGCCCGGCGGTGTTGACGTTCGCGGGCAGCGGCGCGATGCCGAGGTCGCGGTACGGCCCGACGTCGTACGGCCGCTGGTCGTTGGGCGCGTGGACCGGGAACCAGTCCATGGTGCGCTCCTCGCCGAGGGACTCCCGGAAGATCGCGTAGTCCAGCGGGGTGCTGGTGAAGTCCATGCTCTGGGTGAGGAGTTCCTGGATGACCAGGCTGTCGACCGGCGTCCAGTCGGCCGGGTAGACCCCGGTGAGGGAGAAGATCGCCGGCCACTGCCCGTTGTGGCGCAGCTCGGAGATCCAGGCGTTGATTCCCCGGGTGTAGCTGGTGAGGGCGCGGCCCGCCGGGCTGTCGGGTGGGGTGGCGGCCCAGGTGGCCTCGGCGGTGCGCAGGAGTCCCATCTGGAGTTCGAAGCGGTCGGACTCGACGCTCCCGGGCCCGTTGAGTTCGGCCAGGCGTCCGCGCCCGGCGCGCCGCTCCAGGTCGAGCTGGGCGAGCCGGAAGCGGGCGTGCAGGTAGCCCTGGGCCTGGAACAGGTCGGTGTCGGAGGCGGCCTTGACGGCGGGGACGCCGTTGTCGTCGAAGGCGACCGTCACCGGCGCGTTCAGGCCCGCCAGGGTGAGGGTCTCGGTGTGCGGGAGTTCGGCGCCGGCGGCGGAGTCCCACGCCCCAGCCCCGGGGACGAGGGCGGTGCCGAGGGCCGGGATGGGCCCGATGCCCAGCGCGAGCAGCGCGAGGACCAGGGCGGAGACTACGGCTGCCACCGCCGCGTGGGTGGCTGTGCGTATGCGCCGCGGCAAGTTGACTCCAGGGGTGCGAGGTTGGGCGGGTGCGGTGGGGCAGGGGCGGGGCGAGGGCGGGGCGAGGGGGCCCGGGGTCGAGGCGGGGGCTCAGGGCGCCGTCAGGACCAGAAGTCGGCCATCGTGCGGTGGATGCCCTCGACGGTGGCCCGGAGCTCGGGGTGTCCGGGGGCGGAGCCGTAGACCGTGCCGATCAGCCACTCGGTGCCGGCCCGCCAGTCGGCCCGCCAGGACGGGTCGATCCGGGCGTCCACCAGGTCCACCCCGGGGAGGTGCTGGAGGCCGTCGAGCACCTGGGCGGGGCCGGGGGCGAGGCCGTCGGCGGGCGGGGAGAGGAAGTACTGGAACGCCACCTTCGGGCAGCCCGCGCCCAGGGCGAGCACCGGCTCGGGCGGGTCGAACGCGCCGAGTGCCAGCCGGAGGGCGAGGACGAGCAGGTCCGTCCCGGCCGAGCGCTTGAGGACGTCCGAGACGTGCCCGCCCAGGCGGCCGTTGACCTCGATCAGCCGCGGCCCGTCGGGGGTGAACTTGATCTCGGTGTGGGTGACGCCCTCGCGGATGCCGAGCGCCCGCAGCGCGCGCTGCTCCAGGGCCACGACCTCGTCGGCCAGGCCGGCGGGGAGCAGGGCCGGGGTGAAGTAGCCGGTCTCCCGGAACGGGGGAGCCAGTGGCAGCTTGCCGGTGACCGCGACGGTGCGGATCTCGCCGTCGCGGATCGCGGACTCGATCGAGACGTAGTCGCCCCAGAACTCCCCCACCACGGTGGGGTCGCTGACCAGGTACTCCTCCAGTACGAACACCGCCGGGCTTGCCACACCCTCGGTGAACTCGGCGTACCGGTCGGCCAGTTCGGCGGCGCTGCGGACCAGGCAGGTGTCCACGCTGCCGGCCCCCGAGCGGGGCTTGAGGACGGCGGGCAGCCCGGTCGCGGCGAGGGCCGGGCCGAGGTCGGCGGCGGAGTGGACCGTCCGGCAGGCGGTGGCCTGCACGCCCGCCGCCGCCAGGGCCTCGCGCTGGCGGAACTTGTCGACCAGGACCTCGACGGTGGCCCGGTCGTGGAACGGCAGGCCGCACCGCGCGGCCACGGCGGCCGCCGTCCGGAGCAGGTGGTCACTGAAGGTGATCACTCCGGCGGCGCCGAACTCGGCGGCCCGGTCGCAGAGTTGCTCCTCGGTCAGGCCGGCCGTGTCCACCACGGTGGCCGACTTCGGCAGCTGGGCCAGGTCGGCGGCCACCTTCGGGTCGCCGAGGTCGCCGAGGAAGACCGCCGTGCACAGCCGCCGCCCGGCGGTCAGGACCCCGCGCGCGGTGGCCGAGCCCCGGCCGTAGACGACCAGCAGCACCGGGGGAGAAAGGGACGCCGGGGACGAAGGGGGCGCCGGGTTCGAGCCGCCCATGTCAGCGCTCCTGCGGCTGGTTCGGGCTGAACGCCGCGCGCTCGGCGGCGACGGAGCGGTGCTCCCAGGCCTCCCGGTCGCGCAGGTAGAGCGGCCGGTCGGCGACGATGGCCCGGGTCTCGGCCGAGCCCGCCGAGAGCCGCCACCGCACCGAGCCGGTGACGGGCGCCGAGCAGACCTCGATGAACGCCTGGCTGGCCCGGCGCAGTTCGCCGAACCAGCGGCCCTCCAGCGCCTCGCGGACCCACAGCTGCTCCTGGTTCAGCTTCTCCCGCAGCAGCTCGGCGGAGAGGGTGGCCGTCTCCAGGTGGCGGCGCGAGCGCAGCAGCAGCCAGGCGGCGGGCATCTCGCGGATCTCCAGCACCTTCGGCCCGTGGCCCAGGTGTTCGAGCCCGCTGTACCGGCCGAGGCCGTGCGCGCCGACCAGGTGGTTGAGGGTGTCGATCAGCTCGGTCAGCGGCAGCCGCCGGCCGTCCACCGCGACCGGACGGCCGGCCTCGAAGGCGACCTCGACGGCCTCCGGGGCCTCGGCGGGGCGCAGCGCGCTCCACTGGTAGAGCCGCTCGGGCACGGCGTGGTCCTCGGGGTCGTCGAGGATCCCGGACTCGAACTCCCGGCACCACAGGTTGGAGTCGCCGCTGACCAGCCGCTCGCTCAGCTGCTCCAGGCCGGCTTCCTTGAGCTCGCGCATCTTCTGGTCCCGGTCCACCGGGTCCAGGTCGTACGGGCTGCCGTAGCGCCCGGCGAAGCCGAGCAGTTCGAGGGCGCCGTTGAGCCGGCGCAGGGTGTTCTGGGAGCGGTTGGCGGTGTGCAGCACGGTGGTGGCGCCGAGTTCGCGGGCGGTGTCGACGGCGACCTTGGCGATCAGCGGGCGGCTGAGCGAGGAGCTGACCGGGTGGGTGTCGAGGTAGACGGCGTGCGCGGCGATGGCCGGGCGGACGTAGTCCTCGGCGAACTCCTGCCGGCCGTCGACCAGGTGCAGCCGGATGCCGAGCCGGTCGGCGATGCGCTGCTTGTGCTCGCTGCTCTCGTCCTCGCCGAGATCGACGCTGACGGCGTGGACGTTGCGGGCGCCGGCCCGGGCCAGGCGGTGCAGCAGGTAGCTGCTGTCCAGCCCGCCGCTGAACAGGGTGACGACGGGGGCCGACGGATCGCGGGCGATCGCGTCGAGCTCGCCGAAGGAACGGACGACCTGGGGAGTCACCGCGATCCCTCCGTTCCCTGCTCGGCCAGGGCGGCGGTGAAGGCCGTCACCGTGGGCTCGTCGTACATCAGGTGCATCGGGACCTCGACGCCGAGCAGCGTCTCCAGCCTGCGGGTGGCGCGGACCACCTTGAAGGAGTCCCCGCCGATCTCGAAGAAGTCGTCGTCCGGGCCGATGGCGGGCAGTCCGAGGACCTCGCACCAGACCGTGGAGACGGTGGCGGCCACGCCGTCGCCGGGCGGTGCTTGCGGTTTGTCGGTGACGGTGGGCAGGACGGCCCCGGCCCGTTCGGTCAGCAGGGCGCGGTCCAGCTTGCCGTTGGCGGTCAGCGGCATCGAGTCGACGGCGGCCAGCGATGCCGGGACCATGTACGAGGGCAGGGCGCCGCGCAGCGTCTCGCGCACGGCGGCGGTGGCGCTCGCGGGCTCGGCGCCGGGGGCGAGCACCAGGAAGCCGACCAGCCGGGCGTCGCTGCCGCGGCCGTGGGCCACTACGGCGGCCTGCCGGACCTCGGGCACCCGCAGGGCGGCGGACTCGATCTCGCCCAGTTCGATCCGGTAGCCGCGGATCTTCACCTGGAGGTCGACCCGGCCCAGGAACTCCAGGCCGCCCACCGGGTGGGTACGGACGAGGTCGCCCGAGCGGTAGAGCGGGCCGGGGCCGTCGCCGAGGTGGTCCGGGACGAAGCGCTCCGCGGTGAGCTCGGGCCGGTTGAGGTAGCCGAGGGCGAGGCCCTCGCCGCCGATGTAGAGCTCGCCGGGCTCGCCGTCCGGTACGGGCTTGCCGTCCTCGTCGAGGATCCACAGGGTGGTGTCCTCGATGGCCGGGCCGATGTAGACGGTGTCCAGGCCGGGGTCGCGCGGGGGCACCCAGGCGGTGCAGTAGATGGTGCACTCGCTCGGCCCGTAGAGGTTGGTGAGCGGCGCGGTGGACTGGGCGTGGAAGCGGCGGACCAGTTCGGGCGCGAGCGGCTCGCCGCCGGTGAGGACGCGCCGCAGGCCGTCGAAGCGCTCCTCGGGCCCGCGGGCCAGCAGGAACAGCTCCAGCAGCGAGACCACGCAGTAGAAGATGGTGATGTCGGCCGCGCGGATGGTCTCGGCGAGGTAGTCGGCGTCGCGCTGGCGGCCGGGGGCGGCGATGACGATGGTGGTGCCGGTGATCAGCGGCCAGTACACCTCGATCAGGAACATGTCGAAGCTGCACGCGGTGTGGTGCAGCATCCGGTCGTCCGGGCCGAGTCCGTGGCTGCGCTGGAGCGCCCGCAGGCGGGTGGTCACCGCGCGGTGCGGGATCAGCGAGGCCTTGGGCCGGCCGGTGGAGCCGGAGGTGTAGATGACGACCGCGGGCTGCTCGGCGAGGTCGGCCGCCGGCTCGAACGGGACGGCCGGGCGGGCCGCCGTGCACTCGTCGACGGTGACGACCTCGGTGCCCGGCAACTCGGGGAAGCGGGAGCGCAGTTCGGGGGTGGTGATCAGCAGCCGGGGCGTGCAGTCGGCCAGCATGTCGAGGGTGCGGGCGACCGGGTCGTTGACGTCGAAGGCGACCTGGGCGGCGCCGGCCAGGATCACCCCGGCCACGGCGACCACGAAGTCGGCCGAGCGCTCCAGGTAGACCGCGACCCGCTCGCCCGGGCGCACCCCCCGCTCGCGCAGCAGCGAGGCGACCCGCACGGTGCGGTCCCTGAGCTCGCCCGCGAGCAGGACCCGGTCGCCGTCGACCACGGCGGGCTGCGCCGGATCGGCCTCCCAGCGGGAGAGCAGCAGGGTGTCGAGCCGTCGTTCGCCGTCGTCGAGAATCGTGGCCGTAGAGCTAGCCATGGAGGTTGTGTCCAATCGGTGTGGTCGGTGCAGGGGCGTCCCGGCGGCCGGGGCCGGCCGGGACGCCGGTTGGTTCACTGGTCGGCGTCGGAGCCCGAAGCGTCGGCGTCGGCGTCGGCGTCGGCGGCCAGGGCGGGGCCGATGGCCGCGGTGAGGTCGCGGACCGTGGAGGAGTCGAAGAGCAGCTCGATGTCGAGCGAGCAGCCGAGTTCCGCCTCCAGCCGGGAGACCAGTCGCAGGGCGCGCAGCGAGTCGCCGCCCAGCTCGAAGAAGTCGTCGTCCAAGCCGACCTCGGGCAGGGCCAGGACCTCGCGGAACAGCCGGGCCACCAGCGCCTCGTGGTCCGCCGTGCCGCTCGGCCCGCCGCTCGGCGCGGCCTCGTCGGCGAACCCGGCCGGGGTGGGCAGGGCGAGCAGGTCGGTCTTGCCGGCCGGGGTGAGCGGCAGTTCGGCGAGGACGGTGACCGCCTCGGGGACCATGTACGAGGGCAGCGAGCGCCGCAGCCCGGTCTGGACGCCGGGGGCGTCGAGCGCGGCGCCCCGGTCGGCGGGCACCACCCAGGCGACCAGGCGGCCCTCCCGGACGGCGACCGCGGCGGCCGCCACCTCGGGCAGGGCCAGCAGGACCTGCTCGATCTCGCCGGGCTCGATCCGGTAGCCGCGCAGCTTGAGCTGGCGGTCCATCCGGCCGAGCAGTTCGATCCGCCCGTCGGGCAGGCGGCGGGCGTGGTCGCCGGTGCGGTACATCCGGCCGCCCGTGAACGGGTCGGTGACGAACCGCTCGGCCGTCAGCTCGGGCCGCTGCCAGTAGCCCTGGGCGACGCCGTCGCCGCCGATGCACAGTTCGCCGACGCAGCCGACCGGCAGCAGTTCGCCGTCCACGGTGTCCAGCACGTGCAGCACGGTGTTGGCGATCGGGCGGCCGACGGTGACCCGGGTGGTGTCGGCGGTGATCCGCTCGACGCTGGAGTACACGGTGGTCTCGGTCGGCCCGTACATGTTCCACACCGACTCGCCGCGCTCGGCCAGCGGCGCCGCCAGGTCCGCGGGGAAGGCCTCGCCGCAGCTGTAGAGCCGGGGCCGGCCGGCGCCCTGCCAGTCGGAGTCCAGCAGCGCCCGGTAGCGGGACGGGGTGGCCTGGAGCGCGGTGATGCCGTGCTCGACGCTGTAGCGGTCGAGTTCGCGGCCGCTCAGCCCGAGCGCCTGGCCGCCCACGTGCACCGTCGCGCCGACGGCGAGCGGCACCAGCAGCTCGGCCAGCGAGGTGTCGAAGCTGAGCGTGGTGAGGGCGAGGAAGCGGGTGTCGCCGTCGAGGCCGGGGTGACGGCGGGCCAGGCTGTCCACCAGGTTCGCCAGCGCCCGGTGGCCGACGGCGACGCCCTTGGGGCGGCCGGTGGAGCCGGAGGTGAACATCAGGTAGGCGAGGCCGTCCGGGGCGGCGCCCGGCAGCTGGGCGGAGGTCTCCTGGAGCGTGAGGTCCAGGGAGGCCAGGTCGACGGCGGCGCCGTCCCAGCCGGCCAGCGCGGGCGCGCCGGTCGCGTCGGTGAGCACCACGGCCGGGGCCGCGTCCGCCAGGACGAGGCCGATCCGCTCCACCGGGTGGGCCGGGTCGAGCGGGACGAACGCGGCCCCGGCCCGGGCGACGGCCAGCATCGCGGTCACCAGGTCGGCGCTGCGGCCCAGGCAGACGCCCACCCGGTCCCCGGGCCGCACGCCGCGCGCGGCCAGCTGCCGGGCCAGGGCGTCGGCCCGCCGGTCGAGCTCGCGGTAGCTGTACCGGGTCTGCTGGTCGACCACCGCCGGGTGGTCCGGGCGGCTGCGGACCGCGTCGTCGATCAGCCCGGACAGCAGGGCCGACGGCTCGCCGCGGTCGATCTCGCTGCCGTTCCAGGTGTCGAGCTGGCGGGCGCGGGCCGCCTCGGGGACGGCCAGCAGCTCGCGGACCGGGCGGCCGGGCCGCGCGGCGATGCGGGTCAGCACCGCGACGACGTGGTCGAGCAGCGCGGCGGTCTCCTCCGGGGTGATCCGCCCGGCGTCCACCACCGCCTGGAGCTGCATCTCGGCGGCGGCCCGCACGACCAGGGTGACCGGGTAGTTGGTCCGGGTCTCGTAGCGGACGTCGCTGACCGTGACGGCGCCGTGGGAGAGCACCGCCTCGGTGCGGTCCGGGTAGTTCTCGACCACCACGACGGTGTCGAACAGTGGCACGCCGGGCGCGGTGTCGGCCCAGCGCTGGATGTCGGTCAGCGGGGTGTGCTGGTGGTCCAGCAGCGGGTGGCGGGTCGTGGCGTGGCGGGCGAGCCAGTCGTCGCCGGGCAGCTCCCGGTCGATCCGCACCCGTACCGGGACGGTGTTGATGAACATCCCGAGCATCTGGTCCGCCCGGTCCAGGTCGACGGGGCGGCCCGAGACGGTCACGCCGACCACCACGTCGTCGCGGCCGGAGTAGCGCGCGACCGTCCCGGCCCAGGCGGCCTCGACCAGGCTGCTGAGCGTGGTGGCCTTGCCGGCGGCCAGCCGCCGCAGCGCGGTGACGGTCTCGGCGGGCAGCTCGGCGCGCACCGTGCGGAAGTCGCCGGACGGCTTGGCGCCCGGGCGCACACCCGGCAGGCTCAGCGTCGCCGGCTCGCGGTAGCCCGCCAGGTAGCCGGTCCAGAACGCGCGGTCGCGCTCGGCCTCCTGACGGCCCAGCCAGGCGATGTACTCGCGGAAGGCGGGCGGCGCGGGCGCCTCGGCGGCGTCACCGGACAGTCCGGCGGTGACCTCGGCCAGCAGCAGCGCGGCGGACCAGCCGTCCAGCAGCAGGTGGTGGTACGTCCACACCACCAGGTGCTCGTCGGGCAGGCGCAGCACCAGCAGCCGCATCAGCGGCGGCCGGGCCAGGTCGAAGCGCTCGCGGGCGCGCTGCTCCAGCTCCTCGGCGACGGCGCGCTCCCGGGCCGGCTCGTCCAGCCCGGACAGGTCGCGGAACTCGATCGGCAGGTCCGCCTTGGGCAGCACCACCTGGTGCGGGGTGCGGATCCGCTCGCGGACGAAGGCCGTGCGCAGCACCGGGTGCCGGGCGATCGCCCGCTGCCAGGCGGCGCCCAGCTCGGCCAGGTCCAGTTCGCCGCGCACCCGGAAGGTGGTCAGCTCGACGTACAGGCCGTGCTCGGGGGAGGTGGTGCTGTGGAAGAGCATCCCCTCCTGGGTCGGCGAGAGCGGGTAGATGTCCTCGATGTCGTTCACTTGGTGTCCTCTCCTGACCGGAACAGGGCGAATACCCGGGCCAGGTCGTCTTCGCTGAGGTCCGCGTCCGAGAACGCCTCGCCCGACCCCTTCGCGGGGGCCGGATCGGGCTCGGTGGGAGCGGTGGGCGGGGCGGGGGCGTCGGACGCGGGTGCGGCGGCGGGCGCGCGGTCCGCGCGCAGCCGGGCGGCGAGCTGTCCGACGGTGGGGTGGGCGAAGAGGTCGCCGGGGGAGACGGTCAGGCCCTGCCGCTGGAGTTCGGCGGTGATCTGGACGATCAGCAGGGAGTCGCCGCCGAGTTCGAAGATGCTGTCCTCGGGGCCGATCCGGGGGACGCCCAGCAGCCGGGACCAGACCGCGGTGATCTGCTCCTCCAGCCCCTCGGGGCCGGTCGCCGGGGCGGCCTGCGGCGCGGGCGGCGCGGCCTGCGATGCGGGCGGGACGGGCGTGGCCGGCCCGGCCGCGCGGGGGCTGACCAGCACGTGCGGGAGGTGACGGTTGGCCAGGATCCGGTCGAAGGCCAGCAGGCCCTCCCGGGTCGGGATGCCGCCCTGCTCGGGCCCGGCGGCTGCGGCGTGCCCCGCGTCCGGGCCAGGAGCGTTCGGGCCGGGGGCGGCCGGGGCCGGGCGCAGCACGAAGCCCTCGACGAGCACGGCCGCAGTGCCGTCCGGCCCGGCGACGACCACGTCGACGACCAGCGTGTCGCCCGCCCCGGCGTCACCGGAGCGGCGGTCGACCCGCACCACGGCCTCGGGGCCGAGCGGGCCGAGCACCACCAGGCGGCGGTAGGCGACCGGCAGGTGGCTGCCGGTGCGGGCGGTGACGGCGCCGGTGGCGGTGTCCAGCAGCGCGGGGTGCAGCGGGTGCGCGGCCAGGTCGCCGTGGAACGCCTCGGGCAGGCGCAGCCGCAGCATCGCCTCGCCGCTGCCGTCCTCGCGGACCTCGGTGACGCTCTCCCAGCGCGGCCCGGTGCGCAGGCCGCTGGCGCCGCCGGGCTGCTCCCTGGCGGCGGAGGGCACTGTGACCTGCGGCACCGGGGCGCAGCGGGCCGCGAGGCCGTCGAGGTCCAGGCGCTCGGGGGAGTCGCCCCCGTACGGTGCGATCCGGCCCTGGGCGTGCGGCCTGGACGGCACGGCGGTGGAGTGCACCTCCCACAGGTGCCCGCCGTCGGGCGCCGGACGCAGCCGCAGGGTGACCTCGGGTGGGGCGTCGGCGGGCATCCGCAGCGGGTGGGTGAAGACCGCGTCCAGCTCGACCGGCCCGTCCCCGACCGCCAACCGGTGCCCGGCGACGGCGAGTTCGAGCAGCGCGGTGCCGGGCAGGACGGGGACGTCGCCGATCCGGTGCTCCTCGGCCGGCCAGATGCTCTGCTCGGTGCGGCGCAGCCGCAGCTCCACCGTCCCGTCCGGCTCCGCCCGGCGGGCGTCGAACAGGGCGTGGTCGAGCACCTCGCCGCCGTCGAGCCAGTCGCGCCGGCCGGACCGCAGCGCCATGCCGGTCTGCGACCACCGGTCCCAGCCGATCGACACGGCGGCCCGGGAGCCGGCGGCGAAGCTGTCCAGGAAGGCGTTGGCGCCGGTGTAGTCGGCCTGGCCGACCGCGCCGGTGACCGCCAGCACCGAGGAGCAGAGCACCAGTACCGGCCGGTCCACGGCCGTCAGCCGCTCCAGCAGGACGGTGCCGAGTACCTTGGGGGCGAGCACCCGCGCCATCTCCCCGGCGCTGCGCAGCGCGGTGACGCCGCCGCCGGGCACCCCGGCGGCGTGGACCACCCCGGCGATCGGGCCGTACGCGGCCCGGACCCGGTCGAGCGCGGCGCCGAGCGCGGCCTCGTCGGTGACGTCCGCCTGGACGAGGCAGAGTCGGGCGCCGTGCGCCGTCAGCCCGGCGAGGGCCTCGGCCAGCTCCGGCGGGCAGCTCGCGGCGGGCGCCGCGCCCTCGGGGCGCAGGCTCCGCCAGCCGGCGCCGTCGGGGACGGCGCGGCGGGTGAGCAGGACGAGCGTCCGGTCGGCGTCCTCGGCGAGGTGGCCGGCCACGGCCAGACCGATCCCGCCCAGGCCGCCGGTGACCAGCCACACGCCGGACGGCGCGGCGGGCTGCGGCCCGGCCGGGTCGGTGAGGACGGGCCGCTCCGGAGCCGGCACCAGGTGCGCCCGGCCGCGGACGGCGGTCAGCGGCGCCGCGGCGTGCCCGGCGCGCAGCTGCGCCACCACGGTCTGCGCCGCCAGGGCCAGTTCCTCGGGCTCCCGGGTCGGGCAGTCCAGGTCGAGGGCCTGGACGGTGACGCCGGGCAGCTCCTGCGGCAGCACCCGCACCGCACCCAGCCCGGCGGCGGCCTGCGGGGTGCGGGCGGGCTGCCCGTGCACCCCGTGGGCGGCATCGGTGACCAGCAGCATCCGCAGCGGCCGGCCGGGGAACGCCTCGCCCAGGGCCCGGGCCAGCTGGACCGGGACGGTGAGGGCGCGCAGCGCGCCGTCGGCCGCCTCGCCCGGGGTGGCCCGGTGCAGCGGCGGGGTGTCCAGGGCCCAGCAGGAGAGGACGGCGTCCGGTGCGGTGCCGCGCGCGGCCAGGGCGGCGGCCAGCGCGGGGAAGGCGGCGGGGTCGTCGGCGTCGAGCGTGAAGGGGGTGTCGAGCGTGAGCCCGGTGGGCGCCCCGGCCCCTGCGCGGACCAGGCTGACCTTGGCACCGGCGGCGGCGAGCTCTCCGGCGACGGCCTCGGCGAGGCCGGACTCGTCGGCGAGCAGGAGCACCGACGACGGGAGCGGCCCGGTGCCGGACGGCGGCAGGGCCTGCGTCCAGGACACGACGTGCAGCCAGTCGTCCACGCCGCTCGCACCGTCGGAAACCTGCGCGGGCTCGGCGGAGCCCGGGAGGGTGACGGCGGTGGGCTCGGCGGCGGTGGGCTCGAACCAGTGCCGGGTGGGCTCGAACGGGTAGCCCGGCAGCGAGACGTGCCGGCGCCCGGCCCGCTCGCCGAGGGCGGACCAGTCGACCTCAGCGCCCCGCTCCCACAGCCGGGCCAGCGCGGTGAGCCGGGCCGGCGGCTGGTCCGGGGCGGGCGCGGCGCCGCCGAGAGCGGGCAGCGCGGGGCGCCCGGCGCCCAGGGTCCGTACGGCGAAGCCGCTCAGGCCCCGGCCGGGGCCGAGCTCCAGCAGCGGGCCGTCGCCCGGCAGCGCGGCGAGCGCGTCGGCGAAGCGGACGGTGTGCCGCAGCTGGCGCGCCCAGTACTGCGGCGACGCGGCCTCCTCGGCGGTGAGCTCACGCCCGGTCAGGCCGGAGACGAGCGGCACGGCGGGCGCCTGGACGGGCACGGTGGCGACCAGCCGGGCGAACTCCTCCAGCAGCGGTTCGGCGTCCCGGGAGTGGAAGGCGTGCCGCACGGCCAGCTGCCGGGCGGCCACGCCGCGCGCGGCCAGCCGCTCGGCGAGCCGCGCCACCGCCTCGGGGGCGCCGGCCACCACGCAGCGGTCGGGCGCGTTGACGGCGGCCAGCTCCGGCCCGGCCGGGTCGTCCAGCAGGGCGCGCAGCTCCGGCTCGGGCAGCGGGACGCTCAGCATCGCGCCGGGCGCCATGGTGCCCATCAGCCGGCCGCGTTCGGCCACCAGCCGGGCGGCGCCGGGCAGGTCGAAGACCCCGGCGGCGCAGGCGGCCGCGAACTCGCCGACGCTGTGCCCGGCGACTGCGACCGGCCGGATGCCGAGCCCCGTCCACCACGCGGTGAGCGCGTACTCCACCGCGAACAAGGCCGGCTGGGCGGTCTCGGTCCGGTCGAACAGGTCCGGGTGGGCCGGGTCGAGCAGCAGCTCGCGCAGCGGCGCCGTGGTCCACGGCCGCAGGGCCTCCAGGCAGCGGTCGAGCGCGGCGCGGAAGAGCGGCTCGGCGCGGTACGGCTCGGCCGCCATGCCGGGGTGGCCGGCCCCCTGCCCGGGGTAGAGGAAGGCGACCTTCTGACCGGTCGCGACGGCCTGGACGGCCTGGACGGCCTGGGTGGCGGGGGACGCCTCGCCCGAACGCCCGGACAGGACGGCGCGCCGCCACGGGTGCTGGCGCCGCCTGGTCTGGAGGGTGAACGCGGCGTCGCCCGCGTCGGGCGCACCGGGGCCGGCCAGCGCCGCGCCGATCCGCTCGGCGGCCCGGTCGAGCGCCCGCTCGCTGCGGGCGGACAACGGCAGCAGCTCCCACCGCGCGGGCTCGGCGGCGGGCGCGGCGGGCAGCGGCGGCGCGTCCTGGAGGATCAGGTGGGCGTTGGTGCCGCCGATGCCGAAGGAGCTGACGCCCGCGATCCGGGCGCCGTCGCGGCCGGACCACGGCTCGGCCTCGGTCAGCACCCGGAACAGGCCCGGGGCCAGCTCGGGGCTGGGGCTCTCGAAGTGCACGGTCGGCAGCAGCGTGCGGTGCTGGAGCGCGAGCACCGTCTTGATCAGCCCGGCCATCCCGGCGCAGGTGTCCAGGTGGCCGACGTTCGACTTGACCGCGCCGAGTACCCGGCGGGAGTCCGGGGCGTCCGCGAACACCCGGCCCAGCGCGGCAAGTTCGATCCGGTCGCCGAGCGCGGTGCCGGTGCCGTGCGCCTCGATGCAGGAGACCTCGCCGGGCGTGACGCCGGCCACGGACTGGGCCGCCGAGACGACCCGGACCTGTCCGTCCAGGCTCGGCGCGGTGAAGCCGACCTTGCGGTTCCCGTCGTTGTTGACCGCCGAGCCGAGCAGCACGGCCCGCACGGTGTCGCCGTCGGCGACCGCGTCGGCCAGCCGCTTCAGCACCACCACGCCGACGCCGCTGCCGAAGACCGTGCCGGTCGCGTCGGCGTCGAAGGGGCGGCAGTGCCCGTCGGCGGAGAGGATCCCGCCCTCGGCGTGCAGGTAGCCGAGCCCCTGGCCGATCCCGGCGGAGACGGCGCCGGCCAGCGCCACGTCGCACTCGCCGCTGAGCAGCGCCTCGGCGGCCAGGTGGACCGCGAGCAGGGCGGAGGAGCAGGCGCTCTGCACGCTCAGGCTCGGGCCGGTCAGGCCCAGCCGGTAGGAGGTCTGGGTGGCGAGGTAGTCCTTGTCCCCGGCGGCCAGCCACTGGACGTCGGCCCGGTCGGCCAGGTGGGCCGCGTTGGGCAGCAGGTGGTGCGTCAGGTAGGAGTTGAAGCCGGCCGAGGCGTAGACGCCCACGCCGCCCTCGACGCCGTCGGTCAGCTGCCCGGCGTCCTCCAGCGCGGTGACCGCGCACTGCAGGAACAGCCGGTGCTGGGGGTCCATCAGCTCGGCGTCGCGGGGCGGGATGCCGAAGTACTCGGCATCGAACTCCGCGAGGCCCTCCAGTACGCCGCCTGCCCCGACGAACCGGGGGTCGGCCAGCCGTTCGGCGGGGACGCCCAGGGCCGCCAGCTCCTCGGGGCTCCGGAAGGTGACGCTCTCGCGGCCCGCGACCAGGTTGGCCCAGAAGGCCCCGGCGTCGGGAGCTCCGGGGAACCGGCAGGCGAGGCCGGTCACGGCGATCGCGTCCGGCAGGTCCGACGGTGCGGCGGCCGGGCCCCCGGGGGCGTGGGTGGTCATCGGGCTTTCTCCTCATGGGTGGTGATGCGACGCGGCTCGCGGGGGTCCGGCGGCCGACACCCGGCACGGGGTGCGGAGTGTCGGCCGCCGGCCGTCGGGGTCAGCCGGTCGGGCCGGTGCCGGAGCCGCCTCGGCGGGCGGCGCGGCGCCGTTCGTGGTGCTGCCGGCGGTCGCCGCCGGCGGGCTGTGCGGTGTCGGATGCAGCGGTGCCGGGTGCGGCGGTGTCCGAGGCGGGCTCGGGTGCCGGTGCCGCTGGTGCAGCCGGTACCGCCTGCGGCGCCGGGGCGGCGGCCGGCCGGTCCAGCAGCTCGGCCAGGTGACGGATGGTCGGACGGTCGAACATCTCGACCACCGAGAGCTCCTGCCCGAAGTCCTCGGCGATCCGCCGCTGGACCCGGACCAGGTGGATGGAGTTGGCACCGGCCTCGAAGAAGTTGGTGTCGACGCCGACCTCCGCCCCGTCCATCACCTCCCGCCACAGCTCGGTGAGCCGCTCCATCGCGCCGAGCGCGCCCGGCCGGTGCGCCGCCGGTGAAGCCGGTGCCGCCGCGACGGCGGGGGCGGGGACGGCGGAGACGACGGCGGGGGCGGGGGCGGGCACCGCGGCGCCCAGCCGGGCGAGCGCCGCCCGGTCGACCTTGCCGTTGGCGGACAGCGGCAGCGCCTCGACCGCCCGCACCCGCTGCGGAACCATGTAGCCGGGCAGCCGCTCGGCGAGCGCGTCGCGCAGCGCGGCCGTCCAGTCGGTGCCGGAGCCGGGCTCCTCGGCGACCGCGTTCAGCGGCCGGCCGCCGACGAGCGTGTGCAACACGCGCTGGCCGTCCTCCAGCCGCAGCGCCTCGCGCAGCGGCTCCGGGAAGACGTCGCCGATCGGGCAGAGCGCCACCGCGCAGTCGGCGGCGCGGTGGCGCAGCAGCTGCGCCATCGCCCCGGCCTCCAACAGGCAGAAGCGGTCGGCGAGTTCGCCGTACACCGGGGCGATCGCGGCGGTCCGGGAGACCAGGAAGACGGCGAAGCCGGCCTGGTCGAGCAGCGGCCCGTTGGCCTCGCTGTAGAGCGCCCGGTCCAGGGCCCGGGCCGAGCCCGGTGCGCCGTCGAGGGCGACCAGCGCCGGCCCGGCCGGGTCGACGTAGTAGGTGCCGGCCGGCAGGCCCGCCACCTTGCCGGGGGCGACGGCCAGGTAGGTCTGCACCGGGTACAGGCCGCCGGCCGAGCCGTAGGCGTACCGGGGCACGCCGTCCTCGTCCTGGCGGGCGAGCACGGTCAGCAGCGCGTGCAGGTCGGCCAGCCGCACGGGGGCGTCGGCGAATCCGGTGGCGGCGCCGCGCAGGGCGGCGGCCCGGCGCAGGTCCAGGGTGTCGGTCGGCAGGGCGAAGGGCAGCACCTCGCGGCCCGCCAGGTCGGCGCGGCGGCCGGGCTGGCGCAGGCGCGCCTCCAGCCGGCGGACCCGCTCGGCGTCCAGGGCCGGGGCCGGCGCGGGGGCGGGGGCGGCGGGCTGCGGCCGGGCGGCCTCGCGGACCACGAAGGCCGCGAGTCGGGCGCCGAGCCCGTTGCCCTCGACCAGCGCCGCCGCCTCCCGGACGCCGTCCATCCGGACCAGCGCCGACTCGATCTCGCCCAGCTCGATGCGCATGCCGCGCACCTTGACCTGGCAGTCCTCCCGGCCGAGGAACTCCAGCTCGCCGTCGGGCAGCAGCCGGGCGAGGTCGCCGGTGCGGTACAGGCGCTCCCCGGTGACCGGGTGGGTCGGGAACGCCCGGGCGGTGAGCTCGGGGGCGTTGCGGTACCCGACGGCCAGGCCCGCGCCGGTGATGAACAGGGCGCCGGCGACGCCGACCGGGCGCGGCCGGAAGGCCTCGTCCAGGACGACCATGCCCTGGTTCCGCATCGGCCGCCCGTACGGGATGCTCGGGCGGCCCGGCTCGACCGCGCCGATCGGGTGCAGCACGGACCAGATCGACGCCTCGGTGGCGCCGCCCAGGCTGATCACCTCGGCCTTGGGCGACAGCGCGCGGACGTGGTCGGGCATGCCGACGGGGATCCAGTCGCCGCTGAGCATGACCAGGCGCAGCGACTCCAGGTCGGCGGCCGGGTTGCCGCCGGCGTACGCGAGCAGCATCTCCATCAGCGCGGGGACGGAGTTCCAGACGGTGACGCCGTGCTCGGCGACCAGCCGGGACCAGCGCGCGGGGTCGCGCTCCTCCCCGGGCCCGACCAGCACCAGCGCGGCGCCGGCGGCGAGGGTGCCGAACAGGTCGTACACCGAGAGGTCGAAGCCGAGCGAGGAGAGGCCCAGCACGCGGTCGGCGGGGCCGACCCGGAAGCGGTCGTTGACGTCCACCACGGTGTTGAGCGCGCCGCG
Source organism: Kitasatospora sp. NPDC056731 (assembly GCF_040687675.1). Lineage (NCBI taxonomy): Bacteria > Bacillati > Actinomycetota > Actinomycetes > Kitasatosporales > Streptomycetaceae > Kitasatospora > Kitasatospora sp. NPDC056731. The sequence goes on from NZ_JBFBNR010000030.1 coordinate 31,986, forward strand.
GTGGTCGATCATCACGCCCTTGGGGTCACCGGTGGAGCCCGAGGTGTAGATGACGTACGCGAGGTCCGCCGGGGTGGTGGGCGCCGGGGCCGGCTCGGTGTCGGCCGGGGTGGCCAGCGCCTGGTCGAAGCCCAGCAGGGTGACGCCGGCCGGCACCGCGCCGGCCGCGTCCCAGGACTCCCGGGCGAGCAGCGCGGTGGCGCCGGCGTGTTCGAGCGAGCGGGCGACGCGGGCGGCCGGCAGTCCGGCGTCCAGCGGCAGGTAGGCGCCGCCGGCCCGGATCACGCCGATCGCGGCCGCGACCTGCTCCCAGCCCCGGTCGGCGCGCACGCCGACCAGGTCGCCGGGGCCGACACCGGCGCCGCGCAGCGCGTGGGCCACGGCGGCGGAGGCACGCTCCAGCTCGCCGTAGGTCACGGTGCCGGTGGCGGAGACCACGGCGGTCCGCTCGGGGGCGGTGCGTGCCTGGGCGAGGAACGGCTCGTGCAGCAGCCCGTCGGGCCGCGGGCCGTCCGTGGCGTTGAGCGCGCGGTAGGCCTCGGCGTGGGCGGCGGGCAGGGCGGCCAGGTGAAGGTCCGTCCAGGCGTCGGGCCGCTCGGCGAGGGCGGTGAGCAGGCCGGTGTAGGCCTCGAACATCGCGTCGAGCAGGCCCTCGGGGAAGAGCTCCTCGACGGCGTCCCAGGTCAGCCGCAGCCGGCCCTCGTCCTCGGAGATCTGGTGGTCCAGCCAGACCTGGGGGGTCTGGGTGATGGTGTGGGCGACCTTGGCGCCGAGCTCCCGCAGGACCCGGCTGCCGCCGACCTCGCCGGCGCCGAGCTCGCTGGTGAAGACGACCGGCATGGCGGCGTCGGCCACCCCGCGCCGGCGGGCCAGGTCGCCGCCGACCCGCACGCCGCTGACCAGCTGGTGGTCCAGGTCCTCCCAGAGCCGGTCCTGGAGGCGGCGGGCCCGGTCGGCGAAGGAACCGGCCGTGGCGCCGTCCACCTCGAACAGGCTGAGCGCGGTGAAGTCGCCGACCATGGCGGCCAGGTCGGGGTGCTCGCCGACGCGGTTGAACAGGGTGAGGTTGAGGGTGAAGCGGTCGGCCGCCGCCCAGGTGCCGAGCACGGTGGCGTAGGCGGCCAGGGCGAGCGCCGAGGGCGTGACCCGGCCGGCGGCGGCCCGGCTCTTCAGCCGCTCCCACAGCTCGGCCGGCAGGTGCGCCTCGCGGCGGTGGAACCTGGTCTGCGTCAGCTCCTCGGGGCGCCGCGCCAGCGGCAGCGCGGGGGCGGGCGGCAGGGTCTCCAGGCGGCCGTGCCAGTAGTCGAGGTCGCGCTGCAGCGCGGGGCCCTCGCGGCGGGTCTGCTCGGCCAGCACGTAGTCGCGGAACGAGAGCTCCATCGGGCGCGGGTCGAGCGAGCCCTGGTAGATCGCCAGCAGCTCGCGCAGCAGGATCTGCACGCTGCCGCCGTCGGCGATCAGGGTGTCGATGCTCAGGTGCAGCCGGGCGTCGGTGCCCTCGGTCCGGCTGGCGTGCAGCTCGAACAGCGGCCAGGTGTCGGCGGGCAGCACCTGGTGCGACATCCGGGCGCGGGTCCCGGCGAGGGCGTCGGCCCGCTCGGGCTCCGGCAGCCCGCGCAGGTCCTCGACGGCCAGCTGGTAGGCGGGCACCTCGGGCAGGATGCGCTGGGTGCCGTCCTCGGCGAAGACCAGGCGCAGCGCGTCGTGCCGCCGCACCAGGGCCTGCCAGGCGTCCTGGAGGCGCAGCGGGTCGACGTCGGCGACGTCCACTTCGAGGTAGAGGTGGCAGGCGACGTCGCCGCCGACGGCGCCGCTGCGGCCGATCCAGTACGCGCGCTGCACGTCCGTCAGCGGGAAGGGCTCGTGGCGGCGGGCCGGGTCGGGCAGCAGCTCGACCGGTTCGGCGGGCGCCTCGGTGGCCCCGCCGGCGCCCAGCGCGTCCACGGCCCGGGCGAGGGCGGCGACGGTCGGCGAGTCGAACAGGGTGCGCAGCGGCAGCTGGACGTCCAGGTCGCGGCGGATCCCGGCGACCATGCGGGCGGCCAGCAGGGAGTGGCCGCCGAGCTCGAAGAAGTCCTCCTCGGTGCCGACCTCGTCGAGGGTCAGGGCCTCGCGCCAGATCGCGGCGATCCGCTCCTCGGTCGGCGTGGCGGGCGCGGTGCGGTCGCGGCCGGCGGCGGGGACGGTCTCGGGGGCGGGCAGCGCCGCGCGGTCGACCTTGCCGTTGCTCGTGAGCGGCAGCGCGTCGAGCGGGATGAACCGGGACGGGATCAGGAAGCCCGGCAGCTGCCCGGCCAGGGCGGCCCGCAGCTCGGCCGGGGCGGGCGGCGCGGCCGGGTCCTCGGGCACCAGGTAGGCGGCCAGGGCGGCCCGGGCGGTGCCCAGGCCGTAGGCGGTGACCACGCACTGGCGGATGCCGGGCAGCGCGGTGAGCGCGGCCTCCACCTCGCCGGTCTCGATCCGGAAGCCGCGGATCTTGACCTGGTGGTCGTTGCGGGAGAGGTACTGGAGGCGGCCGTCGGGCAGGGTGCGGACGAGGTCGCCGGTGCGGTACAGCCGGGCGGCCGACTCACGGCTTGCCGTCTCGGGGTCGGTCGTCTCGGGGCCGGCCGACTCGGGGTCGGCGACGAAGCGTTCGTCGGTGAGCCGGGGCAGCCCGAGGTAGCCGGCCGTCACCCCGGCGCCGCCGATCAGGAGTTCGCCCGGCACGCCGACGGGCACGCGGCGCCCGTACGGGTCGAGGACGCGCACGGTGGTGCCGGCGATCGGGCCGCCGATGGTGACCAGGCCCTCGGCCGGGTCGACCTCGGAGGTGGTGGACCAGACGGTCGTCTCGGTCGGCCCGTACATGTTGCGGATCGGGCCGCCGAGGTGTTCGGCCAGCCGGCGCACCAGCTCGGCGTCGAGGGCCTCGCCGCCGAGCAGCAGCTGCCGCAGGCCGCGCAGGGCCTGCGGGTCGGCCTCGTCGAGCAGGGTGCGGGCCCGCGAGGGGGTGCACTGCAGGTGGGTGACGCCGTGGGCGCGCACCAGCGCCGTCAGCTCGGTGTCGGCCGCGACCGCGAGGGCGGCCGGGGCGGGGGCCGGTGCGGCGGCCGCGGTGCGGCGCAGCTCGGCCAGCCGGGGCAGGGCGGCCAGCGCGACGTCGGTGTCGACGCCGAAGTCGACCAGGCAGCCGATCTCGTCCACGCCGGCGGCGGCCAGCCGGTGCACCAGCGGCAGGCACTCCTCGGCGGTGCCGATCAGCGAGCTGTGGCCCAGGTAGCGGGCGCAGGCGTGGTCGAGCAGGGCCTCCTGGTCCTCCGGGGTGAAGTCGCTGCTGCGCACGTCCATGCCGAGGCTGCGGGCCAGGTTCTCGATCAGGCCGACCGAGCTGCGCAGGTAGTCGCGGAACGGCTGCCAGGCGTGCGCCCGGACGTCGGCGTCGTCGGTGCCGACGTAGCTGTGCAGCATCAGGGTCACGTGCGGCTCGCCCGGGTGGCCGGCCTCGTGCCAGGCCTCCCGGTAGAGGGCGATCTTCTCGCCGAGTTCCTCGACGCTCTGGCCCAGCAGGTGGGTCAGCAGCCGGGCGCCGACCCGGCCGGCCGTGCGGCAGGTCTCGGGGTTGCCCGAGGAGGTGAGCCAGTACGGCAGCTCGGCCTGGACGGGGCGGGGCAGCACCTGGACGTCGACGGTGCGGCCGCCGGGCCCCTCGAAGGGGAGCCGCTCGCCGCGCCACAGCCGGCGCACCTGCTCGATGCCGCTGACGGTGAGCGCCTGGCGGTCCTGGTAGGCGTCCTTGGCGAGGACGAAGTCGTCCGCGTGCCAGCCCGAGGCGAAGGACAGCCCGACCCGCCCGCCGGACAGGTTGTCGACGACCGACCACTCCTCGGCGACCCGGACGGGGTGGTGCAGCGGCAGCACCACGCTGCCGGCCCGGATCCCGATCCGCTCGGTGGCCTGGGCGATCGCGGCGGCCAGCACCGAGGGGGCCGGGAACGGCCCGCCGAAGGCGTGGAAGTGCCGCTCGGGCAGCCAGACGGCCGAGAAGCCGTTGGTGTCGGCGAAGCGGGCGCCGTCCAGCAGCAGCCGGTACTGGTCGGGGCCGGGTTCGGCGCCGGCGGTGTCGCTGGCGAAGTAGAAGAGGCTGAACTCGGGGACGGCCGGGGCGTCTTGCGAGGCCGCGGCGTTCCGAGTGGAGGGGGCCGGGGCGGGGGCCGCCGTGCCGGGGTCGGGGTTGACCACGACACGGTGGCCCCGGCTGAGCGTCCAGAGCAGTTCCAGGACGGAGATGTCGAAGGAGACGCTGGTGACGGCCAGCCAGGTGGCGGGCTCCCCGTCGTCCGCCAGTACGCGGTCCATCGCCGCCAGGAAGGCGGTGAGGTTGCGGCGCAGCACGACGACGCCCTTGGGGCGGCCGGTCGAGCCGGAGGTGTGGATGACGTACGCGGGGGCGTCCGGGTCCAAAGGAACAGGCGCGGGCGGGGCGGACTCGGCCGGGGCGTCGAGGTCGAGCAGTGGGGCGCCGGCGGGCGCGGCGTCCTGGGTCGCGGCGTGCACCACGACCACGGCGGGCTCGGCGTCCTCGACCACGTGGCGCAGCCGGGCCGCCGGGTAGTCCGGGTCGAGCGGCAGGTAGGCGGCGCCGGCCCGGAGCACGGCGAGCATGGCGGCGGGCAGGTCGGTGCCGCGGCGCAGGCACAGGCCGACCCGGTCGCCGGGGCGCACCCCGGCGGCCTGGAGTCGGGCGAGCAACTCGTCGACCCGGGCGTCCAGTTGGGCGAAGGTGAGGGCCTGGTCCGGGCGGCCGCCGGGCAGCACGGCCTCGGCGTCCGGGCGGGTGCGCACGGCCTCGGCGAAGGCCGTCACGACGTCCGGCGCGTCCTCGGGCAGCGCCGGGCCGTCGCCGGCCACGGCCAGCAGGGCCTGCTCGACGGGGGTGAGCGCGAGCAGGTCGGAGAGCCGCAGGCCGGGGTCGGCGGCGCCGCGGGCGAGCACCCGCTGAAGGGCCTCCGTCAGCGTGCGCACGGTGTCGTCGTCGAACAGGTCGCCGCTGAACTCGCAGACGCCTGCCGTGAGTTCGCCGTCGCGGGCGAGTTCCAGGCTCAGGTCGGTGCGACACAGGCCGTTGTCCAGCTCGACCAGCTCGACCGTGACGCCGGGCAGGGCGATGTCGGGGGCGGGGACGTTGCGGTAGCCGAACTGCACCTGGTAGAGCGGGGCGTGGCTGAGGTCGCGGTCCGGGCGCAGCTCGCGGACCAGGCGCTCGAAGGGCACCTGGGTGTGGGCCAGCGCGCCGAGCGAGGTCTCCCGCACCCGGTCGAGCAGTTCGCCGAAGGACGGGTCGCCGGAGAGGTCCGAGCGCAGCACCAGGCTGTTGACGAACATGCCGACGAGTCCGGCGAGTTCGGGCCGGTCGCGGCCCGCGGTGGGCACGCCGACGACGACGTCCTGCTGGCCGGAGTGGCGCATCAGGACGGCCTGCCAGGCGGCCAGCGTGACCATGAACGGGGTGGCCCGGGCCGCCCGGGCCGCGGCCTCCACGGCCTCGGTGGTGGCGGCGTCCAGGGTGAAGTGCACCCGGCCGCCCCGGTGGCTGGGCACGGCCGGCCGGGGCCGGTCGGTGGTCAGCTCCAGGACGTGCGGGGCGCCCTCCAGCCGCTCGCGCCAGTAGCCGAGCGGCTCGGCCAGCGCGGTGTCGGTGAGCTCGCGGCGCTGCCACTGCGCCCAGTCGGCGTACTGCACGGCGAGCGGCTCGGGGGCCGGGCCGCCCTCGCGGAAGGCCCGGTAGCGGGCGCAGAGCTCCTCCACCAGCACCGCGCGGGACCAGGCGTCGCCGACCAGGTGGTGGTTGACCACGACCAGCAGGGCGCGTTCGGGCGCGGAGCGGATCAGCAGGGCGCGCAGCAGCGGGCCGTGCTCCAGGTCGAACGGCAGGGCCGCCTCCCGCTCGGCCAGCGCGCGCTCCTCGGCCTCGCTCCAGCCGCCCTCGCCGTCGGCCGGCTCGGCCACCCGCAGCACCGGGGCGGTGCGCTCCAGCACCCGCTGCACCGGGCCGTCCTGGCCGGCGGCGATGACGGTGCGCAGCGCCTCGTGCCGCTCCACCAGGCCGTCCAGCGCGGCCTCCAGCGCGGCGACGTCCAGCGGGCCGCTCAGGCGCAGGCCCACGTACTCGTTGAACACCCCGAGCCCGGGGGTGAGCTGCTCCAGGAACCAGAGCCGCTCCTGGCCGAAGGACAGCGGCGCCGGCAGCGCCGGGTCGCGCGGCGGCACGGCCGGGGCCGTGGCGGCGGGGCCGGCCGTGGTGGCCGGGGCGGTGCCTGCGCGGCCCCGGGCGCGCGCCTCGAAGGCGGCGCGCTGCTCGGGGGTGAGCCGGGCGAGGCGGTCCTCGCGGCGGCCTGCGGGGTTGGTCACTGGTTCTCCAGGTCGGCGAGGATGCGGTCTTCGATCTCGGTGGCGAGGTCGGCGACGCGGCCGCCCTCGAAGAAGACCCGGGCGGGGACGTCGACCTCGAACTCGGCCCGCAGCCGGGCCGCGATCTGGGCGGCCAGCAGCGAGTGGCCGCCGAGCTCCAGGAAGTCGTCGTCCACCCCGACCCGGTCGAGGCCGAGCAGTTCGGCGTAGATCTCGGCCAGGCGCTCCTCGGTCGGGGTGGCCGGGGCGGTGTACGGCGTGGCGAGCTCGGGGCGGGGCAGGGCCGCCGTCCGGGGTGCCTCGGCGGCCGGGGCGGCGGAGGTGCGCAGCGTGCCGTCCGCGATCGCGGCGCCGGCCCGGGCCACCACGGCCCGTCCGGGCGGGCCCTCCAGCAGGGCGGCGAAGGCGCGGGCGCCCTGCTCGGGGGTGAGCGCGCCGGCCAGCATGTCGGCCTGGAAGGCCCGCAGGGCCTCGGGGACCTCGGCCCGGCTGGCCATGCCGACGCCGGCCCACATGTCCCAGTCGACCGCCACCGCGTGGCGCTCGCCGCGCGCGGCCTCGGCCTCCGCGACGGCGGCGAGGTAGGCGTTGGCGGCCGCGTAGTCGGCCTGGCCGTAGGTCGGGATCAGGGTGGCGAGCGAGGAGCAGAGCACCAGCACCTCGGCCTCCCCGGGCCGCAGCGCGGCGAGCAGGTGGCGCAGGCCGGCGGTCTTGGGGGCGAGGACGGTGCGCATGCTGTCGTCGGAGCGCAGCTCGACGGAGCCGCCGCCGGGCACGCCGGCCGCGTGGACGACGCCGTCGATCCGGCCGAAGGCCGCACGGGCCTGCTCCAGCGCCCGGTCCAGCGCTGCGGCGTCGGTGACGTCGGCCTGGACGGCCAGCACCTCGGCGCCGCTCTCGCGCACCGCGGCGAGCGTGGCCTCGTCGGCGGCGCCGCGGCCGAGCAGGACGAGCCGGGCGGCGCCGGCCCGGGCCAGGGCCCGGGCGAGGGTCAGGCCGATCCCGCCGAGGCCGCCGGTGAGCAGCCAGGTGCTGCCGGCGCGCACCCGGGCCGGGGCGGTCGGGACGGGGCGCTCGGCGGGCTCGACGGTGCGGGTGAGCAGGGCGCCCTCGCGCAGGGCGAGCAGCCGGGCCGGGCCGGTGAGCACGGCGCGCACCACCGCGTCGGCGGCGGCCTCGTCGAGCGCGGCGCCGACGGCGAGGTCGACCTGGGTGCAGCGCAGGTTGCGGTACTCCTCGCCGAGCACCTGGACCGGGCCGCTGAGCAGGGCGGCGGCGGGCCGGGGCTGCTCGCCGGGGGCGGCCGGGAAGGCCCCGGCGGTCACGACGCCGAGCCGGACCTCGTTCAGCACGCTCTCGGCGGACATCGCCCGGGCGAGGTGGACCAGGCCGAAGTAGCCGGCGGTCTCGTCCGGCGTCTCGTCCAGGCCCCAGGCGTACAGGACGGCGGTGGGCGTGCGGACCAGGCCGCGCAGGTCGGCCAGCAGCTTCGCGTACTGGGCCGGGTCGGCGGGGTCGAGCTCGTAGACGCCGCGGCGCACCCGGCGGTAGGCCGGGCCGGGCTGGACGGTGGTGACGATCTGGCCGCGGGCCGTCAGCAGCTCGACCAGGGGCTGGGCGGCGCCGGCTCGGTCCAGCAGGACCAGCCAGGTCTGGCGGCGGCCGGCCAGCGGGTCGTCCCCGGCGCTCTCGGCGAGCGGGCGCCAGTTGACGGTCGCGTGGACGGCGTCGAGGTCCGCGGCGGGCAGCGCGGTGGCGGGCGCCCGGCCGGGGACGGCGGGCTCGATCCAGTGCGGGAGCCGCTCGAAGGGGTAGCCGGGCAGGTCGGCGGGGCGGGCGCCGGCGTCGACGGGCTCCCAGTCGACGGCGGCGCCGTGCGCCCACAGGCTGCCGAGCGCGAGGACGGCGCTGCCGGGTTCGTCCTCGGCGCCGCGCCGCCCGCGGGTGGGCAGCGGCGGCAGGGCGAGCCGCGGCCCGGCGCTGCCCTCGGCGGCCGCGCGGGCCAGGTCGGTCAGCACGCTGCCGGGGCCGGTCTCCACCAGCACCATCCGCTCGTCGAGCGCCGCCAGGCGGGTCAGCCCGTCGTGGAAGCGCACCGGGGAGAGCATCTGGCGCACCCAGTAGCCGGGGTCGGTGGCCTGCTCCGGGGTGATCCAGTCGCCGGTGAGGTTGGACAGGAACGGCACGGTGGGCTCGTGCAGCGTGACCTTGGCGAGCTCGGCCGCGAACTGCTCGGCGGCGGGCGCGCACAGGGCGCTGTGGAACGCCCGCTCCACCGGCAGGCGCAGGGCGCGCAGGCCCCGCTCGCCCAGCTCGGCGGCGGCCCGCTCGACGGCCTCGGCGGTGCCGGACAGCACCGAGGCGCCCGGTCCGTTGACGGCGGCGAGGTCCAGGCCGTGCGCGGCGGCGAGGTCGGCCGCGGCCGCCTCGTCCAGCGGGACGGCCAGCATCGCGCCGGGCGCGGTCTGCTCCATCAGCCGGCCGCGGGCGGCGACCAGGGCGAGCGCCTCGGGCAGGTCGAGGACGCCGGAGAGCAGCGCCGCGGTGTACTCGCCGAGGCTGTGGCCCAGCAGCGCCGCCGGGCGCACGCCCCAGTGCCGCCACAGTGCGGCCGTGGCGTGGCCGACCGCCAGGACGGCGGGCTGGGTGACGGAGCTGCGGCGCAGCAGGTCGGCGTCGCCGCCGCGCAGCAGCTCGACCAGGTCGAGGCCCAGGTGCGGGCGCAGCAGGTCGGCGGCCTCGTCCAGGGCGGCGCGGAACACCGGGTGCGCCCGGTGCAGGCCCAGGGCCATGCCCGGGTACTGGGCGCCCTGGCCGGGCAGCAGGAAGGCGACGGGGGCTGCGCCCTGCCCGGCGCGGGCCCGGACCGACTCCCGGCGGCCGGCGCCGCGCAGCGCGGCCACGGCGGCGGCGGTGTCGTCGGCGACCACGACGCGGCGCTGGACCAGCTGGCGCCGACCGGTGCGCAGGGTGCGGGCGACGTCGGCCAGCGGGCGGTCCGGGTGGGCGGCGAGGTCGTCGGCGAGCCGCTCGGCGGCGGCGTCCAGCGCGGCGGCGGTGCGGGCCGACAGCGGCAGGGCGACGGGGACGGCGCCCGGTGCGGCGGCCTCGCGCGGGGCCGGCTCGGGGGCCTGCTCCAGGACCACGTGCGCGTTGGTGCCGCCGATGCCGAAGGCGCTGACGGCGGCCCGGCGCGGGCCGTCGGCGACCGGCCAGTCGGTGAGGCCGGCCGGGACGAAGAACGGGCTGTCGGCGAGGCCGAGTTCGGGGTTGACGGCCTCGGCGTGCAGGCTCGCCGGGATGCGGCCGCCGCGCACCGTCAGGATGGCCTTGATCAGGCCGGTGACGCCGGCGGCGGTGTCCAGGTGGCCGAGGTTGGACTTGACCGAGCCCAGGCCGCACCAGCCGGTGGCGGACCTGTCGTCGGCGTCCTGCTCGGCGCGGAAGGCGGCGGTGAGCGCCTCGACCTCGATCGGGTCGCCGATCGGGGTGCCGGTGCCGTGCGCCTCGACGTAGCCGATGCTGTCCGGGGCGACGCCCGCGACGGACAGCGCCTCGCGGATCACGGCGGTCTGGCCGGCGACCCCGGGGGCGGTGTAACCCGCCTTGTTCGCACCGTCGTTGTTGACGGCCGAGCCGAGGATGACGGCGTGCACCCGGTCGCCGTCGGCGAGCGCGTCGGCGAGGCGCTTGAGCACCACGACGCCCGCGCCGTTGCCGAAGACCGTGCCGGCCGCCTCGGCGCCGAAGGGCCGGCAGTGCCCGTCCGGCGACTCGATGCCGCCGGGCACCGGCAGGTAGCCGGAGCGGTGCGGCACGGTGACGGTGACGCCGCCGGCGAGCGCGAGGTCGCACTCCTCGGACAGCAGGCTCTGCACCGCGAGGTGCACCGCGACCAGCGAGGTCGAGCAGGCGGTCTGCACGCTGACCGCCGGGCCGCGCAGGTTGAGCTTGTACGCGGCGCGGGGGGCCAGCTGGTCGGGCTGGTTGCCCTGGAAGAGCATCGGCACGCCGAGGGAGTCCCGCAGGTCGGTGCGCGGCAGCAGGTTGTGGATCAGGTAGGTGCTCAGCAGCGACCCGGCGTAGACCGCGATCGGCCCGGGCGCCCGGTCGGGGTCGCAGCCGGCGTCCTCCAGCGCCTCCCAGGCGCATTCGAGGAAGATCCGCTGCTGCGGGTCGATGACCGAGGCCTCCAGCGCGTTGTAGCCGAACAGCTGGGAGTCGAAGCCGGCGACGTCCGCCAGCACGCCCTTGGCGGCCACGTACCCGGGCCTGCCGGCCTCGCCGTCCGGCACCCCGGCGGCCCGCAGCTCCTCGGGGCCGAACCGGCTGATCGCCTCGGTGCCGGAGGCCAGCAGCTCCCACAGCGCGTCGACGGAATCGGCTCCGGGGAAGCGGCCCGCGAGGCCGACGACGGCGACCCGGCCGTCGGTCTCGGCCTCGTCGGGAATGACCGGCTGTGCGTTCAAGGTGTTCTCCGTGGGTGAGGTGGGCTCCGCACGCGGCGGGGCGGGCAGGACCGGGTACGCGGCCGGGGCTCAGACCGCCATGGGGTTCAGGACTGCCGTGGGGATCAGGGCCGCCGGGCGGCTCAGACCGCCATGAGGTAGCGCTGGAAACGGGGCATCAGGAACTCCAGGGCCCGGACCTCGACGGGCGTCAGCTCCGGGTGCCAGACGTCCCAGAGCAGGACGGCGCGCTGCTGGGTGCCCTTGTTCCAGGCCTCGTGGATGAAGCTGTCGTCGAAGAGGATCACCTTGCCCTCCTCCCAGCCCCGCTCGTCGTCGCCGACCTTGATGGCGCAGCCGGGCGGCACGATCAGCGGCAGGTGCGCGGTCAGCAGCAGGTTCACGCCGCCGGTGTGCGGGGTGATGTGCACGCCGGGGTTGAGGATGGTGAACATGCCGTCGCGCGGCCCGTGCGGGCTCGCCGAGACGGCGGCGTGGGTCTCGGGGCAGCGCTCCAGGACCTCGTCCCGCCAGCTGCCGTTGCGGTACAGCTGGTAGGTGTCCCAGCCCTGCCAGCCGAGCTCCTTGGTGTACAGGTCCTCGTACGGGGCGAAGCGGGCCTGCTCGGCGCGCAGCTCCAGGAACTCGGCCTTGATCCGGTCGTACGCCTCCTCCAGCCGGGCCACCCAGGGCAGTTCGGCGGTGTCGTGCCAGGGCAGGGCGCTGATCCCGGGGAAGAACAGCCGGGTCGGCTCCTGGTCGTCGTGCAGGTACTCCGGGGCCTGCTCGCCGGTGAGGATGCGCAGGCACTCCTCGACCCGCTCCAGCCCCTCGGTGCCGAGGATGCCGTGCAGCTCCGTCATCACGCCCTGAACGTCCATGTCAGTCCCTCCCTGTCGGTGCGGTCCGGGTCGTCGGCCCGGCCGGTGTGTGCTGGTCGGCGGCCGGGCCCTCGGCCCGGTCCCGGGCCTCGCGGCGGGCCCTGGCGCGGGCCCGGACGGCGCTCTGGCGGCGTTCGCCGCGCGGTTCGGCGGTCTCGGCGGCGGCCCGGCCGTCCGGGGCGGCGCCCTCGGTGAGGCCGGCCGCGAACTCGGCGATGGTGGGCCGGCCGAAGATGTCCACCAGCCGGACCGGCCGCTCCAGGCGGCGGGCCAGCTCCAGCTGGAGCCGGGCGGCCAGCAGCGAGTCGCCGCCGGCCTCGAAGAAGTTGGTGTGCCGGCCGACCGGGCCGCCGCCCAGCAACTGGCGCCAGGCGTCGGCGACGAGCTGCTCGACCCCGGCCAGCGGGGCGGCGTCGGCGGGCCGGGCGGCGGCCCCGGGCAGCGGCAGCCGGGCCCGGTCCCGCTTGTTGGTGCGCGTCCTGGGCAGCGCGTCCAGCAGCAGCACGGTGTCCGGCACGACCGCCGCCGGGAGCCGCTCGGCCAGGTGCGCGCGCAGCTCGGCGCCGGTGACCCCGGGCGCGGCGACCGCGTAGCCGACCAGCCGGCGGGCACCGCCCTGGCCGTGCGCGGCGGCGGCCGCCTCGCGGACCCCGGGGTGCAGCTCCAGCAGCGCCTCGATCTCCTCCAGCTCGATCCGGTTGCCGCGGATCTTCAGCTGGCTGCCGATCCGGCCGACGAACGCCAGCTCGCCGTCCGGGAGGCGGCGGCCCAGGTCCCCGGTGCGGTACAGCCGGCCGCCGGCCTGCCAGGGGTCGGCGACGTACGCCCGGGCGCTCTCCTCGGGCCTGCGGTGGTACGAGCCGGCCAGGAAGTCGCTGCGCAGGTGGATCTCGCCGACCACCCCGACCGGGCAGAGCCGGCCCTGGCGGTCCAGGACCACGGCCTCGCGGCCCGGGATCGGGCTGCCGATCGGCACCCCGGCCGGGAACTCCTCGCCCGGCGCCAGCTCGCGGTGCGTCGCCAGCACGCACTCGGTGGGCCCGTAGAGGTTGTGCAGCCGCGGCCGGTCGGGGCGGTGCGCCCAGGCGGCGGCCAGCGCCACCGGGAGCACCTCGCCGGCCATCAGCACGTGGGCGAGGTCCGGCAGGTGCGAGCCGGTGGCGTCCAGCGCCTCGGTGACCAGCTGGAAGAAGGCCGGGACGGTCTGGATCTGGGTGATCCGCTCGGCCCGCAGCCACCCGGCCACCGCGAGCGGGTCGCGGCGCAGCCCCTGCGGCGGCAGGCAGAGCACCGCGCCCGAGCAGAGCGCGGCGAACACCTCGGTGTACGCGGCGTCGTAGGTGAACGGGGCCCACTGGGCGATCCGGCTGTCCGGCCGGATGCCGAAGTGCTCGCGCTGCCAGTGGGCGAACTGGGCGAGCGCCGCGTGCGGCAGGGCGATGCCCTTGGGCGTGCCGGTGGAGCCGGAGGTGTAGACCAGGCAGAGTGGGTCGCCGGGGCCGGCGGGGGAGGCGGCCGGGGCGGGGCCCGCGGGCTCGTCGGCGGCCGGCACCCGCGGGTCGACGACCTCGACCGGGATCCCGGCGAAGTGCCCGTCACCCTCGCGCAGTTCGGGGTGAAGGGCGAGCGTGCTCTCGGCGGCCAGCAGGCACACCGGTTCGGCGTCGGCCAGCAGCGCGGTCAGGCGGGCGGCCGGGTCGGCCGGGTCGAGCACCGCGAAGGCGGCCCCGGTCTTGGCGACGCCGAGGATCGCGGCGCTCTGCACCGGGCCGGCGGGCAGCAGCACCGAGACGAACCGGCCGGGGGCCGCGCCGCGCTCCAGCAGCCGGGCCGCGATCCGGTCGCTCCAGGCGTCGAGCTGCCGGTAGCCGACCGTCACGCCCTCGGCCCGGATCGCGGGGGCGTCCGGACGGGCCGCGGCCCGGGCCCGGAACAGCTCGGACACCGACACGGCGTGCTCGGCGCGCGCCTCGCCCGCGGGGCGGGCCGGGCGCGGGGCGGGCAGCGCGGGGTCGGTGAGCTCGACGGCGTCGAGGGGGGCCTGCGGCGAGGCCAGGGCGGCGCGCAGCAGGGCGTGGAAGTGCCGGGCGAAGCGGTCCGCGAACTGCGGTCCGAAGCGGTCCGTGGCGTACTCCAGGGCGCCGGCGATCCGGTCGGCGCGCTCGTCCAGGGCCAGGGTCAGGTCGTACTTGGCCGCCCCGGTGGGGACCTGGCGCAGCACGCCGGCGGTCGCGCCCAGCCGGACGTCGGCCGGCGGCGCGTCCTGGAACACCAGCGAGGCCTGGACCAGGGTCGGCCGGCCCGGCTCGCGGGGCAGGCCGAGGCCGGCCACCAGCCGGTCGAAGGCGACCAGCGGACGGCCGAGGTCGCCCGCCAGCGCCCGCCCGGTGCGGGCGGCGAGTTCGGCGAAGGACGGCGCCCCGGCCAGGTCCACGCGCACCGGCAGGGTGTTGGCCAACGAGCCGACCAGCGACTCCAGTTCGGGCCGGTCGCGGTTGGCGACGGGCACGCCCACCAGGACGTCGTCGCTGCCCGCGTAGCGGCCCAGCAGCGCCGCGTACACGGCGAGCAGCAGGGTGAAGGGCGTGGTGCGCAGCCGGGCGGCGCCCTCGCGCAGCGCGGCCGTCAGCTCCGGGTCGAGCGCCACCGGCAGGGTCTCGCCGGCTCCCGTCGGCCGCGTCCGGGTCGGTGCGTCGGCGGGCAGGTCGAGCACCCCGGGGTGCCCGTCGAGCCGCTTCAGCCAGTACTCCAGGTGCTCCTGACGCAGCGTCAGGCCAGCCTCGTCGGCGCAGTCGGCCGCGTAGCCGGCGAAGTCCAGGTCGAGCGCGGGCGGCGGCTCGGCCAGCCCGAGGCGGGCGGCGTACAGCGCGGCCAGCTCGCGCACGGCCACGCCGATCGACCAGCCGTCGACCGCGAGGTGGTGCGCGGTGCACAGCAGCACCGAGCGCTCGGGGCCGGTGCGCACCAGGGTGAGCCGCAGCGGCGGCTCGCCGGCCAGGTCGAACGGGCGCACGGCCTCCGCCCGGGCCAGCTCGGGCACCTCCTCGGGCGCCGCGTCCAGGACGGTCAGGGCCGGTGCGGCGGGCGGCGTGAGGACCAGCACCGGGCCGTCCTCGCGCAGCTCGCAGCGGGCGGCGAGCACCGGGTGCCGGGCGGTCAGGTCGGCGAGCGCCCCGGTCAGGGCCGCCTCGTGCACCGGGCCGGTCAGGTCGAGCGCGGCGGGCAGGTGGTAGGCGGGCGAGTCGGGGGCCAGGCGGTGCAGCAGCCACAGCTGGCGCTGCTGGTCGGTCATCGGGACGGCGTCCGGGGCCGGCCCCGCCGTCCGGGCGGCGGGCGCCGGGGCGGCGGGCCGCACCCGCGCCAGGGCGGCGGGGGTGGGGTCGGTGTAGAAGTCGGCGAGCGAGGGCGCGGCGCCGAAGCGGGCCCGGACCCGGCCGAGCAGCCGGGTCGCGGCGATGGAGTTGCCGCCGGCGGCGAAGAAGTCGTCGGTGGTGCCGACCCGCTCGGGCGGCAGGCCCAGGACCTCCGCCCAGAGCGCGACGGCGGCCTGCTCGGCCTCGGTGACGGGCGCGGCCCGTCGGGCGGCGGTGAGCTCCCCGGCGCGCAGCAGCAGCGCCGGCCGGTCCACCTTGCCGCTGGTGTTGAGCGGCAGCGCGGGCAGCGGGGCGATCACCCCTGGGACGGCGGCGGCGGGCAGCCGCTCGCGCAGGTGGCGGCGCAGCCGGTCGGGCAGTTCGTCGTCCTCGGTGCGGGCGGTGACGAAGGCGACCAGCCGGGGCCCGGCGGGCTGCCCCCGGTCCACGACCACCGCCGCCTGGCGGACCTCGGGGTGGGCGGCGAGCAGGGACTCCACCTCGCCGACCTCGATGCGGTGGCCGAGGATCTTCACCTGCTGGTCGGCCCGGCCGAGCACGACGATCCGGCCGTCCGGCAGGTGGCGGGCCAGGTCGCCGGTGCGGTAGACGGTGCCGCCGGCCGGGTCGACCGGGTCGGCCACGAAGGCGGCGGCGGTCAGCTCCGGGCGGTTGCGGTACCCGGCGCTCACGCCGGCCCCGCCGATCACCAGCTCGCCGACGGCGCCGCGCGGCACCGGCCGCAGCCGCCGGTCCAGGACGTAGCAGACGGTGCCGGCCACCGGGCGCCCCACCGTGACGCCCTCGCCGGGCAGCACCCGCCCGACGGTGGACCAGATGGTCGTCTCGGTCGGCCCGTACAGGTTCCACAGCCCGGCGCAGCGCGCCAGCAGCCGCTGCGCGAGGTCGGCGTCCAGGGCCTCCCCGCCGCACAGCGCCCGCAGCCCGGGCCGGCCCGCCCAGCCGCCGTCCAGCAGCCCGCGCCAGAGCGAGGGGGTGGCCTGCATGACGGTGGCGCCGCTGCGCTCCAGCAGCGCGCCCAGCGCCTCGGCGTCGCGGACGCTCTCGCGCGGGGCGACCACGACCCGGCCGCCGGCCAGCAGCGGGGCGAACAGCTCCAGGACGGAGATGTCGAAGGTGATCGAGGTGACGGCGAGCAGGGTGTCGTCGGCGCGCAGGCCCGGCTCGGCGCGGACCACGCTGTGCAGCAGGTTGGCGACGCAGCCGTGCGGCACCGCCACGCCCTTGGGCAGCCCGGTGGAGCCCGAGGTGTACATCAGGTACGCGAGGTCCTCGGGCCCGGCGCCGGGCAGCGGCTCGCCCGCCCCGGAGTCGGAGGCGTCCGGGCCCTCGTCGAGCAGCGCGGCCGGGTCGGCGGCGGGCAGCCCCTCGGCGGGGTCGCCGATCAGCAGGCGGGCGCCGCTGTCGGCGAGCACGTGCTCGGCCCGCGCGGCGGGCATGGCCTCGTCCAGCGGGACGAGGACGGCCCCGGCCCGCCAGATGCCGACGATCAGCGGCACCAGCTGCGCGCCGCGCTCGACGCGCAGGGCCACCCGGTCGCCGGGCGCCACGCCGTGCCGGGCCACCAGCCGACGGGCGACCCGGTCGGCGGCCGCGTCGGCCGCGGCCCGGCCGAAGGCGCGGCCGGGCGACTCGACGGCCGGTGCGGCGCCGTCCTGCCGGGCGAGTTCGCGCAGTGCCTCGGGCACGGTGGCCCAGGCGCGCTCGGCGTCGGGCGCCCGGTTGAAGTCGACCAGGACGCGCCGGCGCCGCTCTTCGGAGAGCACTGGAAGCTCGGCCAGCGGCCGGTCCGGGTCGGCCGCGGCGGCCTCCAGCAGGCACAGCAGCGAGTCCGCGAAGTCGGCGGCCGTCTCGGGGGCGAGCAGCGCCGTGCGGTACTCCAGCGTCGCGTCCAGCGCGCCCGAGGGGCGCGGGCGCAGGAAGAACGTCAGGTCGTACTTGGCCGTGCCGCTGTGCGAGGGCGCCGGGGCGGTGGTGACGCCGGGCAGCTCCAGGGTGGTGGTGGGGCCGCTGTGGAAGGAGTACATCAGCTGGAACAGCGGCGTGCGCCCGCCCGCGGCGCGGCCGAGCCGCTCCAGGACCAGGTCGAAGGGGGTGTCGCGGTGGCGCAGGTCGGCCTTCAGGTTCTGGCGGGTACGGGCCAGGGCCTGCCGGAAGCTCGGCTCGCCGCCGAGGTCGCTGCGGTGGGCGACGAGGTTGAGCAGCGGTCCGACGACGCCGGCGAGGGCGGTGCGGCCGCGGGTCGCCACCGGCATGCCGACCACCAGGTCGTCCTGGCCCGTCCAGCGGGCGGCGGTGGCGCAGAAGGCGGTGAGCAGCACGGTGGACAGGCTGGCGAGTTCGCCCCGGCCGAAGGCGCTGAGCCGGGCGGTCAGTTCGGCGGGGACGGTGAAGTGGTGCAGCGCGCCGGCCGCCGGGTCGCCGCCGGGGCCGACGTCGGACGGCAGGTCGGCGGTGTGCAGTTCGCCGCCCAGCCGGGTCTGCCAGTGGTCGATTCCGCTGGCGTGGCTGGTGTCGCCGCCCTCGCCGGCCTCGGCGCGCTGCCAGGCGGCGAAGTCGCCGAAGTCGGGTCCGCCAGCGGGGACGGGGGCCGGCGCCTCGCCGCCGAGTTCGGTGGCGTAGCAGGCGGCCAGTGACTCCAGGAAGACGCCGAAGCCCCAGGCGTCGACCACGATGTGGTGGGCGGTGAACAGCAGCAGCGAGCGGCCCCCGCCCAGCAGGAACAGCTGGGTGCGCATCAGCGGGGGCCGGGCCAGGTCGAAGGGCACGGCCACGGCGCGGGCGGTGAGCTCGGCGAGCCGCTCCGCGCGCTCGCCCTCGGGGACGCCGGTCAGGTCGACGGTCTCGACGGCCGGGCGGACCAGGTCGGCGAACAGCTGCCACGGCTCGCCCGCCCCGTCGGCGGCGACGGCGCAGCGCACCACCTCGTGCCGCCGGGCGACGGCGGCCAGCGCCCGTTCCAGGGCGGCCACGTCCAGCGGGCCGCTGACGTGGAAGGCGGCGCTCTCGTTGTGCAGGGCGGTGCCGGGCAGCACCTGCTCGGCCCGCCAGATGGAGCGCTGGGCGTAGGACAGCGGCGCGCGGGCGCGGTCGCCGCGCAGCGGCAGGGAGGTGTCGCGGCTCATCGGCGGCCGCCCTCCGGCGAGGCGTCCGCGCGGCCGGCGGCGACGGCCGCGGCCAGCCCGGCGACGGTCGGGTCGCCGACGTACACCCGCAGCGGCACCTCGACGCCGAAGCGGGTGCGCAGCCCGTCCAGCAGGCGGGCGATGCCCAGCGAGTCCCCGCCGAGCAGGGCGAAGTCGTCGTGCCGGCCGACGGCGGGCACGTGCAGCAGCTCGCGCCACAGTTCGGCGATGCCGGCCTCCAGGCCGTCCAGCGGCTGTTCGCCGGTGCGCCCGGCCAGGGCGGCGGCAGGGCTGGGCAGCGCCCGCCGGTCGGCCTTGCCGCTGAGGGTGCGCGGGATCGCGGCGAGCCGCAGGTACAGGGCGGGGCGGGCGGCGGCGGGCAGGCCCTCGGCGGCGTGCGCGCGCAGCTCCTCGTCGGTGGCGCCGTCGGCGACCAGGTAGGCGCAGAGCACCGGTTCGCCGTCGGTCTCCTCGACCAGGGCGGCGCAGACGTCCGCCACCGCGGGGTGGCGGCGCAGCAGGTCCTCGATCTCGCCGAGTTCGACCCGGGCGCCGTTCACCTTGACCTGCTGGTCGCGGCGGCCCAGGACCTCCAGGGTGCCGTCGGCGCCCAGCCGGCCGAGGTCGCCGGTGCGGTACCGGTCCGGTGCGACGAAGCCGCCGGCCGTGTCGCCCAGGTAGCCGCGCAGCGGGAACGGGGTGCGGATCTCGATCTCGCCGATCGCGTCCACCACCGGGCGTCCGCCGAACAGCACCGCGATCTCGACGCCGGGCATCGGGTGGCCGGCCGGGACGGTCTCGGCCTCGGCGTCCTCGGCGGTGAGCCGGCGGAAGACCTTGGTCATGGTGGTCTCGGACGGCCCGTAGAGGTTGACCAGTTCCTTGTCGCCCCCGAACAGGGCCCGCCACCAGGCGATGTCGGCGGGGCGGACCGGCTCCCCGGCCATCAGCACGCTGCGCAGCCGCGGCAGGGAGTCGGCGGCCAGCCCGGCGGCGCGCAGGGTGCGGAACACGGTGGGCACGCAGTGCAGCAGGTCGACCTGCTGCTCGGTCAGCCAGTGGGCCAGGGCCGCGCCGACGGGGATGGCGCCGGGCGCGGGGAGCACGGCGGTGCCGCCGGCGCACAGCGGGACGAGGGCGTCGCGCAGGAAGGCGTCGAAGCCGGGGGAGGTGAGCATGGAGATCCGGGTGCCCGGGGCGATGCCGAACTCGGCGATCTCCCAGTCCAGGAAGTGCGCGACGGCCTCGAAGCTGCCCCGGATGCCCTTGGGGCGGCCGGTGGTGCCCGAGGTGAAGTAGACGTAGCCGGCGTCGGGGCCGCTGATGCCGGTCCAGTCGTCGGCGGCCCAGGGCAGCGGGGTGATCGACTCGGCGGTGAGCAGCGGCAGTTCGCCCTGTCCGGCGACGGCCAGGTGCTGCCCGCCGGTGGTCGGGCCGTGTCCGGCGGCGGCCAGCGCGGAGCGGCCGGCGGCGTCGGCGAGCACGGTGCCCGGCCGGAGGTCCTCCAGCAGGGCCGTCCAGCGGGCGGCGGGCTGGCGGGTGTCCACCGGGGCGAACGGGCGGCCGGTGGCGGCGCAGGCGAGGATCGCCGCGACCACCGGGACGGGGTCCGCGCAGGCGACCAGGACGGGGCCGGTGCCGGTGGCGAGGCGGTCGCGCAGGCCGGCGGCCAGCTTGGCCAGCTCCTGGTGGCTCCAGACCCGCTCGGCGGTGGCGAGGGCGGGGGCGGCGGCTCGGCGCTCGACCTGGTCGGCCCAGCGGTCGAGGATGCTCGTGTGGCTCACAACTCTCCGTTCATGATCCGGTGGGCCACGACCGTCAGCGGGTCGAGG
Organism: Kitasatospora sp. NPDC056731; assembly: GCF_040687675.1. Lineage (NCBI taxonomy): Bacteria > Bacillati > Actinomycetota > Actinomycetes > Kitasatosporales > Streptomycetaceae > Kitasatospora > Kitasatospora sp. NPDC056731. Next base: position 52,036 of record NZ_JBFBNR010000030.1, read on the forward strand.
GAGGGCAGGGCCTCGCTCAGACCGGCGTCCTCGATCGCCCTGGTGACCAGGTGCAGCTCGGTGCAGGCGGCGACGAAGGACCGCACGCCGTAGCGGGGCAGGGTCTCGCGCAGGAAGTCGATGGTGCGGGCCGGGTCCTCGCCGCGCTTGAGGCGGTGGATCTCCCGGTGCAGTGCCTCCTGGTCCGGCGGGCGCAGGGCCACCAGCTGCCGGGCGGCCCGGGCCCCGGCGGTGCCCGAGGTGAGGATGCCGGCCCGGGCGGTGCCGGAGGAGCAGAGCAGCAGGTGCGGTTCGCCGGTCGCGGCCAGTTCCTCGTGCACCACGTCGACCAGTGAGACGCAGCGCGCCGCGAGGTCGGCCGGCAGGTCGCCGAGCACGTGGTGGGCGGTGATGCAGGCGACCACCACGCGTTCCGCGCCGGCGGCCAGCAGGCCGCGCAGCGAGGACTCCACGGCGCGGCGCAGCTCGTCGAGTTCGCCGCTGCCGATGGCCTCGGTGCGGTCCACCACGGCCGGGTCGGACCAGAGCAGCACCCGCGGGGTGTCCTGCTCGGGGTGGAGCCGGCAGGCCCGGTAGACGGTGCGCAGCAGTTCGACGGAGGCCAGCGGCCCCATGCCGCCGACCACCCCGACCAGCGGGTGGCGCGGGCGGGTGCCGGGGCCGGCGATCGGCCCGGCGGCTGTGGCGGTCATCCCAGGCACGGCAGATCGAACTCCTCGACGAAGAGGGCGAAGGTCGCGACGAGCATCAGGTAGTCGGTGTCCAGGTGGGCGTGCACCTGCTGGCCGTCACCGCGCTGACGCTGCGTCAGGGCGGCGACGGTGTCCGGGTTGAAGTAGCCCTGGCGGCGGACGGTCGCGGGGGAGACCAGCTCCTCGAACCAGTCGGCGCCGGTGCTCAGCAGGTGGCTGCTGGTCTGGCCGCGGAAGCCGTACTTCTGCCGGCTGAGCACCTCGCCGGGCACCAGGCCCTCGGCCGCCCGGCGCAGCACGGCCTTCTCCCGGCCGTGGGCGAGCATCAACTCCGGTGGCAGCGTGGTGGCGTGGTCGACCACCGCGTTCGCCAGGAAGGGGAAGCGCAGCTCGACGCCGTTGGCCAGGGCCATCCGGTCGCCGTGGTCGCCGAGCAGGTGGTCGGCGAGCCGCAGGTGGTAGTCGAGGTAGGAGCGCTGGTGCAGCGGGTGGCGCCCGGCCAGCCGCTCGGGGTCGACGAGGCGCTGGTTGGTGACGGAGAACTCGTCCAGTCCGTAGGCCAGGTCCTCGGCGTACAGCTCGCGGCGGAACTCCTGGGCGGGCAGCTGGTCCTGCTCGTAGCCGAGGTCGACGCCCCACATCCGTTCGCGGATCTCGCGCTCCAGCCGGGCGTCCAGGCCGGTGAGCCGGCTGCCGCCGAGCCCGGTGGCGTCGAAGCGGTAGCCGGGGTAGCCGCCGAACAGCTCGTCGGCGCCCTCGCCGCTGAGCGCGCCGACCGTCCCGGCGGCGCGGACGGCCTCGGACAGCGCCAGCGAGCAGACGTTGTACGACTCGCGCACGGGTGCCTCGGCGTGGCGCACCATCGCGGTGATCCGCTCGGCCACCTCGTGCTCGCCGACCGGGACTTCGTGGTGATCGGTGCCCAGCTTGGCGGCGACCAGCCGCTGGTGCGGGCCCTCGTCGAAGTCGCGGCCGGGGAAGGTGACGGAGAAGCTGGGCCAGGCGTGGCCGGGCCGGGCCCGGGCCATCAGGGCGCCGATCAGACTGGAGTCGAGGCCGCCGCTGAGGTACATGCCGATCGGCACGTCGGCGAGCAGCCGGCTGCGCACGGCCTCGTCGAGCAGGTCGGCGGTGCGGTGGGCGTACCGGTCCAGCTCCCGGTCCAGGGCCTCGGGGGCCACCGGGTCGAGGTCGGCGGCGAGCGGGAAGTCGAGGTCCCAGTACCGTTCGGTGCGCACGCCGGAGCGGTCGGCGATCAGCCGCTCGCCGGGGCGCAGGGCGCTGATGCCCTCGAACATGGTGCGCGGGCTGACCAGTCCGGGCAGCGTCAGCACCTGGTCGAGGCCGCGCAGGTCGACCCGGGCGCTGACGGCCGGGTGGCGCAGGATCGCCTTGATCTCGGAGGCGAAGATCAGCTGGCCGTCGGCGACGGTGTAGAAGAGCGGGACGATGCCGGCCCGGTCGCGGGCGAGCAGCAGCCGCTGCGCGCCGGCGTCGTGCAGCGCGAAGCCGAACTGGCCGTCCAGGTGGGCCGTCAGGTCCTCGCCGTACTCGCGGTACAGGTGGACCAGCACCTCGGTGTCGCTCTCGGTGCGGAACCGGTGGCCGCGGCGGCTCAGCGCGGTGCGCAGCTCGCGGTGGTTGTAGATCTCGCCGTTGCAGACCGAGACCAGGGTGCCGTCCTCGGTGCGGTGCGGCTGGTTGCCGCCGGCGAGGTCGTTCAGGGCCAGCCGGCGAAAGCCCAGGCACAGGCCGTCCGTGGCGTAGTGGCCGTCGTCGTCGGGGCCGCGGTGCACCAGGCACGCCGTCATCTCCCGGACCACGGCGGCATCGGCCGGGCGACCGCCGCCCAGGACGAATACGCCGGTTATTCCGCACATTCTGTCCGCCCTCTCCCGTCGTGCGTTCGGAACTCGTCGTCGGAACTTGTCGTCGGAACTCGCCGATCGAAATACTCTGGAAATATCCGAAAGAAACCCGGACGAAGAGCACCGTAACAGAGCTCGGTGTTCCGGGAAAGACTCAAGATCCTTATGCGCCAACCGACTATTTCAGGGCACAACTGAGCTGCGGCATCGCCTGGTTGGATCTTCTCAGGGCATGCCGGAATACGGGCTGGACCAACCCGTGAATTACCGCATAAAGTCGTGCGGGAGGCCTGTTCAGGCTTCGCGTAATTGACTGGGAAAGAAAAAGGAGCAGCGATGACCGGTTCGTCCGCCGTACAGCACGACGAGGTGGCCCGATGGACGCCGTGGCACCGGGACGCCGCGCCGAACGGGCGGTCCGGGCCCGTACGCGTCTACTGCCTGCCGCACGCCGGCGGCTCCGCGAGCGCCTACCTGCCGTGGGCCCGGTCCGGCGAGCAGCCGGGCCTGACGATCGTTCCGGTGGAACTGGCGGGCCGGGGCACCCGCCTCGCCGAGCAGCCGTCGGCCGTCATGGACGAGGTGGTCGACGGCCTGCTCGCCCTGCTGGCGAGCCGCCCGGCGGACGAACCGTTCATCCTCTTCGGCCACAGCATGGGCGCCCGGATCGCCTACGAGACGACCCGCCGACTCGCCGCCGAGGCGCGGCCGCTGCCGCTGTCCCTCGTGGTCTCCGGCGGCCGGGCCCCCGGCACCCCGGACGTCACCCGGCTGCATGGACTCACCGACGACGAGCTCCTGGAGCGCATCGTCGGCCTCGGCGGGACCCCGGCCGAGGTGCTGGAGTTCGCCGACCTGATGCAGATGATCCTGCCGGTGCTCCGGGCGGACGTCACCCTGCTGGGCGAGTACAACGACCGGGTCCGGCCGACCGTGCTGCCCTGCCCGGTGCTGGCGCTCGGCGGCGCCGACGACCTGATGGCCGGACCGGAGTGGATCACCGGCTGGCGGTCCACCACGGCGGCCGGCTTCCGCCACCGCATCCTGCCGGGCGACCACTTCTTCCTGCACCAGCAGCGGGCCGAGGTGCTCGCGGAGCTCGCGGCGCAGGCCCGGGCGTGCCTGGACACCGCGGACGGCCCCCAGGAGGGCCGGGCGCCGGGCGCCTGACCCCGGCCGCCCGGTTCCGTACGACGGGGCCGGGCGGCGGGTGGCGGTCCGTCCGGAACGCTCCGGACGGACCGTCATCGCCGGCCCTCGTCGGCCCGTCGCAGGACGGCGGCGACGACCCGGGCGATCTCGTCGATCGGCCCGGCGTCGGCGAGGTCCAGGTGCCGGGCGGCGAGCGGGTGGTTGGCCACCGGCCCGGTGGCGTGGGCCGACCAGACGGCCACCGTGTCCTGCGGCCGGTGGTCGCCGGTCGCGGTGAAGGTGGTCAGCGGCGCGTCGAGCACCCCCGGCGTCCACGCCGCCATCAGCGCGGCGTGGTAACGGCAGGAGTCCAGGAACACCGCCAGCTCGTCCTCGTCGCGCGGCGCGGCCTCGCGCAGCGCCACGGCCAGCCGGTCGAGCAGCTCCGCGGGCTTGGGCCGCCACTGCTGCGCCAGGACGGCCGCCACCTCGGCGGCGGGCGCGCCCGTCGCCGTCAGCAGCTCGGCCAGCACGGCGGTGTCGGTGACCTCCCCGGCGTCCGGCGGCGCCGGGTGGCTGTCCAGCAGCGCGACCAGGTCGACCTGCTCGCCCTGCTCGCGCAGCAGCACGCCGATCTGGTGCGCGACCAGCCCGCCGAAGGACCAGCCGAGCACCCGGTAGGGGCCGTGCGGCTGGACGGCGCGCATCCGCGCCAGGTACTCCCGCGCCAGGCCGTCCACGTCGGCCGGCCGCTCCCCGCCGCCGACCGGGCCGATGCCCTGGAAGGCGTAGACCGGCTGGTCCGGGTCGAGCCCGCGCAGCAGGCCGATGAAGCCGAGGCCGTCGCCCGTCACCGGGTGGACGCAGAACAGCGGCGCCCGGCCGCCCGCGGCCCGCAGCGCCAGCAGAGGTTCGAAGGGGGCGTCGGCGCGCCCGGGCCGCCGCCCGGTCAGCCGCTGCGCCAGCGCGGCCGGGGTCGGCGCCTCGAACAGCGCCTTCACGGGCAGGTCGACGCCGAACTCCGCGTGGATGCGCTCGACCAGCCGGATCAGCAGCAGCGAGTGGCCGCCGAGCAGGAAGAAGTCGTCCTCCGGGCCGACCGCGGGCACGCCCAGCAGCTCGGCGAAGACCGCGACCAGCGTGCGTTCGGCCGGCGTGCGCGGCTCCCGGGCCCGGCTCTCGACGTGGGTCTGCGGCTCGGGCAGCGCCCGGCGGTCCAGCTTGCCGTTGGCCGTCACCGGCAGCGCGCCGAGCAGCACGTAGGCGGTGGGCACCATGAACTCGGGCAGGTGGCCGCGCAGGTGGGCGCGCAGCGCGGCGGCCGTGGGCGGCTGCGCGGCGCCGTCCGGCACCACGTAGGCGACCAGCCGGGCGGTGCCGGCCCGGTCCTCGCGCACGGTGACGGCGCAGGCCGTGACCGCCGGGTGCTCGCCGAGCCGGGTCTCGATCTCGCCGAGCTCGATCCGGTGGCCGCGCAGCTTCACCTGGCTGTCCACCCGGCCCAGGTACTCCACCACGCCGTCGGGGCGGTGGCGGGCCAGGTCGCCCGTGCGGTACATCCGGGTGCCCGGCGCGCCGTGCGGGTCCGCGACGAAGCGCTCGGCGGTGAGCGCCGAGCGGCCGAGGTAGCCGTACGCGAGCTGCTCGCCGGTCAGGTAGAGCTCGCCCGGCACGCCCGGCGGGACGGGGTTGAGGGCGGTGTCCAGCACGTAGCCGCCGGAGTTCCAGACCGGCCGCCCGATCGGCACCGGGTGTGCCTGCTCGTCCGCCGGGCCGCACTCCCAGGCCGTCACCTCCACGGTGGCCTCGGTGGGCCCGTAGAGGTTGTCCAGCCGGACGCCCGGGAGCACCTGCCGGAACCGGCGCACGGTGGCCGCGGGCAGCGCCTCGCCGCTGGCCACCACCAGGCGCAGCCCGGTGCACTCGGCGGCCCGCGGGTGCTGGAGGAAGACGTCCAGCATGGACGGCACGAACTGGGCGACGCTCACGCCCTCGCGCTGGATCAGCTCCGCCAGGTAGGCCGGGTCGCGGTGCCCGTCGGGCTTCGCCAGCACCAGGGTGGCGCCGGTGATCAGCGGCCAGAAGAACTCCCACAGCGAGATGTCGAAGCTGGCCGAGGTCTTCTGCAGCACGCCGTCCCGGGCGCCGAGCCGGTACTCCTCCTGGCCCCAGCGCAGCCGGTTGGCGATGGCGTGGTGCGGGACGAGCACGCCCTTCGGCCGCCCGGTCGAGCCCGAGGTGTAGATCACGTAGGCCGGGTCCCCGGGGCCGGGGGCGGTCAGTGTGACGCCCTCGGGCGCCGGCAGGTCCTCCGGCGACAGGCAGGGCACGCCCTCGGCGGGGCGCAGCGCGGCGGCCTGCTCCGGGGCGGCGATCACCGCGGCCGGGCGGGCGTCCGCCAGCATGTACGCGAGCCGGTCGGCCGGGTAGTCCGGGTCCAGCGGCAGGTAGGCGCCGCCGGCGCGGTGGACGGCGCACAGCGCCACCACGAGCTCCACCGAGCGGGGCACGGCCACCGCGACCCGGCTGCCCGGGCGGACACCGACCGCGGCGAGCCGGCGGGCCAGCGCGTCGATCCGGCGGTCCAGCTCGGCCGGGCCGAGCGCCCGGCCCTCGAACACCAGGGCGGGGGTGTCGGACGGCGCGGCGAGCCCTGCCGACACCAGGGCGGCCAGCGTGGTCGGGGCCAGCTCCCGCCGCTCGCCGGCGGAGCGCTCCAGCAGCCGCGGCCGCTCGCCCTCGGCGGACAGTTCGAGCCGGGAGATCGGCCGCTCGGGATCGGCCGCGGCCGCGCCGAGCAGCCGCGTCAGGCAGCCGGCGATCGCCTCGACCGTGGCCCGGTCGAACAGGTCGGCGCGGTACTCGACGGCGCCGGTCAGCTCGTCGTCCGGGCCGGCGGGCGCGCCCAGGGTGACGGTGAGGTCGAACTTGGCCGGCGCCGGGCCGGCGGTGACCAGCTCGCTGTCGAGGCCGGGGATCTCCACGGCCGCGCCCGCCTGCTCCATCACCAGGGCGACCTGGAAGAGCGGGTGGCGGCCGGGGGAGCGCTCCGGGTTGACCAGCTCGACGATCCGCTCGAACGGCAGGTCCTGGTGGGCGTAGGCGGCGAGGTCGGCGTCCTTGACACGGCGCAGCAGCTCCCGGAAGCCCGGGTCCCCGTCGGTGTCGGTGCGCAGCACCAGCGTGTTGACGAAGAAGCCGACCAGGTCGTCCAGGGCCTCGTCGGTGCGCCCGGCGATCGGGGTGCCGATCGGCAGGTCGGTGCCGGCGCCGAGGCGGGTGAGCAGCGCCGCCAGACCGGCCTGGACGGCCATGAAGAGGCTGGCGCCGTCGGCCCGGGCGAGCTCCGCCAGGGCGCGGTGGTCCGCGCCGCTCAGCCGCAGCGGCACCCGGCCGGCCTCCTGGCCGGTCTCGGCGGTGCGCCGCCGGTCCACCGGCAGCGCGATCTCCTCGGGCAGGCCGGCCAGCGCCCCGCTCCAGTACTGCCACTGCCGGGCGGCGGTGCTGCCCGGGTCCTCGTCGTCCCCGAGCAGCGCGAGCTGCCACTGGGTGTAGTCGGCGTACTGGACGGGCAGGGCGCTCCACTCGGGGGCCCGGCCGGCCGTCCGGGCCTGGTAGGCGGCGCCCAGGTCGCGGGCGAGCGGGCCCATCGACCAGCCGTCGCAGGCGATGTGGTGGACCGTCAGCAGCAGGACGTGCCGCTCGGGGGCGAGGGCGAAGAGGTGGGCGCGCAGCGGCGGCTCCGACGCGAGGTCGAAGGGCTGGGCGGCGGCGGTGCGCAGGGCCTCGGCCAGGCCCTCCTCGGTCACCGTGGCGGCGCCGGACTGCCGCAGCAGCGGCGGGAGTTGCTCCGGGGCGAGGATCCGCTGCCGGGGGGCCGCGTCCTCGCCGCGGGGGAGCGGGAAGACGGTGCGCAGGGCCTCGTGGCGCACGGCGCAGTCGTGCAGCGCGGCGGCGAGGGCGTCCCGGTCCAGGGCGCCGGTCAGGCGCAGGGCCAGCGGGATGTGGTACGCGTCGCTGTGCGGGTCCAGCTGCTGGAGGAACCAGAGCCGGCGCTGGGCGTGCGAGAGGGGGATCCGCTCGGGGCGGGCGGCGGCGGTCAGCGCCGGGCGACATCGCCCGGCGTCCACCGCGCGGGCGAGCCCGGCGGCCGTCGGGCTCTCGAAGACCGCCCGGATGGGCAGTTCGGCCCCCAGCGCGGTGCGCACCCGGCTGACCAGCCGGGTGGCGAGCAGGGAGTGGCCGCCGAGCGCGAAGAAGTCGTCGTCGGGGCCGACCTCGGCCACCCCGAGGACCTCGGCGAGCAGCGCGCACAGCGCGGCCTCGCGGGCGTCCCGGGGGGCCCGGGAGCGGCCGGTGGCGGCCCGCAGCTCGGGCTCGGGCAGAGCGGAACCGTCCAGCTTCCCACTGGAGTTGAGCGGGAGCCGGGCCAGGACGGCGTAGGCCGCCGGGATCATGTAGTCGGGCAGTTGCCCGGCCAGCAGCTCGCGCACCTCGGCGAGGTCGGGGGCGTTCCCGTCCTCGGTCACCAGGTAGGCGGCGAGGTGGCGCTCCTCGGCGCCGGCGCCCCGGGCCAGGACGGCGGCCTGCACGATCGCGGGGTGGCGCAGCAGCACCGCCTCGATCTCGCCGGGCTCGATCCGGAAACCGCGGATCTTGATCTGCCCGTCGGCCCGGCCGAGGTACTCCACCTGGCCGTCGCGGCGCATCCGGGCGAGGTCGCCGGTGCGGTACATCCGGGCGCCGGGCGGGCCGTACGGGTCGGCGACGAAGCGCTCGGCGGTCAGGGCGGGGCGGCGCAGGTAGCCGCGGGCCAGGTGCGGCCCGGACAGGTAGAGCTCGCCGGGCACGCCGAGCGGGACGGGGCGCAGCAGGTCGTCCAGCAGGTACGCCCGGGTGTTGTCGAGCGGGCGGCCGATGACGGGGGTGCGGCTGTCCGCCAGGGAGCAGGCGAGCGCGTCGACGGTGCACTCGGTCGGGCCGTAGTAGTTGAACACCGCCACGTCCGGCAGGGCGGAGAGTTCGCTCCACAGCGCCGGCCCGACGGCCTCGCCGCCCAGCATCAGCACGGCCGGGCGGTGGTGGCCCTCGGCGAACAGGCCGGCGGCGGTGAGCGCCGGGACGTACGTCGGGGTGAGGTCCAGGAAGTCGAGGCGCTCCCGGCGGACGTAGCCGACCAGGGCCTGCGGGTCGAGCCGGACCTCGTCGCTCAGCAGGTGCAGCGGGTGGCCCTCCAGCAGCCAGAACAGCGGCTCCCAGGCGGTGTCGAAGGTGATCGAGGCGACCAGGCCGAGCTGGAGGCGCTGGCCCCGCGGGCCGCCGGACGGGCGGACCATACGGGTGCGGTGGTGGTGCATCAGGCTGCTGAGGCCGCCGTGCGGGATCACCACGCCCTTGGGCACCCCGGTCGAGCCGGAGGTGTGGATGACGTAGGCCGGGTCGTCCGGACCGGTGGGGCCGGTGCGGTCGGCGTCCGCCAGGTTCCCGCCGGGGTGGGCGGCGACGGCGGCCCGCGCCCCGGGCTCGTCCAGCACCAGGACGGGCGCGCCGTCCGGCAGCCGGCCGGCGTCGGCGGCCGTGGCGAGCACGCAGACCGGGGCGGCGTCGGCGAGGATGCCGGCCAGCCGCTCGCGCGGCATGGCGGGGCTGACCGGTATGTAGGCGGCGCCCGACTTGAGGACGGCGAGCAGCGCGATCAGCAGGTCGGTGGTGCGCGGCAGCGCCAGGACGACGTAGCGCTCGGGGCCGGCCCCGCGCCGCACGAGCTCCCGGGCGAGCCGGTTGGCGTGCTCGTTGACCTCGGCGAAGGTGAACCGGCCGTCCTCGGCGACGAGGGCCGTGACCTCGCCCTCCAGGGCGGCGCGCTCCTCGAAGGCGCCGTGGTACGTCACCGCGGGGGCCGCCAGGGTGGGCAGGGCGGGCCCGTGGCCGCGCTCGAACAGGTCGAGCCGCTCCTCGGCGCCGAGCAGGTCGTACCCGCCGATCCGCTGGTCCGGGTCGGCGGCGGCCGCGGCGAGCAGCCGGCCGAGCCGGGCGGTCAGGGCCTCGGCACCCGCGCGGGTGAACAGGTCGGTGCTGTACTCGACGAAGCAGCCGAGCCCGGCCGGGGCGCCGTCGGCGTCGTGCACCTCGCGCATGTTGAAGGACAGGTCGAACTTGGCTCCGCCCGGGCCCGCCTCGGCGATCTCGGTCTCGATGCCGGGCAGCGCGAGGGAGGCCTCGGGGGTGTTCTGGAAGGCCAGCATCACCTGGAACAGCGGGTGCCAGCCCAGCGAGCGGTGCGGGTTGAGCGCGGTGATCAGCCGCTCGAACGGGAACTCCTGGTGCGCGAAGCCCTGGAGGTCGGTGCGGCGCACCCGCTTGAGCAGCTCGCGGAAGGTCGGGTCACCGGAGGTGTCCAGGCGCAGGACCAGCGGGTTGACGAAGTAGCCGACCACGTCGTCGTAGCGCTCGTCGGTGCGGCCCGCGATCGGGCTGGCGATCGGGATGTCCGTACCGGCCCCCGACCGGGTCAGCACCGTCGCCAGCGCCGCCTGGAGCACCATGAACATGCTGACCCGGCAGGAGCGGGACAGCGCTAGCAGCTCGCGGTGCAGCTCGGCCGGGAGGTCCCACGGGAAGTACTCGCCCCGGTGCGACATCACGGCCGGGCGGGGGTGGTCGGTGGGCAGCTCCAGGAAGTCCGGCAGGCCCGCCAACGCCTGTCGCCAGTAGGCGAGTTGGCGCCCGCCCTGACCCTGCGGGTCGTCCAGGTCGCCGAGGTTCGCGTGCTGGCGTACGGCGTACTCGGCGTACGTGCCGGGCAGCGGGGACCACACGGGCGCCCGGCCCTGGCTGCGGGCCAGGTAGGCGGTGCTCAGGTCGCGGGCCAGCGGGGCCAGCGACCAGCCGTCGCCGGCGATGTGGTGCAGCACCATCAGCACCACGTGCTGCTGCGGGCCGAGCACGAACAGGTGCACCCGCAGCGGGGCCTCGGCCTCCAGGTCGAAGACGTGCCCGGCCCCGGCCTCGATCAGGGCGGGCAGCTCCTCCTCGGTGACGGGCACCACGGTGAGGACCGGCGGCAGCTCGGCCATCGCCAGCACCTGCTGGCGCGGCACGCCGTCGCGCTCGGGGAAGACGGTGCGCAGGGCCGCGTGCCGCTCCACCACGTCGGCCAGGGCGGACCGCAGCGCCTCGTGGTCGACCGTGCCGGTCAGCCGCAGCGCCACCGGGACGTTGTACGAGGCGTCGCCGCCTTGGAGGCGGTCGTTGAACCAGAGCGCCAACTGTGCGTACGACAGCGGTGTCTCCGCGGGCAGGCTGTGTTCGCCCAGCACGGGGCATCCCTCCAGGTGGAACCGCCCCGCCGGCCGGGTGGGTCGGGCGGGCCGGACGGTGGTTTCCGGTGGCTCTTGGCCGTTGTGGGCCCCGGCCGTGGTGAGTCGCGGGGCGTCGTGGGCGCCGCCGTGGTGATGTACGGACCGTGGTGATTCGCGGGCCGTCGGGGGCCCCGGGGCCGTCGCGGGCCCCGGCCGTGGTGGCTTCCGGGGGTCCTTGTGGGCTCCGGGGCCGTGGGGGGCCCACCGACGTCCCTCGGCGGGGGGACTACCGGCTACCGCGCTGTGCGGGCGGGAGTCACGCGGTCCAGCGGTAGGTCATGTCCGGCTCGTTCTCCTCGTTGCGGCTGCCGTCGTTGGTGTCCACCACGACGAAGCCGTGCCGCTCGTAGAAGGCGCGCGCCTCGGTGTTCTTCTGGAAGACGTGCAGCGAGAGCTCCTGCGGGCTGGCCGACCTGACGGCCTCCAGCAGCACCGTCCCGATGCCGCGGCGGCGCGCCTCGGGGCGCAGGTAGAGGTGGTCGAGCAGGCTGCCGTCGAGCGAGGCGAAGCCCAGCACGGCCCCGGTCCCGGCGTCCTCGGCCAGCCACACCCGGGTGTCCGGGAGCACGACGTGGGTGATCCAGCTCAGGGTGGCCTCGTCACTGTGCAGACGGGGCAGGTACGGCATGGTCGCGGTGCGGGAGGCCAGGAAGACCTCGGTGACGACACCGGCGTCCTCGGCTACCGCGGCCCGCAGGCGGACGTTCGCGGTGAGCGGTCCGTCGGACTGCATCCACATCTCCTCAGTCAGGTGCGTGAAGGGGTGGTGGTGCCGCGGGTGACGACCGAAGGAGGAATACGTGATCAGCACCCGTCGCACACCGACGCTACGGTCGCGAACTACGGGTGATGGAGCCGAATTTCCCCCCGGATGGGCCGACATAGTGCGTCCCGGCGGCATTGATCTTCGAGCAACCTAACACCTGGTCATGGACAGGGGAACCCCCGAAAGCAGGTTCCTGACAAGTCGATTCTGCGGTTAGATGATCGCGCGGGCCCGGCCCCCGGGGAGCGAGGATTTCGGCGCACCGGGCGGTGACATTCCCCGACTTCCCTTGTACCTTCCCCGACGCCGAACTTCCCCTGGCTTCGCCCGACTTCCTCCGCCTTCCCCTGCACATCCCCTGCACTTCCTCTGCGCTTCCCCTGTACTTCCCCTGCCTTCCCCGACTCCCCGAAAGGAGCGCCCGCGTGGACACTCCTGCCGTCCGAATCAGCGGCGCGGTCAAGACGTTCGGTGCCACCACCGCGGTGGGCGGCCTGGACCTGGAAGTGCCGCCCGGCATGTTCCTCGGCCTGCTCGGGCCCAACGGCGCGGGCAAGTCCACCACCATGCGGATGCTCACCGGGCAGACCCGCGCGGACGCGGGCACCGTGGAGGTGTTCGGGCACCGGATGCCGGAGGACTCCCGCCGCGCCCGCTCCCTGGTCGGCGTCGTCCCGCAGCACGACAACATCGACCCCGAACTGACGGTGCGCCAGAATCTCGACGTCTTCGTCCGGTTCACGGCCCTGCCGCGCGAGCGCTACCGTGAGGCGGTCGACCAGGCACTGGCCGCCGTCCGGCTGACCGACCGCGCGAACACCCGCGCCGACGCGCTCTCCGGCGGCATGCGCCGACGGGTCCTGCTGGCCCGGGGCATCGTCAACAACCCGCGGCTGCTGCTCATGGACGAGCCCACCGTCGGCCTGGACCCGCAGATCCGGCAGGACCTGTGGGACGTCATCGACGGGATGCGCGAGAGCGGCACCACGGTGGTCATGTCGACCCACTACATCGAAGAGGCGGAACGGCTCGCCGACGAGGTGGCCGTGGTGACCGGCGGCCGGGTGATCGCCCGGGGCACCCCCGCCGAACTGCTGCGCGCGCACGCGGGCGCACAGGCCGCCGAGTACCGGGGCGACGCGGCCCGGCGCGAACTCGTCGAGGCCGAGGCCGCCCGGGCCGGACTGCCCAGCCGGCGGACCGGGCCGGCGGTCTCCGTCCTGCGCGCCGAGACCATCTCCGCGCAGCTGCGCGAGCGTCTCGGCCCGCCGGACGTGCTGCGCCCGACCTCCCTGGAGGACGTGTTCGTCGCGCTGACCGGAGAGCTGTTCGGCTGAGCCCGGGCCGGCCGCTCCCTCGCCCCCCCGCTCCCTGGCCTACCGCCCGCCTGATCGCCCGCCCGATCGCTCCCACAGAGAGGACACCCGATGACCACGGCGACGCCCACGCCCCGCACCGAGGCCCAGACCGGCCCCGCCCCAGGCCTCCCGCCCGCCCTGTGGCCGACCATGCGGGCGGTGTGGCTGCGCGAACTGCTGCTCTTCCGCCGCTACTGGCCCGCCATCACCTTCGGCTCGCTGATCGAGCCGCTGGTCTACATGACCGGCTTCGGCATCGGCTTCAGCCGGCTGATCGACTCGGTCCAGGGACACCCGTACCCGCAGTTCGTCGGCGTCGGCATGGTGGTCACCTCGGTGCTCTTCGCCTCGGCCTTCGCCGGGATGTTCGAGAGCTTCAACCGCCGCAAGTACCAGAAGATCTACGACGCCGTCCTGTGCCAGCCCGTCGACGTCTGGGAACTGGTCACGGCCGAGGCGTCCTGGATCGCCGTCAAGTCCTCCGTCTACGGCACCGCGCCGCTGCTGGTCTGCCTCGCCATCGGCCTGCCGCCGGGGCCGGAGCTGCTGCTGGTGCCGCTGGTGGCGCTGGTCTCCGGCTTCGCCTTCGCCCTGCTCGGCATGTGGGTGTCCTGCCTGGTGCCGGCGATCGACTGGCTGCGGCTCGTGGTGTCCGGCGTGCTCACACCGCTGGTGATGGCCGCGGGCGTGTTCTTCCCGCTGGACGGGCTGCCCGACTGGGTCCAGGGAGTGGCGGCCGTCAACCCGATCTACCACTGCACGCAGCTGGTGCGCCACGCCGCCTTCGGGACGCTCGGGGCGGGCGACGCCCTGCACGGGGCCGTCCTGGCCGCATTCGCCGTCCTCGCCTGGTTCCTGGCCGTCCGCGGGATGCGCCGCCGGCTCATCGACTGAACCGGCCCCGGACCCTCCCGGAGCAACACGAAGACCCGCAGACCCGCAACACGTAGACCGTGCAGCACGCAGACCAAGGAGAACCACCCCGATGACAGCCCGCGCCGCGAGCCCGCGCCGTTTCCTGATGTGCCGGCCCAGCCACTTCGGCGTCAGCTACTCCATCAACCCCTGGATGCACCCGGAGAAGCCGGTCGACGGCGCGCTCGCGCTCGCCCAGTGGACCAGGCTGCGCGACCTCTACCGCGAACTCGGCCACACCGTCGAGGAGATCGACCCGCTGCCCGGACTGCCCGACATGGTCTTCGCGGCCAACGGCGCGACCGTGGTCGACGGAAAGGTCCTGGGCGCGCGCTTCCGCCACGCCGAGCGCACCGCCGAGGGCCCGGCCTACCTGTCCTGGTTCCGCGAGCGGGGCTGGTCCGAACTGCTGTGGCCCGAGCACATCAACGAGGGCGAGGGCGACTACCTGCTGGTCGGCCGCCGGCTGCTGGCCGGCACGGGCTTCCGCACCGACCCGAGGTCGCACGCCGAGGCCCAGGAGTTCTTCGGCGTCCCGGTGACCAGCCTGACCCTGGTCGACCCGGAGTTCTACCACCTGGACACGGCGCTCGCCGTCCTCTCCGACGACGAGATCATGTACTACCCGGAGGCCTTCACCCCCGGCAGCCGGGCGGTACTGCGCGAACTGTTCCCGGACGCCATCCAGGCGACCGCCGAGGACGCCGCCGTCTTCGGCCTCAACGCGCTCTCCGACGGCCGCCACGTCCTGCTCCCCGAGTCGGCCACCCACCTGATCGGCGAACTGCGCCGACGCGGCTTCGAACCGATCGGCGTGGACCTCACCGAACTCCTCAAGGCGGGCGGCAGCGTCAAGTGCTGCACCCTGGAACTGCGCGGCCACTGACCGCACCGACAAGCCCACCGGTTTTCACCAAGCACGAGAGGACGACGTGGTGACGAATCCCTTCGACGACCCCGACGCCGACTACCTGGTCCTGGTCAACGGAGAGGGCCAGCACTCACTGTGGCCCGCCTTCGCCACCGTGCCCGAGGGCTGGAAGACGGTGTTCGGCGCAGCGCGACGCCAGGCCTGCCTCGACCACATCGAGCAGACCTGGCCCGACATCCGCCCCCGCACTCTGACCCACGACTGACCACCACACCGCCCCGCCCACCAGCGCAGCCGCCCCGCGCAGTGGCGGGGCGGCTGCGCTGGTGGGCTGGTGGACTGCCGTCCTGGAACGTGGTCCGGGGCGATGATCGGCCGGCGCTTGCCTACCGGTATCCGTCCGAAGATCAGAAGGGCGACCAGCCGCTCCAGTTGCCGGAGAGGTTGTTACGGGAGTTGACCCACTGCCTGCCGTCGGTGCCGATCGCCGAGATGGTGTAGCTGTCGGGGTTGGCCCACGTGCGGACGGCCGGTGTGTTGACCTGGAAGTGCCCCCCCATGCTCTTCCAGTCGCTCAGCCATGTCCCGTTCATCCCGTTCCAGCGGGTCCAGACCTGCCCGTCCGTGCCGATGACGAATATTTCGTCCTGGCCCTGGGGCAGGTGCAGCCATGCCTCGCCGTGGTTGGGGTCGTCCGAGGCACAGTAGAAGTCCCCGCCCCAGACGGAGTGGCAGATGCCGACCGTCGCCGTGCCCGCCTCCGCCGGGGCCGCCGCGAACGCGAGCGATCCCGAGACCGCTGCGGCCACCATCAGTGCCTTGATCCTGCTCCTCATGATCTGTCTCCTTCTTGCCGCCCCCGATGGGTCCGGGTGGTGGCATGTGTGGAACATGACATGGTTATTGGTGCTGTCGGGCGGCTCGGCCTGGGCTGTTCGAACGATCGGCCGGGACGCGTCTCACGCATCCTCACAATGGCAGCGGGTTCATGACAATCCCAGATTTCTGGGATGTCGATCCGACGAATCTCTGTGCTCGCCCCGGGCTCCGAGCGGCCTGCCCTCGTCGCCGAACCCTGACCCACGACTGACCACCGCACCGCCCCACCCACTCGCCCCGGCCGGTCGTGCCGCAGAAACGCAGCACCCCTCCCCGGCCTGCAGACGGCTGTCCCACGGGATGGCAGAGTTCCTGCTGGGGCCGCTGCGCGACGAGTTCGACGGATGGCCGATCAGGAAGCGGGCCGGGAGCTGCCGAAGGATACCCGGGAGTGACCGGCTGCGCCCGGTTGAGAACCTTTGGGGTGGGACGTTGTACACGGAGAGTCCGGTCAGGGAATCGGCGCGGGTGATGTGGGAGCACAAGGCGCTGCTGCTCCTGCCCGGGATCGCCGGCGTGGTGCTCGCCGGGTTGGTCGGGGCGCTCGCCTTGGGGGTGGCGGGGCTGTGGTCGGGGGCCGTCCTGGGGAACGTGGCATTGGTGGTGGTCGCGATCCTCGTCGTGGCGGTCTTCGCCACGTTCTTCAACGCGGTGCTGATCGTCGCGGCGGATGACGCGATGCGGGGGCGGCCGGTCGGGATCGGGGCCGGCTACGGGCGGGCGCTGCGGCGGCTGCCGGCGATCGTGGTGTGGGCGCTGGTCGGTGTGGTGGTGATCTTCTTCGGGTCGCTGCTGCTGGTCGGGATCCCGTGGGCGATGGCCTCCTACCTGGTACTGCCGGCGATGATGATCGACGGCATCGGGGTCCGTGAGGCGATGCGGACTTCCCGGCAGGCGTTCCGCGCCCACGGCGGGGATACCGCGCGCAGTTCGACCTGGATCGCTCTGCCCGTCACGCTGTCCTTCTTTCCGTCGGTGGCGGTCTTCGGCGTGGGCCTCACGGCGGTCGACCGGGTCTTCGGGGTGCTGGCCATGGCGGGCTCCACCCTGTGGCTGGCGGTCGCCGTGACCGTGATGGCGACCCTCTCCGGGATGTTCCGGGTGCGCCATTACCGCGAGTTGACGGGACGACCGGCCACGGCGCCAACGCTTCCTGCTCTGCACGTTTCGCCGGTGGAGTAGCGCGGGTGGTCGGCGGCCGTCGACCACCCGCGCTCTCGTACTCACCGGGGAGGCGGCGTCGAATGACGTACGCGGTCGGCCGGTGCTACTTGGAGTCGACCCGGCCGAGCGGGTCGGCTTCGGCTGACAGTGCGTCGCTTGCCGCCTGCCAGGCGGGGTCGCCGGGGTGGAGCGCGGTGCGCAGGTAGGCCCAGGTGAGTCGTTGGAGCAGCGCGACCCGTGCGGGGTTCTCGTCCGTGGTCTCGGCGACGTCGTATCCGGAGATCCCGCCGAGTCCGTGCTCCGCGTCGAACAGGGTGAGCAGCGACTTGGGGCCGGGGGAGAGGGTGTACGGATCGGTGTGCCAGTCCGGGCCCCGGACCGTCAGGTGGGCGGAGGCGTCCTTGTCCCCGGCGACCACGAGCGTGGGCGTCGTCATCCGGGAGAAGTCCGGGGTCGAGAGGAAGGGGTAGTTCTCGGCCACCTGCGGGGTGAGGGCGTCGCCGCCCCTGCCGGGTGCGGCCAGGAGGACACCCGCCGTGATCCGGGGCTCGGCCAGGTTCACGGTTGTCCCGTCGTCGGGGTCGGTGAGCCGGGCGCCCAGCAGCAGGCTCGCGGTGTGCCCGCCCATCGAGTGTCCGGCGACGGCGACCCTGCCGTGGTCCAGGCGTCCGAGGAGCTGGGGGACGGCGGCCTCGATCGCGTCGAGCCGGTCGAGGATGTGCGTCATGTCCTCGGCCCGGGACCGCCAGTACATGGGCGCCCCGGGGGTGTTGGGGGCGAGGTCCAGCGTCGTCGAGCTGAGGTGGGTGGGCTGGATCACGGCGAAGCCGTGCGCGGCCCAGAAGTTGACGAGGGGGGCGTAGCCGTTCAGCGAGGAGAGGTTGTTCGAGTGGCCCTGGCCGTGGGAGAGGAGGACGACCGGCAGGTCGGTCCCGGTCAGTGGCGCGGAGACCCGCACCTCCAGGTCCACGGCCCGGCCGGGCACCGGCAGGACGACCGGACTGACGGAGAGGACGGGGACGGGGGCGGGCGGGCCGAAGGTGTCGGCCGGGTGCGTCGATTCGCTCATGGTGCGCATGTCCCTTCGGGGGCCTCTCCTCGTCGGGCCTGAGCGGCCGGCGGCGGGGGAGGCGGTCGGGAGCGTCCGGTTTCGGCTATGCTGAAACCGGAACCTTGTTCCACTTACTATACGGAACATTGTTCCGCTTAGTCAACGGCCAATGGTCATCGGTCATCGGCTGTCGGAAGGAGAACGTCGTGTCCACTGCGGGCCAGTCCAGGGAGACCCAGCCAGGGGAGACTCAGTCAGGGGAGGTCCGATCCGGGGAGGTCCGATCCGGGGAGTCGCCAGCCAGGGGAAGGCGGGCCGACGCGCAGCGCAACCGGCAGACGCTACTGGCCGCCGCCGCCGAGGTGTTCGTCTCCTCCGGCGTCGACGCGCCGATCCGCGAGATCGCGGCCAGGGCGGGCGTCGGAACGGGGACGATCTACCGCCACTTCCCGACCCGCGCGGATCTCGTCGTCGCCGTCTACCGCCACCAGGTCGAGGCCTGCGCCGAAGCCGGCCCGGCCCTGCTCGCCGAGGCCGACTCCCCGTTCGCGGCACTTCGCCAATGGGTCGACCTCTTCGTCGACTTCCTGGTCACCAAGCACGGACTCGCCAACGCGCTGCAATCGGACGGCAGCGGCTTCGACGCGCTGCACGCCTACTTCCTCGACCGCCTGGTGCCCGTCTGCGCCCAACTGCTCGCCGCCGCGGCCGAGGCCGGCGAGATCAGGCCCGGAACGCAGGCCTACGAACTGATGCGCGGCATCGGCAACCTCTGCGCCGGCCGCGACGGCGACCCCCGCTACGACCCCCGCCGCCTGGTCGACCTGCTCCTCCAGGGTCTCCAGCGACCCCCGTCATCCTGACGCGCGAGGGCCTTCCGCAACCGCGAGCTCCCCGGTTCAGCCCGTCCTGGCCAGCATGGCGTGGACGGACCTGATCACCACGTCGGGGCGGTCGAGCGGGACGTCGTGCGAGCTGTTGTCGGCCACGACCAGGTCGCGGTCGGGGGCGGCGTGAGCGAACGCCGCCTGCGCGTCGCGCCAGAGCTGGGCATCCTGCGGCGAGGTCCCGAACGGTGTCCTGGCCGAGGCGATGACCGTCGCCGGAAGGTCCTGAGGCCAGGACGCCTGGTGGTACGCGCGGTGCATGGCCGCGTAGTCCTGTGCCACGGAGAGCAGTTGGCGGGTCTGGGGGGTGGAGGGCTGGGACGCGAGGGCGGCGACCTGGTCCTTGTTCGCGGCCACGACCCGGTCGATCTCGCCGTCGGTGTAGAAGTCGGGCAGGCTGGCGTCGATCAGAACCGCACCCCCGACCCACCCGGGGTGGCTGCGCACGAAGTAGGTGGCGATCTCCCCGGCCTCCGAGTGCGAAGCCAGGACCACGTGACGCGTGGCGCCTGCCGCCGTCAGCACCGCCGCCAGATCCGACACGGCGTCGTCGACCCGCCACGGTCCGGCCACCTCCTCGCTGGCACCCAGACCGGCCCGGTCGTACGTGATGATCTCCGCACCGGTGTCCTTGGCCAGGGCCGGCACCAAGTCCTTCCAGTAGGACGAGTCCTGCCCGCCGCCGGCATCCAGCACGACCGCCGGCAGACGGCCGGGCGTGACATGGAAGACCAGCCGGTGCCCGTTGTTGACGACCGTCCGGGCGGAACCGCCGGAGCCGTCGGAGTCGCTGGAGCCGTCGGAACCGGCGGAGCCGGCCGCCGAACCGGGCGAGCCGACCGCACCCGGCACGCGGGACGTGCCGCACGCGGCCGCGCTTCCCAGTGCGAGAGCGGCGGTGGCGAGCAGGAGCACTGCTCGCCGACTGCGTGACGTCATGATCCGTCCTCCGATTGCATGATGAAGGCGCGTCAGGACAAGTCACCCGCCACCGACGCCCGGCCTTCGCCTCTACGAGACGACCACCAGTCTTCGCCGCCGCCCCGCCCCCGGTCGATGCGACCAACCCCCCGACACCCCCGGGGGCTCCCCCCACCACCCACACCAGGGCGCACCCCCGAGCCGCGTCCGGCAGGAGGACCCGGTATCGCGGCAGTGCACGTCACCGTGTGGCGGCGGCTGCGGCAGTCCGAGGTGGAAGTCGACTCCGTACGCGTCGCGCACCCGCTCGCCGCCCTCCCCGGTCGCGACGGCGGCGAACTCCTCACGGACCGGCTCGAACCCGGGCCTGCACGACCGCGCACCTCGCCCCGGGCCTGGCCGACCGCGTTGAGATGGTCCGGCGGAGTGACTATCTTCGTGAGGTGAGTGAACGTGTGATGCAAGAGCCCACCCTGATGGTGCTGACCGCCCTCGCGGACGCGCCCCGGCACGGATACGCCATCGCGCAGGAGGTCAAGACGATGACCGGCGGCCGGGTCGCGCTGCGTACGGGTGCGCTGTACGGAGCCCTGGACCGGCTGCTGGCCGACGGTCTGATCGACATCGACCGCGAGGAGATCGTCGACGGCCGGGCCCGGCGGATCTTCACCCTGTCCCCGGCGGGGCGGGAGCGGCTCGCGGTGGAGGCCGAGCGCCTGGCCGCGGCGGCGAAGGAGGCGACTCGCCGCCTGTCCATCGCCGAGCCGCCGGCGGCCTCCGCATGATCGAGCGCGTCCTGCGGCTCTATCCCGCCGCCTACCGCCGGGCCCACGGCGGGGAGATCGTCGCGACCTTCCGCGAGATGACCGCGGGCGAGCCGCTGGGCTCGCGGCTGCGGGAGGGCGCGGGTCTGGCGGCGCACGCGACGAGGATGCGGATGGGGCTGGGCACGGCCGCGCCCGTCGTGAAGGTCCTCGCGCTGGCGTACCCCTTCGCGCTGGCCGCCGCGGCCGCCGCTTGCGGCCTGCACCTGCTGACCTGGTACGCCGGTGTCGTCTCCTCGCCCGCCCCGCTGGGGGTACGACTCGGAACCGACCTGTCGGGGGCGTGGGGCGCGCTGCTCGTGTCGTCGCTGGTCGTGGTCGCGGGGTCGGTGGCGGCGCTGGCCGGCCGGTGGCGCGTGGGGGTGCCCTGCGCGGTGGCCGGGCTGCTCTCCTTCGCGGCGGCCGCGGTGGTCAGCGGGCGGGCGTTCGGTGATCCGGTGGTCACCCCGGCCGCGATGGTCCTGGCGGCGGCTGTGCTGCTCGCCTGCCCGCAGGACCGGCGGGCGGAGGGCGTCGCGGCGGGGCGGGCGGGCGCGGCCGGTGCCGTGGTCGCGCTCGTGGTCGTGCCACGGGCGGCCATCGCCTCGCACGGGGTGCCGTGGGTCAGCACCGACTACGGGTGCTGGCCGCTGGTCGTCCTGGCCGCGACCGGTGTCGCGCTGACCTGGTCCAGCGGATCGCGGGGCGGCCGCGAACTGGCGGCGATGGCCCTGGCCTCCCCGCCGCTGCTCGCCCACGCCTACACGGTGGCGTGGGGCGAGGCGGCTGTCGTCGCGTGCCTGGCGGCCGCGTTGCCGGCCACCGCGGTGGCCGCCGGGCTCGCCGGCCGCCTGAGGCGAAGCGGCCGCATCCTCCGCTGAACGGCCTGCCGCGGCTGGTGAACTTGACGGGGTGATGTCGGAGCCGATTTCTTCGGAATGGCTGGGGCGCTGGCTCACCTTCCGCCCGGGAGCAGATGCTTCAGGCAGCACGAGGGCCCAGCCGCAACCAGCGGCTGGGCCCTCTTCGCATCCCCGTTCAGCCTGGCTGCGAGCTGCTTGACGTCGGGTGCGAGGTGTCCGTCCTACGGGTCGGATCGACGTCGGCCGGGATGCGCGGTGCGTCGAGCGGATGGTCGGCGTACGGGTCGGGCGAGCGGGTCAGCTCTTTCCGTCCTCGGCCCAGGTGATGTCCATCTGGTCGATGAAGTAGCGGCCGTCGAAGCAGAGGAAGACCTTGGACGTGGTGTCGTTGTCCGCGATCCAGGTCTTGTTCCACTGCACGACGGTGCCGGCGCCGTCGCGCTTGGGGAAGTAGAGGCCCTCGCGGCGTTCGGGCTGGTTGTAGAAGGCGTGCCCGTTGGGCAGCCGGTACGGCGTCCGGAAGATGGCGTCGTGGCCGCCGATGCGGTCGAAGAGCGCGGCGGGGAAGTTGGTGCGGGCGACGAGCTTCGGAGGGACGTAGTGGACATCGACCTCGTCGGCGTCCACGTAGCGGGCGGGTTCCCCCGGCAGCCGGTGGAAGGCCCTGCGCACGGCGCCCGCGGTGTCGTAGCTGTCCGTGAAGGTCACGAGGCTTCCCTCCCGCCCCTCCTTGTACCAGTCGCCCTGGGAGTACTGGTCGAAGTCGAAGGTGCCGATGCGGGTGCCCGGGGCGAGGAGCTCGCCGGGGACCTCCCGGAAGCTGGTCTCGTCGAAGATCTGCTCGATGGTTCGCACGTGCTTCTCGTAGCGGCGGGCCGGCACCCGGACCCGTCCCGTCCCCACCGGGAGGTCGGTGGCCTTCGGCGCCGGAGCGGGTGCGGGCTTCGGCGGCGGGACGGGCGCGGGCGCCCAGGCGGTGCAGGACCGGTCCTCGGCCCCGGCACCCTTCTCCAGGACCAGCGGTCCGCCCGGCCGTTCGGCGGCCGGGTCGGCCAGGCCGAGGAGGCAGTTGGAGGAGTCGTGGAGGGCCATCAGCCGACCGGTGTCGCGCTGGACGAAGGCCCGCCACGCCTGCCGCCAGTACGAGGAATCGCTGCCGGTGTCGGGGAACTTGGGCCGCAGGGTGACCGTGGCACCCCGGCTCGATTCCTCGGCGGTCAGGTAGAGGCCGGTGGCGACGTGCCGGATCCGGTGGTTGATCACCCGGAACCGCTCGGCCACCCACTGCTCGCCGTCACCACCGGTCTCGGGTCCGAGCACCACGGGGGTGCCCTCCGGGCTCCCCGCCGGGGCACCCGCCACCAGGCCGGGAATGCGGTGCAGGCGCAATACGAAGGTCTCGGCGGGCCAGTCGACCAGCATCGTGAACAGCCTCTCGGTAGTCGAATATGACATGACGTCACAACATGATCACCTGATCGGGTGGGGATGCGCCATGGCGTACGGCACACCGCGGGCGCCGCACCAGGAGGCTGCGCTCCGGCACCCGCCGAAGGCCACCCGCCGAAGGCCGCCGGCGGGTCGGGCCCCGGCAGCTGTCCGGCTGGGACCGGGCTGAACGCGCGCTGCTGGCGCTGGTGGCCGAGCGCCGCATGAGCAACGCTGGTGATGCGCGGTGAGAGGGTCCCGGACGGGGGCGCTGGCTGGGCAGCCCGATCGCCGCCTGGCCGGCGGCCGGGGCCGCCGCCGCGGTCGTGGCGGAACCGGCGGAGGCGCTGGGCCGTGGCGGAAGGGGAGTACGTCAAGGTGCGGTAGTCGTCACGGACGGCACACTGCACCGGGTGTCGGTCGCGGTACGCGTTCCCCGCGTACGGCGGCCGGCGGCGTTGCGGAGCGGTCGCGGGTGGCTGGACCTCGGGCGGGGGCGTCGGGCGGGGCCGTCAGGGCGCCGGGCTCTGCGCGCCCTCGACGTCGGCGAGCAGTTTGCGCAGGAGCCCGTCCAGGGTGGCGCGTTCCTTGCCCGAGAGGGCGGAGAGCAGCGCGGTCTCGTTGGCCGCGTGGTCGGTGAAGGCGGCGTCCACGAGGGCTCGTCCGGCCGGGGTGAGGGCGATGCGGACGCTGCGCCGGTCCGCCGGGTCGGTGCGGCGTTCCACCAGGCCCGCCGATTCCAGCCGGTCGATCCGGCTGGTCATGCCGGCCCGTGACATCAGCAGCAGCGCGGCGAGTTCGGAGGGCGTCAGTTCGTACGGCGTACCGGAGCGGCGCAGGGTGGCGAGAACGTCGAACTCGCCGCGCTGGAGGCCGTGTTGCTTGAACACCTCTTCGACGACCCGGCCCGCGAGCAGCGCGAGGCGGCCGAGGCGGCCGACGGTGCCGACCGCCGCCAGGTCGAGGTCCGGTCGCTCCCGGCTCCACTGGTCGAGCATGACGTCCACGTGATCCATGGGGGCATGTTATTCGATGGGAGATAGTTAGACGTAGTACTATCAGTCACGGAACTATCGGAGCGCTCACTGTAGGGAGAGGCCAATGACGTTGATCGGACCGGAAGCCGTGGTGGTGCGGGGCGACGAAGCCGAGACCGTCGGAATGCTCGGCGGCAAGGGGCGGCTGCTGGCGGACTCCAGCGCCACCGGCGGCGCCCTGAGCACCCTGCGCGTCACGCTGGGGCGCGGCAAGGACGGCGCCACCCCGCACTACCACGGGGGCTCCTCGGAGCTGTTCTTCGTCGTCGACGGCTCGGCCCAGGTGCTGGTCGGGAACGAGGTGGTCACCGCCCGCAGCGGCGACCTCGTGGTGGTGCCGCCCCATCTGCCGCATGCCTTCGCGGCGGCGCCGGACTCCGGGGCGGACCTGCTGATCGTGATCACCCCCGGGGTGGAGCGCTTCGACTACTTCCGCCTGCTGGAGCGCATCCGCGCGGGCGAGGCGACGGTCGAGGAACTGCTCGCCAAGCAGGACCTCTTCGACAACCACTTCCTGGAGTCGCCGAGTTGGCGCGACGCCCGGGAGGAAGCCGCCCGGTCCGAGCCGTAGACCGCCCGGCACCGAGCTCGGCCCGACACCAGGGAAGGAACCCCGTGACCGACACCCGCACCATCACCAACCCGCCCGGCCTGCACGACCCGACGCCGTTCGGCTACAGCCACGCCGCCTCCGCGCCCGGCGAACCGGTGTTCATCGGCGGCCAGTACGCCTCCGACGCCAGCGGTCAGGTCGTGCCCGGCGACTTCGCCGCCCAGGCGGAGCTCGCCCTCGCCAACCTGCGCACCGCGCTCGCCGGGGTCGGCCTCGGCTTCGAGCACGTGGTCCGGCTCGGCTCGTACATCGTCGACCACGACCCGGAGAAGCTGGCCGTCCTCGGCAAGGCCCTGGCCGGGGCCTGGGGCGACCGGCTGCCCGCGCAGACGCTCAGCGGGGTCGCCTCGCTCGCCCTGCCGGGGATGCTCTTCGAGATCGATGCGGTCGCCGTCCGGCCGACGCCGGGGGCAGCGGGCTGACCCACCCGCGCGCAGGGGTCCCGCCGGTCGGTGGGACCCCTCGCCGTGCCGCCGCCGTTCGAGCCGGCGCGGACCGCTCACACGGCCCGGGTCGCCGCGCACAGCCGTCGTTCCACGGTGTCGGGGCCGTCGCCGAGGAACAGCACCCGCAGGAACGGGCCCTCATCGGTGGCGGCCGTGTCGAGGATCCGGAGCAGGGTCGGATGCCGAGCCAACCGCGGTAGCCCACGCGGGTTCGAGTGCGATCTCGTCCAGGAGTCTCGGAACCTGCGCGCTTCGGCCGGTACGGACAGCAAGGGATGACGCGGTGCTTCCGCCAGAGGCTATTAGTCCGTTTGACGTAGCATTCCGTTCGACGGACTATTGGGGTCTGTGCGAGAGGATGCTCATGCCGTTCACCCTGGCCCACCCCGCGGCCGTACTGCCGTTGCTGCGGAGGCCCTTCAGTCGGGCCGCGCTGGTCGCCGGAGCCGTCGCACCGGACCTGCCCTACTTCGTCGTCACCACGGGACTGCCCGTCAGCGCACAGTCCTGGTACGAACCCTTCGTCAACGCCACGACCTCGCACAGCGCCCCGGGCGCCGTCACCGTCGCCCTGCCGTACGCCCTCGCCCTGTGGGCGCTGCTCCGCGCCGGCCATCGCCCGCTGGCGTCCCTGCTGCCGGTGCCGGCACCGGTGCCCGTCACTCCGTCGCGGCGGCTCCGCACTGCCGGCGCGCCGGCGCGGCGAGCCGGGTGGATCGTGCTGTCCGCCCTGATCGGCATCGCCACGCACCTGGTCTGGGACGCCTTCACCCACTTCGACGGCTTCGTGGTCACCCGTACGCCCTGGCTCAACTCCACGCTGGTGGGCAGCCTCACCTGGGCGCGGGCGTTGCAGCACGCGAGCACGATCGGCGGGCTGGCCGCCATCGCGGTGTACGGGTGGCCGAGGCGGGCCCGCCTCCTCGCCGGTGAGGGCCGCACGAAGCCCGGCAGCGCGCTCCGGCGCCCCGTCCTCCTCGCCATGGCCCTGGTCACGGTCGTCGGAGCCGTCGCCCACGCCTGGCGGTGGCTCGCCGGCCCGGAGGCGGCGACGGACGGGCTGCCGCTGGGCGCCGTGATCGAAGGGGTGCTGTCCGACGCGGCGAAGGGCGCGGGCGCCGGCCTGATCGGCAGCCTGACCCTGTACGTCCTCATGTGGTGGAGTCGGCGCGCCCTCACGGCAACCCGCCTTCGCAGGGTCAGAGTTGACACAGTATGCCCGGGCCCGCAGGGAGAACCCGGGGCCGTTGGCCGACAATCGGAACACCAGCCAGAGGCTGATGGCCGGTTCGGCACCCGGCCGACCAGATGAGGGGAACATGTGCGTCCAGATCATGATCAGGATTCGCTGAGCTTCGCGTTGCTCGGCACGCTGCGGGTCCGGCGCGCCGGCACGGACCTGCACCTCGGCGGCCCGCAGCAGCGGTCGGTGCTGGCCGCCCTGCTGCTGCGCCCGAACGCGGTCGTGACGGTCGACGAGCTGATCGCCGACCTCTGGGGAGACCAGCCGCCCGGTGCGCCCGACACCACCTTGCGCACCTACGTGTGGCAGCTGCGGAATCTGCTGGAGCCCGTGCGCACGGCGCCCACGGTGCTGATCTCCCGAACGGGCGGCTACCGTCTGGCCGTCGAGCCGGACCGCGTGGATGTGTGGCGGGTCAAGCGCTTGCAGGAGCTGGCCGGAACGTGCGCCGCCGAGCGGCCGCAGGACGCCCGGAACGTACTGGGAGAAGCCCTGGCCCAGTGGCGCGGAGAGCCGCTCGCCGGCCTGCCGGGACCGCTCATGTGCCGCGAGCGGGAACGGCTTTCGAGGCTGCGCCTCACCCTCCTGGAGGAGCGCCTCGCCCTCGACGTAGCCCTCGACGTAGCCCCTGACGTAGCCCCTGACGTGACCCCTGACGTGGCTCTCGACGCGGCACTCGACGCTCCCTCCGGCTACCTGCCGGAGCTGGAGCAGCTGGCCGGTGACCACCCGCTCCACGAGCGCCTGCAGGAACTGCTCATCCGCGCGCTGCACCGGCAAGGCCGCACGTCCGAGGCGCGTGCGGTCTACGACGCGCTTCGATTACGGCTGGTGGAGCAGCTGGGGATCGAACCGGGGCCCGTGCTCACGGAGTTGTGTCACGATCTCGGTGTGGATGCCACCATGCGATCGAGGACCGGTGCACCCGGGCCGGACTTACGCCCAGACGTACCGTTACCGCCCGAGTCGGCCGACCGCCGGGCCGACAGTGCGGCCGACCGAGACGCCGACCGCGGCGCCGACAGTGCGGCCGACCGCGAAGACCTGGACCAACTCCCCCCAGTGCTGCCGCAGTTCATCGGACGGCAGGACCACGTCGCCCGGATCGGGCAAGCACTGACCGGACAGGGGCCGACCGGGCAAGCACCGACCGGACGGACCAGCCCCGCACTGCGACTGGTGACCGTGACCGGGATGGCCGGGGTGGGGAAGACGACCCTCGCGGTGCGAGCCGCCCACGCCGTGCGCCCGGACTTTCCGGACGGCCGGCTGTACGCGGATCTGCGCGGCGCCGACCTGGTGCCCGCGAACGCGTCCGACATCCTGGCGGACTTCCTGACAACGCTGGGCGTGCGGGCGGCAGTTGTGCCCAAGGACCTCGAAAGCAGGGCGGCGCTGTTCCGGACCGCCAGCGCGGGACGACGGCTGCTCATCCTCCTGGACAACGCACGCGACGAGGCCCAGATCCAGCCGTTGCTGCCCGGCTCGTCGGACTGCGCGGTCATCGTCACCAGCCGCACGGTGCTCACCAGCGTGCCGTCGGTCCTGCACGTCGCGCTGGACGTGTTCAGCGAGCCCGAGGCGATCGGCCTGCTCGACTCGGTCATCGGCGTGGCACGCCGGTCCGAACAGGGCCCCCAGGCCAGGATGCTGGTCGATGCCTGCGGCCGGCTCCCGCTGGCCGTACGGATCGCCGCGGCCCGGCTCGCCGCCACCCCGGACCAGCCGATCGCCGAGCTCGTCCGGAGCCTGGCCGACGACCGCGAGGGCATCGACGCCCTCCGTACGGGCGACCTGGCGATCGAGCAGGTCTTCGAGCTCAGCTACCGGCTGCTCCCCCCGCCCCTGGCCACGGCGTTCCGGATGCTCTCCTGGGCGGAGCCCGACCTCGGTCTGGCGTCGGCAGCCGCGGTCCTGGGTCTGGCGGAGTACCAGGCGGAGCGGCTCGCGGAGTCGCTGGTGGACCAGGCGCTGCTGGAGTCGATGGGCGCCGGGCGCTACCGCTACCACGACCTGGTGCGCGCCTTCGCCCGCCGGGCGTCGTTGCGGACCGGCGACCACGAACGGGCCGGCGCCCAGCAGCGGCTGCTGACCCATCTGCTCGGCTGCGCCCGTACGGCCTTCACCCTCGCCGTACCCGGCGACCCGGTCGCCGACGTCTTCGGCGAGCCGCTCCGGCAGCCGACCGCCCGTCCTGGCCGCCCCCCGGCCGCCCCGGCTTCCTTGCGCGCTCAGGTCGCCCCGGTCTCCCCGGTCTCCCCGGTCTCCCCGGTCTCCCCGGTCTTCGCGGATCTGGCGGACGCCCGCCGGTGGGCCCGGACCGAGACACCCGGCGCCGTGGCGCTCGCGGCCGCCGTCGCGACGGACACCCTGCGAGTCCCCGCCGACGGCCGGCCCTCGGCGGGGACCAACCTGCGCGCGGCCGTCAACCTGCTGATCGCCCTCAGCCCGCTCGGCCTCGGCGCCGTGGGCGGCCGGGCGGAAGACGCCACCCGCACGCTGATCGCCGCCGCCGTCGCGGCCGGCGACCGTTGCGCGGAGGGCCGGTCGCGGTTCCTCCTCGGCACGGTCCTGCTGGCCCGGGCCCGGCTCGGCGAGGCCGGCGGACAGGCCCGGCAGGCTGCCGAAGCCTGCCGGGAGGCGGAGGACCCGGCCGTTCTCCGGCAAGCCCTCAACGACCTGGGCCTCATCGCCCAGGCCGAGGGCCGGCACGAGGAGGCGATCGCCGCCTTCGACGAGGCGGTGGTGCTCGCCCGGCGGCTCGGCCACCGGTCCGGCGAGGTGGCGAGCACCGCGAACGCGGCCCTGTCCCGCATCCGCACCGGTCACGCGGCCACGGCGGTGCAGACCTGTCAGCGGATCCTCGCCGAGCCCGGGGGGACCGCCGACGTCGCGATGACCGCGTACGTGCACTACGTCCTCGGCCTCGCCTACCAGGAGCTGGGCCGACTCGACGACGCCGCGGCGCAGTTGCAGTCCTGTATCTGCTGCGCGGGCGTCACCGGCGATCTCAACCGGGAGTCGGCCGCCCGAAGCCGCCTGGCCGACGTCCTGCGCCTGCTCGGACGGCTCGACGAGGCCGTGCAGCAGGCGGAGCGGGCACTGGACCTCGCAGAAGAAGGTGGGCGACAGCGCGAACGCGCCCTCGCCCACCTGGTGTTGGCCCACGCGATGACCGCCCGCGGCGACCACCACGCCGCCCGGCATCAGGAGGCGAAGGCGCGTCTACTGCTCAGCCGCCTCAGCGCCCCGGAGGCCGCCGACGTGACGTCGATGCTGGCCGCCCTGGCGACCGCCGACCGGACTCCTCACCCCCGGTAGCGGATGACGAGACCGGTCCCGTTCCACGTGATGTGCCCCGAGAGGCAGTGCACGTCGGCCGACCCGCCGCAGGCCTGTGCCGACGGCTCGGTCGGCGAGCCCTGTCGCACGGGGGCCCCCGCGCCCACGGCAACAGCGCCCACCACCGGCGCCAGCACGGCCGCACCGGTAACAGCCGTACGGACAACAATCGTTCGAAACACGGATGACGCTCCCTACGTACCTATGGCAAGACGTCCGAACGCTCGCAGGGGCCGGTAGACATCAGATCAACGCAACCGTCACTCCAGTCACTCCCGCACACGGACACCGCCCCGCACCACATCGCACCGCACCGCACCAACAGGAGGTTGGGAACCATGGCCCAGCAGTTCGGTGACTACCAGAACGAGATCTACTTCGACGGCCTGCGCGGGGTGCTGCCCGCCCTGCCGATGACGTACGCCGGGCTGGAGGCCGGGGCGCAGGCCGCCCTCCCCCCGTCGATCTGGTCGTACGTGGCCGGCGGCGCCGGGGACGAGCACACCCAGCGCGCCAACGTCCGGGCCTTCGAGCGGTGGGGCCTCTACCCCCGGATGATGGTCGGCGCCGCCCGTCGCGACCTGACCGTCGACCTGTTCGGCCACACCCTGCCCTCGCCGCTGTTCCTGGCGCCGGTCGGTGTGATCGGCCTCTGCGCCCAGGACGGCCACGGAGACCTCGCCGCGGCCAGGGCCGCCGCCCGTACCGGCGTGCCGATGGTGGCCTCCACCCTCACCGTCGACCCGCTGGAGCAGGTCGCGGCCGAGTTCGGCGACACGCCCGGCTTCTTCCAGCTCTACACCCCGACCGACCGCGACCTCGCCGCCAGCCTGGTGCACCGCGCGGAGGCGGCCGGCTTCCAGGGCATCGTGGTCACCCTGGACACCTGGATCACCGGCTGGCGCCCGCGCGACCTCGCGACGTCCAACTTCCCCCAGCTGCGCGGCCACTGCCTGGCGAACTACTTCACCGACCCGGTCTTCCGGGCCCGCCTGGCCAAGGCCCCTGAGGAGGATCCGGGTGCGGCGATCCTGGAGTGGGCCGGTCTCTTCGGCAACCCGCTGACCTGGGACGACCTGCCGTGGCTGCGCTCGCTCACCGACCTGCCGATCATCCTCAAGGGCGTCTGTCACCCCGAGGACGTCCGCCGGGCCCGGGACGGCGGCGTCGACGGCCTCTACTGCTCCAACCACGGCGGCCGCCAAGCCAACGGAGGCCTGCCCGCCCTGGACGCGTTGCTCGCCGTGGTCGAGGCGGCGGGCAGTCTGCCGGTGCTCTTCGACTCCGGGGTGCGCAGCGGCGCCGACGTGGTCAAGGCGCTCGCCCTCGGCGCCACCGCGGTCGGCGTGGGCCGCCCGTACGCGTACGGGCTGGCGCTCGGCGGCGAGGACGGCATCGTGCACGTGCTGCGCTCGCTGCTGGCGGAGGCCGACCTGCTCATGGCGGTCGACGGCTACCCGACCCTGGCCGATCTGACCCGCGAGGCGCTGGTACGCCTCTGAGGCGGCCGGCGCCCGAAATTCACGACACGTATTCGTTGGCGATGCGGTCCGTACTTCCCCGAACTACTTGAACCCGGTTGGGGGGAAAGCGGTCCTGGCCGGATCCCTGCGGTCGGCCTTGACCATCAGGAAGTCATATGGATGACTGACCGTCACTTGACTGTTATCTACGGGTTCGTGGAACAGTCAAGACCTTGAACCAGCCATGTCGCGTACGTAGATCTATCGTTGACTGATCATTGATCAGCGGCCCATAGGTTTTTCTCGTCGGAGGCGATCGGTTCCACCCCGGGCGGACGTCGCCGATGGCACGAGAGGTCCCGCGGGGAGTCGTCCCCTGAACCGAAACGGAGTATCCATCTTATGAACACCAACGACTTCGACCAGGTCATAGCCGAGTTGACCCGGATCAAGAAGGAGTACGTCGAGCAGCGTTCGGCCTTCGTCCCCGGAGAGCGCATGGCCGGCTTGCTGAAGGGGCTCGGCGCCACCGATGCCGACCTGGCCCAGCTCCAGCGGGTGAGTGACGACCTGCCGGACGATCCCACCCTCCCCTTCCGTCAGTCGAAGAACAGCCGCTTCCACTTCGACGTGAAGAACGGGACGGTCGACCGGGGCGAGTTCCAGCCGTTCGCGCTGTCGGCCGACGAGGACTTCGTCCGTCATGACTCCGGACAGAAGCGTGAGTTCGCGGAGGTCGGTGACGACCTCCAGCTGAACCGGGCTTTCCAGGGGCTGCTCCTGTTCAAGGCGTTCATGGTCCAGGACGTGGAGATCGCGCACCGCCCGAAGCTGGACTACGACTACCCCGGCTGGGTGTGCACCCTGTTCAACCTGCGGACCGTCACCACGCCCGAACTCGTCGGCGAGCCCGCCCTCGAAGGGGTGCACAGCGACGGCGTGGACCACACCATGACCACCCTGCTCGGCAGTGAGAACATGACCGCCGACAGCGCGATCACCTTCCTCCACGACATGCAGCAGATCAACGCCGTCCGCTGGGACGAGGTCGACCCGGAGCTCGTCGTGGGCCAGTACCAGCACCGCCACTTCCTCGACACCATGCTCGTCGTCGACCACGAGCGGAAGCACAGCCTCTCCCCGGTGGTCGCCGCCGACCCGCAGCAGACCTCCACCAGGGACATGCTGATCTTCTTCACGCGGAAGCCTGCCCTGGAGGGTCACATCTCCCACACGCACGACTCCCTCGCCTGCCATTCCGCCCTACCGATGTCGGTCGAACTGCTTCCCTCGGTGGCGGTCTGATGGCGGCGGACGAGATCACGATCACCGACTTCCTGAACGTCGACATCCGTGCGGGCCGGATCGTCCGCGCCGAGGCGTTCCCGCGCGCCCGCCGACCTGCGTACAAGCTGTGGATCGACTTCGGTGACCTGGGCGTTCGGAAGTCCAGCGCCCAGATCACCGACCTGTACGCGCTCGATGACCTCGAAGGCCGCCTGGTGATGGCCGTGGTGAATCTCCCGCCCCGGCAGGTCGCGGACTTCATGTCCGAGGTCCTCGTCCTCGGGGTGCCGGGCGAGGGCGGCGGCGACGTGGTCCTGATCGCCCCGGACCGGGAGGTCAAGCCGGGAGCACGGCTGCTCTGACCCGAACCGGCAGGTGACCGGCCGGACTTCACTCTGTGGGGGCCCGGGGGTGAATTCCCCCGGGCCACCCTTCCGCTGATGGCTGCGGCCGGGGGCGGCGTCGGCTACGAAGGGCTGGTCGAGCGGATGCTCCTCGGCGCTTCCACGCCGTGCGACGGAGGGGGAATGAGGAGGTCGCCGTGGCGCTGGTGGAGGAGGCGTTCGTGGTCGGGGCTGAAGTGCTCGCGCCAGCCGCGCACGGGGAGTTCACCGTTCTCGGCACTGACGTTCCGCGGCCCGGGCAGGGTGGCGAGGGCCGCGGCCGGGTCCGGGTGGCCGGTGGCGGCCAGCAATCGGCTGAGGGCCTGGTCACGGGCTTCGGCGGGGCCCGTGAGTTCTTCGTGGGTGAGCACGCAGACGGCGGGGTGGCGCAGCAGCCACTGGCAGCGGCGGGCTTCGCGCATGCCGGGGAAGCCGGGGTCGGTCAGGGCGAGGGTGATCCTGGCGTCCATGGTGGGCAGGGCGCTGACGATGTCGCGGTAGACGAGGTGTTCGGGCATGGAGCCGACGTTGCCGGCGGGTTGGGAGAGCAGACGGATCTGCTCGACGATGCGGTCGCGGACGTCGCGGTGGTGGTAGACGATCGGCGGCCGTGCGGTGGCGTGCCAGGCGCGCAGGAAGCCGGCGTCGGCACGCTCCAGGTCCAGGCTGTTGACGTACCAGCAGCCGCGGCCCGGCAGCAGCCGGGGCAGGTCGGCATCGGGGACGCGGGCCAGGCGGTCTTCGAGGCCGGGGTCGACGGGTGAGGCGGCGGTGACCGGCTGGCCCAGTCGTGTCCACCACACCCGCCACAGGGCGTTCACCGCCTTCTGGAAGGCGGTTTCCAGCTCTTCCAGGTGGTCGCGCTGCCTGCTCAGCAGGCGTCCGGCCTCGTCCTGCCCGTAGGCGGCCCGGAGCAGCGGGGAGACCTCGCCGGGGCCGGGCCGCTCGTCGCCGTCGTCCTGGAAGCCGCTCATCGTGCCGTAGGGGGTGTAGCCGAGCGCGGAGGTGATGCGGGCGAGCAGGGGTGTGCCGCTGCCGCGCAGCGAGACGACGATCAGCTGGGGCACGGCCATGGGAGGGCTCCCGGAGAAGAGGGGGCGGCGGAGGAGTCAGTGGGTGGGGTGAGGAGGAGGTCCTCGTAGGTGTGGTGGCGCCGGGTTGTGACGCGCTCGTGCAGCAGGTGGGCCGCGCGGGCGTGCTCGCCGGTGTCGATCAGGGCGCGGGCCAGCGTGTCCTGGACGATCTCGCGTTCCACCCGTACGCCGCCGATCCGCTCGACCTGCCCGCCCAGTCCGGTCGGGCCGCCCAGGCCGGTCAGGAGGTCGACGGCGGCCTGCGGGCGCCCTGCGGTCACGTGGGCGAGGGCCCGGACCACCGGGGCGAGGACTTCGCTGTAGTCGGGGCGCTGGTCGGCGGCCGCCTGGCGGGCCAGGGCCTCCAGGTCGTCGGTGGCGGACTCGACGGCCAGGGCCAGCGCCAGGTTGAAGGTGTGGAAGACCTCCGCCATGCCGCCCGGACCGGCCAGCAGGCCGCGTACGTGGTCGAGGTCGCAGCGGCCGGCCGGCTCCTGCCCGGCGAGCAGCAGACGCCAGTTCGTCGCCGACCGCATCCCCACGTCCGCGCGGCCCAGGACTTCGTCGGCCCGTCGGCGCGCGTCCGCGAAGTCCCCGCAGGCCAACGACTGCAGGGCGGCATGCCAGTTCAGGTGCTTGAACTGCACCGCCAGCGGGTCGACGGCCAGCCACCGGTCGAGGAAGGCGGTGGAGGCGGGGCCGGCTCCCAGTTCCTGCTCGGCGTGTGCGCGGGCGTGCGCGGCGAGTCCGGCGCGCGGGTACCGGGCCAAGGTGTGCTCGGCCAGCTCGAAGGCCTCCTCGGTGCGGCCCTGCTCCGCCCGCGTCCACGCCAGCCGGCCCGCCCACGGCCAGCTGTCCGCACCGGCCAGGGCGTACTGCCGCTCGACCAGCACGTCACCGTGCGCGCGGTAGGCGGACTCCCCGCAGGCGTGGAAGGCGTCCAGCAGCAACGAGGCCACCTCGTCCCCGGGCCACCGCGCGAAATGCGCCACCAGGTGGTCGGCCGTCAACCGGAACTGCCGGTGGGTGTGCAGGAAGACCCCGTACACCAGGCTCGCCGACCGCGCGCCGGCGGCCTGCGCGTCCCGGTACGCGACCACCAGTTCCTCCCGCAGCACCTCGTCGCTCAGGCCCGCGCCGGTCGCCAGCATCAGCAGCGCCCTCGCCGCACCCAGCCGGGGGCACGCGCCGACCCACTCCCGCAGCAGCGGCACCGCGCGCCCGCTCAGCGCCGCCAACTCCCGTACGGCGGCGTCCTCCAGCGACACACCGGCCACCCCGGGACCGCCCACGACACCACCCGCCTCGCACACCGTCGGTCCGGCCGGATCAGTAGGCGGCCCTGATGATGGCCGTGCAGACGATCCCGCTGCTCCCGCACTGGTTGCGGGGCAGGCTCAGCGGCAGGCCGACCTGGTTGCCGGCCGCCGTGCCGCTGTCGGAGACGGTTCCCCCGGTGGCCTGGGTGCCGCCGTGGTTCACGCAGGAGTTGTCGAACACGGCGTTGCCCACGCCGACGATGCTGGCGTGGGCGGCGCCGACCGGGACCAGCGCGGCCCCCACGGCCGTGCCCAGGACCGCCACCCGCTTGCCCACGGTGCGCGCACCGCTGCCCGCACCGCTGCCGGGGGCCTGGCGCCCCTCACCCGTCACCATGCTCATCGCACTCCTTCCTCGCACAGCGCCGCCCGGCGAAAGCCGGCGCCCGTGCAGACCGCGCCCCGGGTAACCACCCGGGACCGCAGCCTGGTCAACGACGGAGCCACCCTTCGGATGCGCACCGTCGGGCTCAGGCCGGCGCCGGCCCGTTCGTCAGCGGCCAGGGGCGCGGAGGTGGTCGGCGCGCACGCCTGCGCGTGGCCGGTGGGCCGTGCCGGTGTGCGCGCCGCTCCGCCGGGTGTTACACGGCGGGCTGTTGCTGGGTGACGCAGTGGATGCCGCCGCCGCCGGCGCCGAGGGAGTCGATGTTGAGCTGCTCGACGGTGCGTCCGGGGAAGAGCCGGGCCAGGGTCGCCCGGGCGGCGGCGTCGGCCGTGCTGTCACCGAACTGGGCGGAGATCACGGCGCCGTTGCACGCGTAGTAGTTGGCGTAGGAGGCGACGAAATTCTGGTTGGTGGAGCGGATCTTGTAGTAGTCCGGGCCCTGGAGTTTGGTCACCGCGGTCGGACCGCCTGCGGCCGTCGTGGCGGCGGACAGGATCTGGTACTGCTCGCGCGCGTCGTTCGCCCACGCGTCGGTGTCGGTCGCCAGCGGCATCTGGACCAGCCCGGCGCCGGGTGCGAGGAAGCGCGAGGTGGCGTCGACGTGGTCGTCGGTGATGTCCTGGTTCCTGATGCCGGTGAACCAGATGACCTTGGACGCGCCGTAGGCCTGGCACATCGCGGCCTCGATCTGCGCCTGGCTCATCCCGGGGTTGCGGTTGTCGTTGACGATGCTGCTGCGGGTGGCCATCAGGGTGCCGGCGCCGTCCTGTTCGATGGCGCCGCCTTCGGCGATCAGACCGGCAGCCGTGAACGGCACCCCGACGTAGGCGGCGATGCGCTGGGCGACCAGCGCGTCGTTGGCGTGGGTCTGCCGGTTTCCCCAGCCGTTGAAGTTGAGGCCGACGGCGTCGAGGGCTCCCGGTCCGTTGGTGCGGAAGACCGGGCCGGTGTCGCGCATCCAGCAGTCGTCGACGGGGATCGTGGTGATCACGGTGACCGACGAGCCGCACAGGGAGCGGGCCTTGGCGGCGCTCGCGGGGTTGGCGCACATGACGACCGGCTCGTACTTGGCGATGGTCTTGGCGATCAGCGCGATGTTCGACTGGACGCCGCTGAGCTGGCTGCGCCAGATCGCGGTGCTGTCGGGCCAGGCCATCCAGGTCCGGGTGTGCCGCACGCCGTCGATCGGGACGGCGAACGCACCCGACAGCGCGGTGTCCTTGCTGCGGGAGCCGCGGAGGCCGGACGCCGCGGCGGCGGTGGAGCCTGCCGCCGACGTCACGGCCAGGCCGGCTGCGGTGAGGCCGGCCGCGGTGAGGAACTGTCGTCTGCCCAGGCCGGGTCTGCCCAGGCCGGACCTGCTCGGGACGTGATCGTTCATCGGGTCCTCCGGTCAACTGCCCGTCTCGGCAACGGGATTGACTCGAAAGGTAGAACTAACCAAGCGCTCGGTCAATTATCTGCGCAGGATCGGACGAAGATTCCTGGAGCGGGGGCCTGGCCGGACACGTCCTAGAGTTGCGCCATGGCGACAGGCGAGAAGGAACAGGTTCAGGCGGCCCCCGTGGTACCGCAGGGGCGCACGCGCTCGTCGGCCAAGGGGGAGCAGACCCGGTCACGGCTCGTCTCCGCCGCCCGGACCCTGCTGGCCGGCGAGAGCGCCGGGCGCTTCACCACGCGCAACGTCGCCGCGCTGTCCGGCGTTTCGCACGGGATGTGCCACTACCACTTCCGCGACCGCACCGACCTGATCGTGGCGGTGATCGAGGACATCCGGCCGGAGTGGATCTCCCCACTGGAGGAAGCGGTGGACGGCCCCGGCGACTTCGCCGAGCGGGCCGAGCGCGTGATCGGCCTGCTGACCCGGGGCGAGAGCCCGGACCTGTCGCACCTGCACGCGGCCCTGCACTGGCACGCCCTCAACGACGAACGCGTCCGGGGGAGTCTGGAGCAGGAGTACCTGCGCTGGCGGTCGTGCTTCGTCCGGCTCTTCCAGGTGCTCGCCGACGAGCGGGGCGGCGGCATCGACCCGCGGCCCCTGGGCGAGGCGGTCGCGGCGGCGGTGGACGGCCTCGCGGCCATCCAGTCCCTCGACTCGAACGTGGACGCGGCGACGGTGCTGGGGACGCTGGTGCGCGCGCTCGCCGGAGCACCGTCCGGGACGGCGTAGCACGCCCTGCGCCCCGGTGTCGTCCGCCCGTCGGCCGAACGACACCGGGGCCCCGTGGAGTCCGCCGACCCCGCGGGACCCCGGCAGTCCGGAGGGTCCGATAGTCCGGAAGGCCCGGCTACAGGGCCCGGCGGGCGTCCGCGATGGACCGCGGGTCCCAGCCCGGCCTGGGCACGGAGTCGAGCAGCAGCCGGGTGTAGGCGTGCCGGGGGCGGGCGAGGACCTCGGCGGTGGGGCCGGACTCGACGATCCGGCCGTGCCGCATCACGACCACCTCGTCCGTGACGCACCGCACGACGCCCAGGTCGTGGGTGATGAACAGGTAGCCGATGCCGGTCTGTTCGCGGATGTCGGCGAGCAGGTTGAGGATCTGCGCCTGCACCGAGACGTCGAGGGCGGCCACCGCCTCGTCGAGGACGAGGACGGCGGGCTCGACGGCCAGCGCGCGGGCGATGGCGACGCGCTGGCGCTGGCCGCCGGAGAGCTGGCGGGGCAGGGCCTCGGCCTCGCGCTCGCCGAGGCCGACCTGGTCGAGGAGTTCGGCGATCCGGCGGGGGTGGTCCGCGTCGGGGAAGTGCAGCCTGAGCGTTTCGCGCAGCGCGGCGCCGACGCTGGTGCGGGGGTCGAGGGACAGGTACGGGTCCTGGAAGACCATCTGGACCTCGCGGGCGCGGGCCAGCCGGTGGGCCCGGCCGCGCCGGTGCTCGGTGCGGTCCCGGCCGTGCACCAGGACCCGTCCGGTGTCCGCCCGTTCGAGCCCGACGACGATCCGGGCGGTGGTGGTCTTGCCCGACCCGGACTCGCCGACGATGCCCAGCGATCCGCCTTCGGCCAGGGTGAAGGAGACGTTGTCGACCGCCTGGACGCTCCCGTAGGCGCGGTGCAGGCCGACGGCCTCCAGGACGGTCTTCGGCATCGCTGGTTCTCCTCCAGGGCTTGTCGTGACGGGGCTGGTCGTGGCGGGTCCGGTCGTGGCGGGGCCGGTCGTGATGGGGCTGGTCGTGGCGGGGCCGTCGGCAGTGCTCCTAGGCATTGGCGGTCACCTCCGCGACGCGGTCGCCGTGGTGGCAGGCGGCCCGCCGGGCCGGCTCGTCGGCGAGCGGCAGCAGGGCCGGCGCCCGCTCGGTGCACACCTCGGTCGCGAGCGGGCAGCGGGCGGCGAAGGGGCAGCCCGTCAGGTCCTCGCGCAGGCTCGGTGGCCTGCCGCCGATGGCGGCCAGCCTGCCCCGGGGGGAGTCCAGGCGGGGGGTGGAGGCGAGCAGCGCGGCCGTGTAGGGGTGGCGCGGCCGCTCGAACAGGGCCTCGGCCGGCCCGGTTTCGGCGATCCGCCCCGCGTACATGACGTAGACGCGGTCGCTGATGGCGGCGGCGAGTCCGAGGTCGTGGGTGACGAAGACCAGTGCGGTGCCGAAGCGTTCGCGCAGGTCGCCGAGGAGGGCGACGACCTCGGCCTGGGTGGTGACGTCCAGCGCGGTGGTGGCCTCGTCGGCGAGGATCAGGGCGGGGTCGCCCATCAGCGCGCCCGCGATCATGACGCGTTGCAGCATGCCGCCGGACAGCTGCCCCGGGTACTTGCCGAGCGTGGCCTCCGGGAGCCCGACGGCGGCCAGCATCTCCGCGGCCCGTCCGGCGGCGGCGTCGGCCCCGCCGGGGCCCCGGCGGCTGGTCTCGGTGAGGAAGTCGCCGATGCGCCGGAGCGGGTTGACGGAGGCGCGCGGGTCCTGGAAGACCATGGCCGCGGTGTCGGTGCGCAGGCGGCGCAGCTGTTCCGGGCTCATGGTGAGGACGTCGTCGCCGTTGACGCGCACGATGCCCTCGGTGGTGGCGCCGCGCGGCAGCAGCCCGAGGACGCTGCGGGAGGTGAGGCTCTTGCCGGAGCCGGATTCGCCGACGAGGGCGACGGTCTCGCGGGTGTCGACGGTGAGGTCGACGCCGTCGAGGACGGGCCGGGCGGTGCCGGGCAGGCGCAGCCGCAGGCCCTGGATGTCGAGGACGTTCATCGGTCCCTCCTGGCGACCTGGTCGGCCCAGCGTTCGCCGACGACGTTGAAGGCGACGACGGTCAGCACGATGGCGACGCAGGGCAGGATCGCCGACAGGGGGTAGCCGTGCTGGATGGCGGTCTGGCCGTCGAAGACCATGCGGCCCCAGTCGGGGGTGAGCGCCGGGACGCCGAGTCCGAGGAAGGAGAGGCCGGCGAGGTCGATCAGGGCGTAGCCGAAGTTGATGGTGGATTGGGCGAGGACGACGGGGGCGATGCCGGGGATGATGTGGCGCAGGCAGATCTGGAGTCCGGAATGGCCCTGGACGCGGTAGGCCTCGACGTAGGGGCGGGAGCGTTCGGCGAGGACGAGTGAGCGGCTGAGGCGGCTGACGTAGGGCAGGTAGGCGATGGCGAGGGCGATCACCGGGGCGATCAGGCCCTCGCCGTAGACCGCGACGATCAGGATCGCCAGCAGCATGCCGGGGAAGGCGAAGACCAGTTCGGTGGAGCGGGACAGGACGGAGTCGAGCCAGCCGCCCCGCCAGGCCGCGGTGACGCCGATGGCGACGCCGGCCAGGGTGGAGAAGGCGACCACCCCGAGCGGGCCGAGCAGCGAGGTGCGGGCGCCGAGCATCAGCCGGGACAGGGTGTCCCGGCCGGCGGCGTCGACGCCGAGCAGGTGGTCGCCGGAGGGGCCGGCGAGGGCGTTGCCCAGGTCGACGGCGTTCGGGTCGTACGGGGCGAGCCAGGAGGCGAGCACGGCCGCCAGGACGACCACGGCGACGAGGCCGAGGCAGAGGTGGTACAGGGGTGCTCGGGCGGTGCGCAGGCGGGCGAGGCCGGGGCGGCGCAGGACGGTGGTGCTCATGCGGCGGACCTCTTCGGCGCGAGGGTGACCCTGGGGTCGACCAGCGGGTGCAGCAGGTCGACGACGAGGTTGACCGCCATGAACAGCCCCACCATGAGCAGGGAGATGGCCTGCACGGTGGGGAAGTCCTTGGTGGTGGTGGACAGTTCGAGGAGCTGGCCGATGCCGCCGACGCTGAACGCGGACTCGACCAGGACGGTGCACACCAGCAGGGTGGAGACGATCAGGCCTCCCGTGGTCAGGACGGTGCCCAGGGCGTTGCGGAACACGTGCCGGCGGATCACCTCGTGCTCGGCGACGCCCCGGCTGCGGGCCACGGTGACGTGCTCCTGGCCGAGGACCTCCTGCATCGCGGCGCGGGTGACCCGGGCGAGCATGCCGATCAGGTAGAGCGCCAGGGCGACGGCGGGCAGGGCCAGGTGCCAGAGCATCTGGCCGAGTCCGTCGCCGGTGCCGCCGGTCGGGAACCATCCCAGCTTCACCGCGAACAGGCCCTGCAGCAGGACGGCCGCGACGAAGGACGGGGTGCCGACGGCCACGGTGGTGGCGACCAGGATGGTCGAGTCCACGGCGCCGCCGCGGACGGCCCCGATCCAGCCGAGGAGCACGCCGATGGCGACGACCAGGAGCAGGGCCATGGTGACGAGCAGGAGGGTGGCGGGCAGCCGGTCGGCCAGCAGCCGCGACACGTCGGTGCGGTAGGTGATGGAGCGGCCGAAGTCGCCGTGGACGATCTGGCCGAGCCAGCGCAGGTACTGCAGCAGGAACGGTTCGTCCAGGTGGTACTGGTCGTTGATCGCCTTGAGTGCCTCGGGGGAGGCGGAGCGGCCCGAGAGCAGGAAGCTGGCCGGGTTGCCCGGCGCCAGGTACATCGCGCCGAAGATCACGAAGGAGGCGCCGAGGAGGGTGGCCGCCATCTCGGCCAGCCGTCGTGCGGTGAAGCGCAGGAAACTCACGTGGAAGCCCTCACGTCCGGGGGCGGGGCGGCGGCCGGGAGGACCGGCCGCCGCACGGTGGATCCGGGAGACGTCACTGGGCCGAACCCACGTCGGCCGCCCACGGGTAGTACATGTAGGAGATGGTGGTCGGGGCGCCGGTGATCCTCTTGTTGAGGAACACGGCGGTGGGCCACTCGGCGACCGGGATCCACAGCAGCTGGTCGGACGCGGTCCTCTGGAGCTGCGCTTCGAGGGTGAAGCGCTCCGCCGGGTCGGCGGCGACGGTCGCCTTGTCGACCAGGTCGTCGTAGGCCTGGTCGCTGTAGCCGGCGAAGTTCTGGTAGGCGCCGGTCTTGAAGTTGGCCAGCAGGTCCAGCGGGTCGGTGATGGAGTCGTAGTACGTCTCCGGGAACAGGTCGATGCCCTCGCGCGCCTTCGCGTCCGTGAACAGCGCGGTGAAGGCGTTGGGCGCGATCGTCTTGAGCTGGATGTCGAGACCGATCCTGGCGCCGGCCGACTGGACGGCGGTGGCCAGCAGCGAGACGTCCTGGCCGATGGAGCTGGTCGCGACCGTGACGGTCTTTCCGGTGGCGCCGGCCTCCTTGATCAGGGCCTTGGCCCGGTCGATGTCCGGGGCGGTCGGGGTGAGCCCCTCGAACGCCTCCTTCCTGACGTCCGGCGGCGCCGCGGCCCAGGCCGCGCGGGAGGTGAGGGAGCCGGTGGCGCTGCCGGCGCCGGCGAGCCCGGTGCGCACGAAGCCGGAGCGGTCGAGGGCCAGCGACAGCGCCTTGCGGACGCGGACGTCGCCGAGCACGCCCTTCATGTTGGTGACGTTGACGTTGACCGTGCTGAGGCCCTCGCCGAAGTAGAGGGTGCCCACGCCGCTCTTGCTCAGGCGGTCGTAGCTCTCGGTCGGGATCAGGTAGCCGCCGTCCGCCTCGCCGCTGATCATGGCGTTGACGCGCGCCGAGGGGTCGGTCAGGAAGCGGAAGTCGACCTTCGCGGACTTGGCCTTGGTGCCCCAGTAGCCGTCGAAGCGCCGCAGCTGGATGGACTGGCCCTTGTTCCAGGAGCCGAGCTGGTAGGGGCCGGTGCAGTCCAGGCTGCCGGAGGTGCCGTAGTCCTTGCCGGCCGCCTCGATGCCGGCCTTGGACGCGACGACGCCCGCCGCCGTGGCCATGTACTGGTTGAACTGCGAGTCGGGCTGCTTGAGTTTGACGGTGACCTGGAGCGGGCCGCTCTTGGTGACGGTGCTGACGTTCTGGAACTGCTGGGCCCAGGCCGCCGCGTTGTCGGGGTTCATCTGCCGGCCGAGGCTGTACACCACGTCGTCGGCGGTCATCACGCCGCCGTCGTGGAAGTGCACGTCGGGCCGCAGGTCGTAGACCCAGGTGGTGGGGTCGGGGCTGGTGGTCTTCGCCGCGAGCCCGGGGGCCAGGGTCAGCTGCGGGGTCCACCGCATCAGGCTCTCGCACACGTTGGACAGGATGGTGTTCTGCGGGTAGTCGAACGCCGAGATGTAGTCGAGGGTCGGCGGCTCGGCGTAGACGGCCCAGCTGAACGAGTCGAGCTGGCCCTTCGCGGCGGGGGTGTCGGCGGACAGCTTGTACGCCTGGTCGCCGTTGCCTCCGTCACCGGTCTTCGGCGGCCCGGCGCAGGCGGCGACCAGGGCGAAGGCT
The DNA here is from genome assembly GCF_040687675.1 of Kitasatospora sp. NPDC056731. Classification (NCBI taxonomy): domain Bacteria; kingdom Bacillati; phylum Actinomycetota; class Actinomycetes; order Kitasatosporales; family Streptomycetaceae; genus Kitasatospora; species Kitasatospora sp. NPDC056731. Next base: position 95,223 of record NZ_JBFBNR010000030.1, read on the forward strand.
GCCAGGGCGGCGGCCGGCAGGGCGTAGCGGGGGTGCGGGGATCTGTGCTCCGGGCGCTGGCTTCGTGGCATCGAGGGTTCTTTCTTCCAGGCTCAACGGGGGTCCGGCGGGCGGGGGAGGGGGCGGCCCTGGCAGCGGGGGTTCGCTGCTCGGGCCGCGGCGACGGGTTGGTGGTTGTGCGTGCGGGCGGCTCAGGCGGTGGGCACCTGCTGGGTGATGCAGTGGACTCCGCCGCCGCCGTAGGCGATCACCCGGGAGCGGACCCCGACGACCTTGCGGCCGGGCAGGGCGGCCGCGATGGCGGCGAGGGCCCCCTCGTCCTCCGGGACGTCGGCGACCGGGACGACGACGCCGCCGTTGGCGATGTAGAAGTTGAGGTAGCCGACCTCGACGTCGGTGCCGTTGACCTCGACGAAGGCGCTCTGCGGGACTTCGAGGATCTCCAGCTTGCGGCCCCGGGCGTCGGTGGCGGCCGCCAGGACGGCGTGGTTGGCGCGCATGCGCTCGTAGTCGGGGTGCTCGGGGTCGGCGGGCAGCTGGACGATCACCTTGCCGGGGGCGACGAACGCGCAGACGCCGTCCACGTGGCCGTCGGTCTCGGTGTCCAGCAGACCGCCGTACGGGAGCCAGATGATCGTGCTGACGCCGAGCTTCGCGATCAGCTCGGCCTCGATCTCCTCCTTGCTCATCCCCGGGTTGCGGTTCGGGTTCAGCAGGCACTGCTCGGTGGTGATCAGCGTGCCCTCGCCGTCGACCGTGATCGCCCCGCCTTCGAGGATCATCCGGGAGTCGATGCGCTCGACGCCCAGGCGCTCCAGCAGCCGCCCGGCGATCAGGTCGTCGGTGTCGTACGGGTGGTGCTTGCCGCCCCAGGCGTTGAAGCGGAAGTCCACCCCGGCCCGCCGGCCGTCCTCGCCGAGTACGAAGATCGGCCCGGAGTCGCGGAACCACGAGTCGTCGATGGGGAGTTCCACGACCTCGACGCCCTCCCCGCACAGCTCCTGCGCCTCGGCGCCCCGGTCCGGCAGCGCGACCATCGTGACCGGCTCGAACTCGGCGATCGCCCGGGCGACCTGCGCGTACTCCCGCTTGGCCTCCTCGAAGGTCTCCCCCCAGAGGTCCGACCTGGTCGGCCAGGCCATCAGGCACCCGTCGTGGGGGGTCCACTCGGCCGGCATCTGGAACGTCATGACGGATCCTTCTCTCTTGTTCTAATTTTCAGTCAGGATGGGGTCGAGAGTGGCCGACCGAGGTGGTCGGCGGGAGGCTCGGCTGCGCTCAGCCGCGCTCGGCCGCGCTCAGCCGGCGGGCGGTACGGCGGGCTGCGACTGGGTGGAGCAGTGGATGCCGCCGCCGCCGCTCGCGATGTTGTCGATGTTGAGCTGGACGACGGTGCGGTCGGGGTACTTGGCCTGGAGGATCGCGTAGGCGACCCCGTCCGCGTAGCCGTCGCCGAACTGCGGGACGAGGACGGCGCCGTTGGCCGTGTAGTAGTTGGTGTAGCTGGACAGGAAGTCCTTGCCCGTCCCCCGGATGGAGTTGCGGTCGGGGCCGGGCAGCTCCGTGATGGCCAGGCGGCGGCCCTGGGCGTCGGTGGCGCTCTGCAGGGCCTGCCTGGTCTGCTGGTAGACCTCGACCCACCGGGGGTCGGTGCCCGGGCCGGGCTGGTCCAGCATGACCTGGCCGGGGGAGATGAAGCGGGCCAGGCAGTCGATGTGGCAGTCGGTGATGTCCTGGCCGGCCAGGCCCGGGACCCAGATGACCTTGTCCAGGCCGAGCGTCGACCTCAACGCCTGCTCGACCTGGTCCCGGGTCATGCCCGGGTTGCGGTTGGGGTTCACCAGCGAGCTCTCGGTGGCCAGCAGGGTGCCCTGCCCGTCGGTCTCCAGCGAGCCGCCCTCGCCCACGAACGGGGCCTGGACGCGGGCGATCCCGTACTGGGACAGGAGCGTGCCCGCGGCCGCGGCGTCGTTGGCGTACGGCTGGTAGTAGGAGGTGCCGCGCTTGCCCCAGCCGTTGAAGTTGGTGTCCACCCCGGCGATGGCGCCGGGTGCGACGACGAAGGTCGGGCCGAAGTCCCGGATCCACAGGTCGTCGTTCGGGATCTCCAGGACCTCGATGCCGTAGTAGGCGCCGGAGCCGCAGGAGTACCGGGCGTCGGCGGCCTGCCCGGGGCGGGCCAGCACCGCGACCGGCTCGTAGCGCGAGAGCTCGTACGCGACGTTCGCGATGTCCCGGCGGACGCCCGACAGCTGGCTGCGCCAGACCGAGGACAGGGCGGGCCAGGCCATGAAGGTGCGGGTGTGCCGGTCGGTCTCCGCGGGCATCCGCAGCGTGGCGCCGGACGGCGTCGCGGCTGCGGCTGTGTCCGTGGCTGTTTCTGCGGCCGCGGCGACCGAGGTGCCGAGGCCGGTGGCGAACGCGGCGCCGAGGGCCGCTGCGGGCAGGGCGGCAGCGCCGAATCTGAGCAGGCTGCGGCGGGTGGGAACGGGCGTGTCCAAGAGGACTCCCTTGGGGGCGGGGAGGTGTGGGGTGACGCACATCTTGGCTGCAACTAAAAATTCAGTCAATACCCGATACGTACGGTATCGCGGTTTTCCTTGCCGCACCGGCTTGGCCTGAGCCTGCCGTGAACCTGCCGTGAGCCCCGATCCGAGGTCACCCGCCTGGTTACAGGGTCATTGGGCCCTGAAACTTTGATCAGGAATTCCTCCACGAGAGGCCCCGGCCGGGTAGGGTGATCGCTTGTGTCGGATCGTCGAACAGAGATACTCATCGCCGCCACCCGCGTCATCGCGCGGCGTGGCGTGCGCGGGCTGCGCGTGGGCGAACTGGCCGCCGAGGCGGGGGTGTCCACCTCGCTGCTGTACTACCACTTCACCGACCGGGCCGGGCTGCTCCGCAAGACCCTGGAGTTCATCAGCGACCGGGCGGACCGCTACACCGCCGAGGGGGACTCGGCGGGGTACTCGGACGATCCCCGGCGCGATCTCGAACAGGTCCTGCTCCTGGAACTCCAGGACACCCCGGACGTGCGCGAGAACAGCACCGCCTGGGGGGAGTTGAGGGCCAGCGCGGTCTTCGAGCCCGATCTCCGGGAGGAGCTGGCACGGGCCACCCACGCCTGGGTGCACGACGTCGCGGACCTGCTCGGCCGCGCCCGCCCCGAGGCCACGGCGCCGGCCCACACGGCCTCCGCCGAGCGTCTCACCGTCCTGATCGAGGGCCTCAGCGCCCGCTGGCTGACCGGCTCGATGCCGCTGGAGCACGCGCGACGCCTGCTCCGGGAGGCGATCGAGGTCGAGCTGGAGGTGCTGCCGGCCGTCGTACGGTGCCGCTGCTGACCGACCTTCCACCTGCCCGCAGTTCGCCGGGGACGCCGCGGCCCAGTTCTTCACCCGACACCCGAGGTGAGGCCGGGCCGTCGGACCGGCGGCAGACGGTAGCCGATGTCGGCCGGCCTGCCACTCGTCGAGGGCAGGTCCCGGCCGTCTACAGATCTCTGCACCGTGGGCCCCTGCCGAACTCTCGGCAGGGGCCCGTGCTGCCTGAAGTCAGAACTGGTCGATTTCTGCAGAGCTTCGAGGAGGCCGCACGCCCCGGCGGGTGTCAGTCGAACCGCGCGTTCACCCGACGGCCGGGATGTCGTGGGTGGCGCAGTGGATGCCGCCACCTCCGGCGGCGATGTTGTCGATCTTGACGGGGACGATCTCGCGGTCGGGGAAGTGCTGCTTGAGGATCTGCTGGGCGCGGTCGTCGGCGCGGTCGTCGCCGAACTTCGGGAGGTAGACGCCCTTGGAGCCGACGTAGAAGTTCATGTAGGAGGAGACGAAGGCGTCGCCGCGGCCGGTGATCTTGTCGGGGTCGGGCTGCTGGAGTTCGATGACGTCGAGCTTCTTGCCGCGGGCGTCGACGGCGTCCTTGAAGACGCCGCGGGCCTGGTCGGCGGAGCGGGACCAGACGTCGGCGGGCGAACCGGGGAAGGCCTGGTCGAGCAGGACGACACCGGGGGCGGCGAAGCGGGTGAGGCAGTCGACGTGGGCGTCGGTGATGTCCTTGCCCTTGACGCCGGCCAGCCAGATCACGGTGGTGACGCCGAGGGCCTTCTTGAGCTCGGCCTCGACCTGGTCGCGGGACATGCCGGGGTTGCGGTTGCCGTTGACGACGGAGCTCTCGGTGACCAGCAGGGTGCCCTGGCCGTCGGTCTCGAAGGAGCCGCCCTCGGCGACCAGCTTCGTCTCGATGCGCTCGACGCCGTACTTGGCCAGGACGGTGCGGGCGATCTTGCCGTCGTTGGCGTGCTGCTGTTTGTTGCCCCAGCCGTTGAAGTTGAAGTCGACGCCCTTGACCTTGCCGCCCTCCTCGACGAACACCGGCAGGGTGTCGCGGGCCCACAGGTCGTCGACGGCGATGGGGACGACCTCGACCGCGGAGCCGCACGCGCTCTGCGCGGCGTCCCTCTGCTCGGGGCGGGCCATCAGGACGACCGGTTCGCGGGCGGCGATGGCCCGCGCCAGGCCGGCGATGTCCTTCCGGACGTCGGGGAGCTGGTCGCCCCAGACGTTCTCCGAGGCGGGCCAGGACATCACGGTGCGGACGTGCTTCTCCCATTCGGCGCCGAAGCGGCGTCCGCCGGGCGCCGCCGGGGCCCCGGACGGCTGTGGCGCCCCGGAAGACTGCGGCGCCCCGGACGGCTGCGGGGCCTGCGTGGCGTCCTCGACGGGTTCGTCGAGGTCCGAACAGGCGGTCAGGCCGAGGGCGAGGACGCCCGCGCCGCCGAGGGAGCGCAGGATGGTGCGGCGGGACAGATCAGGGTGGGGCACGGGATTCTCCGGTCATGGGGTAGCGCCGACTTCGAGCTCGCCGTCAACACTTTCATTGACTGAAAAGTCAGTCAAGCGCGAGGACCGGCCCGCCCACTGATGACGGGCGCCGGAGACCTGCGACGGCCGCCCCGCCGGACCCGTGCTCCGGCGGGGCGGCCGTCGAATCATGAGCCGTCGGCTGTCAGCTGTCGGAACGGAATGCCCCGTGGACCCGCAGGTCGCCGTTGATCGCCACCTGCCCGTCGTTCGTGTGCACGATCCAGGCGTCTCCGGTGCGGACCGACAGGTGCCCGTTGGCGTTCACCTTGCCGTCGAACCGCGAATCCCCCAGGACGCGCAGGACGCCCTTGGTGGTGAGGTCGCCGGCGACGGTGACCGTGCTGGCGGCGAGCACCTCGCTCTCGGCGTCGAGGCGGCCGTGGACGATCAGCCGGGGCGGGCCGTCCTGCGTCTCCAGCACGTTGTCGACGGTCAGCCCGCCCTGGAGGGTGAGACGTTCCCTGACCTGGGCGCGGTGGGTCAGCAGGTCGTTGAGGTCCGCCTTGCCGGCCGCGACGGTTCCCCACTGGTGGTTTCCGGCGCCCTGGTACACGTTCAGCCCGGCGGGTGGGAACTCGATCCACCCGTCGTCGGCCGTGCGGCCCTGCACCCACCTGGTGTTGATGCCGTTCAGGTCGGCCTTGTCGGCCGCGACGGATCCCCAGTTCTGGCTTCCGTCCTTGCGGATGTTCACCCCGGACTGCGAGAACTCGATCCAGCCCTTGGCGGCGTCGCGGTCGCCCACCCAGGTGGTGTTGATCCCGCTCACCCTGAGCTTGTCCGCCGTGACGGTCCCCAGGTCGCTTCCCCCGCCGTGGCCGACCCTGATCCCGTCGGACGGGAACTCGATCCACCCGGCGTCGCCGCCGCGGCCCCGCACCGACGCGGCGGTCACGACATCCACGTCCGCCCTGGTGGCCGAGACGGTGCCGGCGGAGACGGTGCTGGCCGAGACGCTGTCGGCCGAGACGGTTCCGGCCGAGACAGCGCTGGCCGAGAGGGAGCCGGGCGCGTCGGAGTCGTCGCGGACCTGCGCGCCCTGCGGGGTGAAGGTGACCCGCCCCCTCTCCGTGGTGCCCCCGACCCACGGGGTGCGCACCCCGGCCGTCGCGGTCACGGCCTCGAACTCGGGGCTGCGCAGGTGGACGGTGGTGGTGAGGAAGTACCCCGGCAACTGCTGGCCCCGGGACGTGGCCGTCAGGGTGTACGTGGCGTCCCGCTTCGGCTCCGCGCCCGGCAGCGGAGACCACTCCCACGTGGTCGTCCCCTTCCTCGGCTGGACGGGAACCGGGGGGCCGTCCGGCCCCTGGATCTGGTACGTGAGGGTGTCGGGCCCCTCCCACTGCAGGACGACGTCCTTGCCTCCGGCCACCAGGGACGCCTTCGGGCGGAAGTTGCGCGGCACCTTGGGCAGTTGCTTCAGCAGGCTCAGGGTCACGGGGTTGCGCTGCACCCTGGCGCCGTTCGCCGCCCGCTCCGTCACCTGGAGCAGGACCGGCCCCGGCTTGCTGGAGACCGGGAAGCCCTCCAACGCCAGGACCAGGGACCCGGCCTCCCTGAACAGCGCGCCGGGCCGGGCGGACACGGTGAGGACACCGGCGGTGTCGTCCCAGACGGCGGTCGGCTCTTCCGTCTTCTTCGTCGCGTCGTTCTGCGCGATCCGCGCCTTGATCGACTTCGGGTCGACCGTCAGATGACCTTCCTGCTGGCCGCAGGGCACCCGCACCTCGATGGAGTACCAGATCACCTCGTCCATAGTCGGGTTGGAGACGACGATGTAGACCGCGCCCTCGGACTCCTCGCCCGCCACCGGCACCTGGAGCGGCGCCGGGTCGGTGAGGATGTCGTAGTTCAGAGAAGCCACCACTGCTGAAGACCCCCTGTTGTCTGCTGTGCGGGCTCTCGCCTCCACGGGCGCAGCCCCTGTAGCACAGCACTGTCCCGCCGGACGGCACCCCTGGACCCCCGATTCGACGGGACCGGCGCGAACCGGACCTGCACTGGCCGAAACGGAATCGTGTCGTCCCATCGGCCTCCCGCGCGCCCTCTGCTCGCACCCGTGGTGCCCCTTCACCACGGCCTCACCAGGGCCTGTCCGGTGGTGCGGCGCCCGGCCTCGACGCCGTGTGCGTCGTAGATCACCGCTCTCCCTGGATTTGACTGAATTTTCAGTCTAGTAAAAGATGCGGGGGCACCCCCGGCCCCAGGACCAGTCCGCCGCAGCGCGGGCTCCGTGCCCCCTGGCGGCCCGTCCACCCCCCCACGGAGGCGGGCCGCCAGGGCCTCCGCCGCGCACGCGTCGGCCGCCGCCCCGACTCCACAGCCTCAGGAAGGACGACCGTGCAGGTCACCACCGATGACACCAGCGCGACCAGCCCGGTTGCGCGCCGCGCTCCTCGCCACCGCTGGCGGTTCGCCGTCGTCCTGGCGATGGTCGTCGCCCTGTGCGGGAGCGGGATCGGGCTGTACCTCAACGAGCGCAACACCCGGGAGCAGACCCGCGAACTGGCGATCCCCTCGGCCCAGGACTGGATCGAACTCGACGTCACCGCCCAGGACGTGGACCCGGCGGCCCAGCAGCTGACGCTCTACATCACGCCCGTACCGCACGGCAGGCTCGCCGCCGGCGCCGACGGCCAGGCCTTCAGCCGACCCGTCGAGATCACCGTCACCGGCACACCCAGGACGACCATCCGGGCAGCCGAGGGCGAGAGCGCGGCGCCCCAGCTCGTCCACGTCGGGATGTACGACGGCACCATCACCGACTACCCCTTCGACCGCTACCGCATGGAGGCCGGCTTCACGGCCACCAGCGGCGCCACCCCCGTGCCGGTCGGCCTGGTCCTCACCGACACCGACCCGTTCTTCGTCGTGCGCCCGCAGGCCACGGCCGGGGCCACCGGCGCCGTGGCCCTGGACGCGAAGATCACCCGCTCCCGCAGCACCTTCATCCTCGCCTGGTTCATGATCGCGGCGATGTGGGCCATCGCCCTGGCCGTCCTCGGCGCCGCCGAGGTGCTCTACCGCAAGCGCGAGGGCCTGGTCTGGCCCTCCCTGGGCTGGATGGCGGCCAGCCTGTTCGCCCTGATCGGCATGCGCAACGCCGCCCCCGGCTCACCGCCGATCGGATCGCTGATCGACTACCTCGCGTTCTTCTGGGCCGAAGGAATCATCGCCGCCAGCCTGGCCTGCACCGCCTGGTGCGGCATCCGCACCGAGCACCGGCAGCGCCGCGAACGCGAGGCCGCCGCCGACCAGCCGTGAGGCCCTGCGGCGGCACCCCGTGGGCCGTGCGAGTCGCACCGCTGTCAGGTCCGGAGCCCCGCGGCCGGAGAATGGCCGGAAAGTGCCGCAACTACCTTGCGCAGCAGGATTGTTGGGGGTCCCTGACGCGCCCATGCTGAATTCGCCCGGCCTGTGCCGGGCCGCCGGGCGGCCGGGTGGCTCAGGTACCCCACGCCCCGACGCTCGCGCGCCCCACCCTCACCCCCCACCTCAGGCTTCGCGGGAGAACCCTCATGGGAATGACCTCTGCTCTGCGACGTGCCTCGGTCGTGCTCGCCGGCGGCGTGGCCGCGGTCGGGCTGTTCGCGCCGACCGCCGCGGCCGCGGACACCCCGGTCGTCCTGGCCTGCCAGGCGACTCCGCCGATCGGGTCGGCACAGACCTTCAACCTCAACGCCGGTGTCAACGCCGCCGCGCCCGCCACCGTCGCGGCCGGCAGCCAGTTCACCGTCACCCTGGCCCCCGACGCGCTCACCGTGCCCACCACGGTGGGCGGTTACAGCATCCAGTCGATCAGCAACATCGTGCTCACCGTGCCGGTCCCCGCGAACGCCACGCTGACCGGCGAGTCGCTGACCGGCGGCTCCGGCTACTCGGGCAGCGCGAGCGTCGCGGTGAACAACGGCAACGTCGTGCTCACCGTGAACGGGTCGGTCGACGGCGGCGGCACCTTCACGCTCCCCGCGCTGACCCTGAACCTGGCCGCCGGGGCCTCCGGCAGCGTCATCAGCACCTCGGTGGCCGGTACGAGCTACGCGGACCCGGGGCTGACCTTCACGGCGACCGTGCCCGTCTCGTTCTTCACCGTCGACGTGCCCACCGCCTGCTACCCCGCCACCGCGCAGGCGCTCAGCACCACGACAGTGAGCTGACCGGGGGCCCGCACCGAAGGCGACCACGGGAGAACAGCACTGGGGCCGACGCACAGTGTGCGTCGGCCCCAGTGGCAGAAGTAGCGGGGACAGGATTTGAACCTGCGACCTCTGGGTTATGAGCCCAGCGAGCTACCGAGCTGCTCCACCCCG